>NZ_JBJDQT010000004.1:19481-238097 GCF_044903565.1 Streptomyces sp. NPDC004065 | reverse complement strand
AGGTCCCCCCGTGCGGGACAGTGCAGACCCCCCTCGCACCGCCCGTGCAGACCTCTCGCGCGGGGCCGCGCAGGCTCCCCGCGCAGAGCCGCGCAGGGCCCAGAACCTCTGTCGCCGGGCTGCGCGGGTCCCCCCGTGCGGGGTGGTGAAGGTTCCCCTCGCGCGGGGCCGTACAGGCGCCCCGCACGGGGCCGAGTGGCCGTGCGCCGCACCAGCCGTGGGGGACGGCGCCGGTGCTCGGGGTTCGAGGTCCCCGCGCGCGGAGCCGTCCGGTCCGTGGCCACGGGGCCGCACCCCCGCCGTGCGCGCCGCGTGCGGACGCCCGCGCGTACGGCAGGCACTGGGCGCGAGCCGCGTACGGCAATGGGCGCAGGCCGGGTACGGCACCCTCAAATCAACCTCTGGAACCGGCCGTCCGGGGCTTGGGCCACCCCCGGCGCCGGGCAGGCTGTCTTCACGCGGGGCCCGCCGGCACGGGGGTGGCGGGCCCCTGTCCCTCGCGGGGGCCTCCATGGACGACGCCACGGCGAACCGGCTGCGGCCGCACCAGATCGCGATGCTGCGCGGCGGCCGGCGCGCCGCCGTCAAGGTCGCCGTCCTGGCCCTGCATCTGCGGGGCTCCGTCGGCGCCGGGCCGGGCGGGACCGCGCGCACCACGGGACCCGTCGGCGACGCGCGGGACCTGCCCGCCCTGACCCGGGCCGTGCACAGCGCGCTCTACCGGCCCGCGGGCACGGGGCAGTTGCCGGCCCGCAGGTCCGTCGCGACGGCGCTGGCCGGTCTGCGCCGCGAACTCGTCGCCGCCGGCCTGCTGCGCCGCTTCCCGCCCGGCCGTACGCGGCACGGCCGGCGGGCCCTGCGCACCCTGCGCCGCCTGCATCCGTTGCCCGCCGCCGCCGAGGGCGTCACGCCCGAGGACCGGCTGTACGCCGTCGCCCTGTACGGCGACCGGGCGCTGACCGCGCTCGTGCCGCGCTTCGCGCGGGACGCTGGCCTGCTGGGCCGCGGCGGGACCACGGAGCGGGAGCTGCGGCAGTCCTGGGGCAGCGGCGGCGGCAGCGGGGGCTTCACCTGCGGCTCGGTGTGAGCCGGCGGCGGGCCGCGCGCGGGCCGCCCCGGTGGACCGCCCGGGACTCGGCTGCCGGGCGGGCCCCGGACAGCCGCGCGCCCCCTGGGCGGCCGCGCGCGCCGGACGCCGTGGCGACGCGGCCCGGACGGCCCGGCGTTGCCACCGCACCGGCGCGAAAGGTGTCAAGGCTGGGCCCAAAGCGCCCCCCCCGGGTGGGTGAAGCGCCGGACAGACGGCGGTGAACGGGAGCACCATGGGACGGCTTTCCCGACCGCCACCCGGACGCGACGCCCTGGAGTGCGCCATGCCCGAGAGCGTGCCGGTGCGATGCCCGGCCTGCCGGCGCGAGCACGTCTACACCGCGCCCTCCTACCCGTGCGCGTGCGGCGTGCCGGTCGCCCCGCCGCTGGACCCGCGCGTCGCCCCCACGCCCGTGGCGCGCCGCGTCTGGGACGAGGACTGGATCACCGTCCGCTGCGCCTGCTGCGGCCGCCGCGACCAGTGGCCGCGCCCGGAGCTGGGCTGCCCGTGCGGGACGGTGCTGCGGATCGCGGTCTCCCGGGCGGACGGCGGCGCGTGGTCGCCCCGGGGCGGCGTGACGGCGGAGCCGGCCGGCGGGGCCGCGGGCCCGGGCCCGGGCCCGGCCGGCACGGCGCCCGGCGGCGCCCCGGCGCGGGCGGGCTTCCGGCCCGTGGCCATCCGCACCGCGCGCGACGCGGTCACCGACGCCGCGCTGTATCTGCGCTGGCTCGGCTACGAGGACATCCGGCGGGCCGACCAGCGGCCCCCGTCCGGCATCGGGCTCGCCGCCCGGGGGCTCGTGGCCCAGGTGGACCCGGCCGCGCAGCGGGCCTCGCTGCGGGACGTGGAGTGCCTGTGGCTGACCGCGATGACGGAGTCCGCAGGGTGCGCGTACTTCTCGCTCACCGGGTACAGCCACCAGGCCCGCGCGAGCGCCGACGCGCTGCTGCTGCCGCTGTTCCTGCTGGAACGCACGGGCGTCCCCCGCCCGGTCAACGCCCCCGCCGAGGCTCTGCACTCCACCGGCGCCCGCACCTGACCGGGCGGCCTGACAGCCGAGCGGCCGGGCGGCCTGACAGCCAGGCCGGCCGAGGCAGCCGAGCGGCCGGGCGGCACGCGGCCACCCGCCGCTCCGGCCGTACCGGCTGTGCCACCCGGTGCCGCCGGCCGCCCCCGACCGCCCCCACGACTCCCGCTCGCCGTACGCCTCCCGCTCGCCCCACGCCTCCCGCTCGGCCTACCCTTCCAGCTCGCCGTACGTCCGGCGCAGTTCCACCTTGCGTACCTTCCCGGACACGGTCATCGGGAAGGAGTCCATGACGCGCAGCAGGCTGGGGACCTTGTAGTGCGCCAGCCGTCCGTCGCAGAAGGCGCGCAGTTCCTCCAGCGTCAGCGGGTCGTCGGGGTCGCGCGGGATGACGCAGGCCAGCACCTCCTCCCCGTACCGCTCGTGCGGCACGCCGACGACCTGGACGTCGCGGATCTTCGGGTGGGCGTAGAGGAACTCCTCGATCTCGCGCGGGTAGATGTTCTCGCCGCCCCGGATGATCATGTCCTTGATCCGGCCGACGATCTCGACGTACCCGTCCTCGCGCATCACGGCCAGGTCGCCGGTGTGCATCCAGCGGGCCGCGTCGACGGCCTCGGCGGTCTTCTCCGGCTCCTCCCAGTAGCCGAGCATCACGCTGTAGCCGCGGGTGCACAGCTCGCCGGCCGTGCCCCGGGGCAGGGTGACGCCGGTGGCCGGGTCGGTCACCTTCACCTCGATGTGCGGCAGCACCCGGCCGACGGTGCCGGTGCGGTGCTCGAGGTCGTCGTCCATCCGGGTCTGCAGGGAGACCGGGGAGGTCTCCGTCATGCCGTAGCAGATGGACACCTGGGCCATGTGCATCTCGGCGACCACCCGCTTCATCACCTCCACCGGGCAGGGCGAGCCCGCCATGATGCCGGTGCGCAGGGTGGAGAGGTCGTAGGCGGCGAAGTCGGGCAGGTTCAGTTCGGCGATGAACATGGTGGGGACGCCGTACAGCGAGGTGCAGCGCTCCTGCTGCACGGCCTGAAGGGTCGCCCTCGGGTCGAAGGAGGGCGCCGGGATCACCAGGCACGCGCCGTGCGAGGTCGCCGCGAGGTTGCCCATCACCATGCCGAAGCAGTGGTAGAACGGCACCGGCACGCACACCCGGTCCTGCTCCGTGTAGGCGATCAACTCCCCCACGAAGTACCCGTTGTTGAGGATGTTGTGGTGGGAGAGCGTGGCGCCCTTGGGGAAGCCCGTGGTGCCCGAGGTGTACTGGATGTTGATGGGGTCGTCGCAGGACAGCTCGGCGGCGCGCCGCCGGAGTTCCTCCGCGTGTGCGGGTGTGCCGCGTGCGATCAGCGCGTCCCAGCTCGGGTCGCCGATGTGGACGGTTTCCCGCAACTGCGGGCAGTTGCCGCGCACTTGGTCCACCATCGCGCGGTAGTCGCTGGTCTTGTGCCGTACCGAGGCGAACAGCAGCGAGATGCCCGCCTGTTTGAGCACGTACTCGACCTCGTGCGTGCGGTAGGCCGGGTTGATGTTGACCATGATGGCGCCGACGCGCGCGGTGGCGTACTGGACCAGCACCCACTCCGCGCAGTTGACGGCCCAGATGCCCACCCGGTCGCCCTTGGCCACGCCGCTCGCGAGCAGCGCGTACGCCAGCGCGTCGACGTCCGCGGCGAACTCGGCGTAGGTCCAGCGCCGGCCGGAGGGCACGTCGACGAGCGCCTCCCGGCCCGGCCAGGCGGCGACGGCCCGGTCCAGGTTGGCGCCGATGGTGTCGCCGAGCAGGACCGTGCCGCTCGTTCCGTGCGCGTACGACAGTTGTGCGTACGGCAGTTGCGCGTACGGTTCCGAGAGTTCCGAGGTCACCGGAAGTCCTCCTCGCGGTACTCGTCGGCCGAGCCCGCGGCCGTGGCCTCGCGCAGCTCGATCCGGCGGATCTTGCCGGACACGGTCTTGGGCAGCTCGCCGAACTCCAGCCGGCGGATGCGCTTGTAGGGGGCGAGGACCTGGCGGGAGTGCTCGAAGAGCACCTTCGCGGTGTCGGATCCCGCCTCGAAGCCCTCGGCGAGCACGACGTACGCCTTGGGCACGGCCAGCCGCAGCGGGTCGGGGGCGGGCACGACCGCCGCCTCGGCCACCGCCTCGTGCTCCAGCAGGGCGCTCTCCAGCTCGAACGGGCTGATCTTGTAGTCGGAGGCCTTGAAGACGTCGTCGGAGCGGCCGATGTAGGTGAGGTAGCCGTCCTCGTCCCGGGAGGCGACGTCGCCGGTGCGGTAGTAGCCGCCGGCCATGGCCTCGGCCGTGCGGTCGGCGTCGCCGTGGTAGCCGGTCATCAGTCCGGCCGGGCGCGCGGACAGGTCGAGCGCGATCTCGCCCTCGGCGGCGCCCGGCGCGCCGGTCACCGGGTCGAGCAGCTCCACCCGGTAACCGGGGCTGGGCCGGCCCATGGAGCCCGTCTTCAGCGGCTGGCCGGGACTGTTGGAGACCTGCACGGCCGTCTCGGTCTGCCCGAAGCCGTCCCGGACGGTCCTGCCCCACGCCCGCCGTACCTGCTCGATGACCTCGGGGTTCAGCGGCTCGCCCGCGGCCACCACCTCCCGGGGCGGGGTGCGCAGCTGGGTGAGGTCGGCCTGGATGAGCATGCGCCACACGGTGGGCGGGGCGCAGAAGGTGGTGACGCCTGCGCGGTCCATCTCGGTCATCAGCCGGGCCGCGTCGAAGCGGGAGTAGTTGTGGATGAAGACGGTCGCCTCGGCGTTCCACGGGGCGAACAGGTTGGACCAGGCGTGCTTGGCCCAGCCGGGCGAGGAGATGTTCAGGTGCACGTCGCCGGGCCTGAGGCCGATCCAGTACATGGTGGCCAGGTGCCCGACCGGGTACGAGGTGTGGGTGTGCTCGACCAGCTTGGGGCGGGCGGTGGTGCCGGAGGTGAAGTAGAGCATCAGCGGGTCGTCGGCGAGGGTGGGCCCGTCCGGGAGGAAGCCGGCGGGGGCGGCGTACCCGTCCTCGTACGGCTGCCAGCCCTCCTCGGGCACGCCGCCGACGCTGATGCGGGTGTAGCCGCCGGGCACCTCGGCGAACTTCCCCGTGTCCGCGGCGCGCACGATCACGTGCGCGACCCGGCCGCGGTCGACCCGGTCGCGCAGGTCGGCGGGGCCGAGCAGCGGGGTGGCCGGGATGACGACCGCGCGCAGCTTCATCGCGGCGAGCGCGGTCTCCCACAGCTCGGCCTGGTTGCCGAGCATGACGAGGATCCGGTCCTCGGCGGCGACACCGCGCTCACGCAGCCAGTTCGCGATCCGGCCGGACCGCTCGGCCAGCTCGGCGAAGGACAGCCGGGTCTCGCCGCCGTCCTCCTCGACGATGTGCAGGGCGGTGCGGTCGTTGCCCTCGGCGATGACGTCGAACCAGTCCAGCGCCCAGTTGAAGTGCTCGAAGCGGGGCCACTGGAAGCCGGCGTAGGCCGTGGCGTAGTCCTCACGGTGCTCCAGCAGGAAGTCCCGGGCCCTGCGGAAGGTCTCCGTCGCCGTCGTCATCTGTCCTCCATGTACGGTCCCTCGGTTCCGGACCATTGCGGGGCGGCTCTGTCACATCGTGTAATCCGTGATGCGGGTCTCACTACCCCCGAACGGGGGTGTGGTGAGCACGGTGTCCGTGGAGAAGGGGCGAGCGGGTGACGGCGAACGCGTCCGGGGTGGCGGAGATCCGGGCCGCGCTGGTGCGGCTGCGGCGCACGACGGGTCTCCCGGTCGCCTTCGGCGGGCTGGTCGAGCCGGGCCGGCCCCGGGTGCGGATCAGCGAGCTGACCGGCACCTCGACGCCCGCGCTCAGCGCGCTCGCGGTGGCCTCCGGCAACGGGCTGGGCGGCAAGGCGGTGGCGCTCGCCCGCCCGTGCGCGGTGACGGACTACTCGCTCTCGCGGCAGATCAGCCACGAGTACGACGCCCCGGTCGCCGCGGAGGGGCTGCGCTCGGTCCTGGCGGTGCCCGTGGTGGTACGGCGCCGGGTGCGCGGGGTGCTGTACGGGGCGCTGCGCACCGCCCAGCCGCTGGGCGACCGCGTCCTGGGCGCGGCCGTGGCGGCGGCGCGGGACGTGGAGCAGGCGCTGGTGGTGCGGGAGGAGGCGCGGGACCTCATGGCGGCGGCCCGTCCGCTGCCGGCCGCGGACCCGGCGGCGCCCGGCGCCCCGTGGTCGGGCGCCCCGTGGTCCGGCGCGGCGTGGGAGGAGGTGCGCGAGGCGCACCGGGAGCTGCGCTCGCTGGCCCCGCGGGTCGCGGACCCGGCGCTGCGGGCGGAGGTGCTGCGGGTGTGCCGGCGGCTCGCGGGGGCCGCGCCCGCGGACCTCTGCCACGGGGCCGGGGAGACCGGCCGGGGCGTGGCGGGTGAGGCCGGGGCACACGGGCCTGCCGGGGCCGGCGGGCTGTCGCCCCGGGAGCTGGACGTGCTGGCGTGCGTGGCGACGGGCGCGACCAACGCGGCGGTGGCCGCACGGCTGGGCGTGCGGCCGGAGACGGTGAAGGGCTATCTGCGCTCGGCCATGCGCAAGCTCGGCGCCCACACCCGGGGCGAGGCGGTGGTCTGCGCCCGGCGTGCGGGTCTGCTGCCGTAGCACACCGGCCGGCGAGCTCGCGACCGCTCTCGACGGCCCGCGACCGCTCGCGACGGTCTCGAGGGCTCGCGACGATCTCGACGGCTCTCGACGATCTCTCAGGACAGAGCACCCCCGGAGTCCCTTCGGGGGTGCTCTTCCCTTTGTGCGGCGACGGCCGGAGTTTAAACGACTACCCCAGTTAAATACCAACTTTGATTGGTACTACTCTCCCCCCAAGGACACGGCACCCGTCGAAGACGGGTGTCTGGTTGAGGGAGGCATGACATATGGGAGCAGTACCGGCCGACCCCGGCGGGGGCGGCGGACCCACCGGGGACAAGCGGCCGCGGATGATCGCCCGCGGCTGGGTGCAGGCGGCGGTCCTCGTCACACTCGGCGGGTTCCTCGTCCTCGGTTTCCTGGCGTTCCGCACCTACGAGGCCCAGCCGCCGATCCCCGAGCGCACGGTCACCGCGAACGGCCGGGTCGTCTTCACCGGTGACGACGTGCGCGAGGGACAGAAGGTGTTCCTGCGCGCCGGCCTGATGCAGTACGGCTCGATCTACGGCCACGGCGCCTATCTGGGACCCGATTTCACGGCCGACTACCTGGACCGCAGTGCCCGGCTGGTGCGCGCCGCGTACACCCGCGACGGCGCGGCGGACGCCGGCGAGAGGACCGTCCGGGACTACCGGACCAACCGCTACGACGCCCGGACCGGCACCCTGGTGTGGAGCGACGCGCAGGCCGCCGCGTTCACCGAGCTGACCGGGCACTACGCCCGCCTGCTCGGCAGCCCCGACGGCAAGCAGGGCCTGCGGCCGAAGGCGATCACCGACCCCGGCGAGATCCACGACGTCACGGCCTACTTCGGCTGGACGGCCTGGACCGCCGCGGCCGAGCGCCCCGGCCACGACTACTCGTACACCAACAACTGGCCCTCCGAGCCCCTGGTCGGCAACGAGCCCACCGGTCACACCGTGACCTGGAGCGTGCTGTCGCTGATCTTCCTGCTGGCGGGCTCCGGCGCGCTGTTCGCGGCCTTCGGACGGTGGAACTTCCTCGGCTGGCACCGCCGCGACCACCGCGAACTGCGCTTCCACTCCCCCGACACGGTCCGGCTCACCCCGGCGCAGCGCACCACGGCCTGGTTCTTCCTGGTGATGGCCGCGCTGTTCCTGTGCCAGGCGCTGCTCGGCGCGGCGGCCCAGCACTACCGGGCCGACCTCGGCAGCTTCTTCGGCATCCCGCTGGACCGCTGGCTGCCGTACAACCTCGTGCGCACCTGGCACACCCAGCTGGCGATCTTCTGGGTGGTCACCTCCTTCCTGGCCATCGGCATCTTCATCACCCCGCTGATCGCCCGGGGCTGGGAGCCGCGCAGGCAGGCCCTGCTGACCAGGGCGCTGCTCGGCGCGCTGGTCGTCGTGGTCAGCGGCAGCCTGCTCGGCGAGCTGGCCGGGCAGCGCGGGGGGCTCGGCCGGCTGTGGAGCGTGCTGGGCAACCAGGGCTGGGAGTACCTGGACCTGGGCCGGCTGTGGCAGATCCTGCTGACCCTCGGCATGGTGATCTGGGTGGTGATCCTCTTCCGCGGGCTGCGGCGCAGGCTGCGGCAGGAGAGCGTCGCCAACATGCCGTGGCTGTTCTTCCTGGCCGCGCTCGCCCTGCCCGCGTTCTACGCGGTGGGCCTGCTGGCGGGCCCCGAGTCGCAGTTCACCGCGGCCGACTTCTGGCGCTTCATCGTGGTGCACCTGTGGGTCGAGGACTTCATGGAGCTGTTCACCACGGCCACGGTCGCCTACCTGTTCGTCCTGCTCGGCGTGGTCCGGGAGCGGGTCGCCCTCGCGGTGATCTTCCTGGACATCGTGCTGTACGGCGCGGGAGGTGTCATCGGCACCATGCACCACCTGTACTTCTCGGGCGAGCCCGCCGAGCACCTGGCGCTGGGCGCGACGTTCTCCGCGCTGGAAGTGGTGCCGCTGCTCTTCCTCACCGTGGAGGCGTGGGGCTTCCTGCAGATCGGCGCCCGCCGCCAGAGCCTCTCGGACACGCCGTTCCCGCACCGCTGGGCGGTGATGTTCCTGGCGGCCGTCGGCTTCTGGAACTTCCTCGGCGCCGGCGTCTTCGGCTTCCTGGTCAACCTGCCGATCGTCTCGTACTACGAGATGGGCACCGGTCTGACCGCCAACCACGCGCACGCCGCCATGATGGGCGTGTACGGGATGCTGGCGGTCGGGTTCGCGCTGTTCGCGCTGCGCTACCTCATCCCCGAGGACCGCTGGTCGGACCGCTGGCCCCGGCTGGCCTTCTGGTCGCTCAACCTGGGACTGGCCTGGATGTCCTTCGCCACCCTGCTGCCCGGTGGCGCCCTCCAGCTCTACCAGGTGGTCCAGAGCGGCTACGCCGACGCGCGCAGCCTCGGCTACCTCCAGGGCGACACCAATGTGTTCCTCGAGTGGCTGCGCCTGCCCGGAGACGTGGTGTTCCTCGTCGGCGGCGTACTGCCGCTGCTGTGGATGACCTGGCTGGGCGTACGCCACCGGACCGGGCGGACCCGGCGGCCGGACGACGCCGAGGCGAGCCTGCTGTTCACCGAGGCCGGACCCGCGGCGGACGGGGAGGGCGACGCGGCGGGCGAGGACCCGGCGGACGGGCACGGCGCCGGGGCGGGCGAGGATCCCGCGGACGGTTCCGCGGGAACGGGCGCCCCGGAGGCGGTGACCCCGTGAGCGCCGAGACGCTGCTCGCCGCCGGCTATGTGGCGGTGCTGTGGGTGGTGGCCCTCGGGCTGGACCTCTACGGCCGTCAGACCACCGCCGCCTGGGAGTCCCGCGTCTTCACCGGCTACCACCGGGCCGTCGACCAGACTCCCCCGGCGGTCGGCGCCGACACCTGGCCGCACTCCGAGGTGCACCGCTTCCACCGGGCCTTCTCGCTGTTCGTCTGCGTGGTCGGGGTCGTCCTGGCGGGCGCCGAGACGGTCCGCCATCACGCACCGGCCGAGATCGCGCTCCTGGCGGCGGTGTGCGCTCCGCACTGCGTGCTGCTCGCCCTGCTGGGGCGCAGGCTGCGCCGGACGAGGTGCACGCCGCCCGGGTGAGCGGCGGCCGCGGGCGGGACGCGTCGGGCGCCTCGGGGGTCGGAACGCGGCCGCGGGGGTGGGAAACGGTACTTGCCGCACTACATAGAAACGGTACTTACTGTTTCTAACCCCCGCGGCCGTATCATTCCCGTATGGCTCCCCGACGACAGCTCACCGACCCCGGCACCGCCGCCCCGGCCCAGCGGGGGCGGCGCGCGGCCGTCCTCCAGCTGCTGCGGGAGGCGGACGGGCCGCTCGGCGTGGCCGAGGTGGCCGAGCGCGTCGGCGTCCACCTCAACACCGCCCGCTTCCACCTGGACGCCCTGGCCGCCGACGGCCTGGCGGCCCGCGGCACCGCGCCGCGCGACGAGCCGGGGCGGCCGAAGGTCGTCTACTCGGCCGTGCCCACCGAGGGCCCGGACGGCTCGCGCAGCTTCCGCCTGCTGTCCGACATCCTCCTCGGCGTCGTCTCCGCCTCGGTGGAGGATCCGGTGGCCGCCGCCACCCGGGCCGGTCACTCCTGGGGCGCGTACCTGACCGACGCCCCGGCGCCCACCGAGCGCGTCGGCGCCGAGGAGGGCGAGCGCAGGCTGGTGGCGACGCTGGAGGACATCGGCTTCGTCGCGGAGCCGGAGCCGGAGCCGGAGCCGGACCCCGAGCCGGGGTCCGGGCCCGAGCCCGGGCCCGGGCCGCGATCCGTGGCGGAGGCGTCCGAGCAGGAGGCGTCCGGACCGGAGACGTCCGGGCAGAGGCCCTCGCCCGGCGCCGAGCGGCGGCTGCGGCTGCACCACTGCCCGTTCCGCGAGGTGGCCCAGCGCCGCCCGGACATCGTCTGCGCCATCCATCTGGGACTGATGCGGGGCACCGTGGAGACCCTGCGCGCACCGCTGGCCGCGGAGGGCCTGGAGCCGTTCGTCACCCCGCACCTGTGCGTGGCCACCCTGCGGCGCACCGACACGGCCGGCTCCCGCGGCTGAATCCCCGCGCAGGCCCCCGCGGAGGCCCCGGCACGGCGCCGGCGTCCACCCGCCGGCTACGCCGTGGTGCCGATCTCCTCGGCGATCCGGTCGATCAGGCCGTCCAGGACGCGCTCGGCCTGCTCCGGGTCGAAGTCCTCGCCCAGCCGCTTGCGCACCCCGTCGTCGCTGAGCAGGTGGTGCACGGCCGGCGTCACCCCGTGCCGGGCCAGGCAGCTGCGGGCGCACTGGAGCACGCAGCCGTCGACGGCGATCACCGGCCGGTCGCCGCGCGCCTTGCGGACCAGGCTCGGCACGTCCCCGCCGACGCCGGCGATGCACGACATCTCGGCGATCCCGCGCCGGTCGAGCTGGACCGCGATCCAGTTCGTCATCTGCGCCGCGCTGGAGCAGCCGGAGCAGGAGTAGACAAGGGGCAGGTCACGGCGACGGGTCACCAAGGCGGGCCTCACTCAACGCAGCACTCGACGCCGTACTCGACACGGCGGGAACGACGCGAGCCTAGGACGGGCGGGCGGGCGGAATCCTGGGCCGGCCGGGGTCCGGAAAGGTCCGTTCGGGCCTTGTGAGCTGTTGTTCCTCGGTCACCTTGTTATTTCCCTCACCGCCCTGACCCCCCTCACGGCAAAGGTGCGCTGCCTAAGATTGGCCTGGACGCGACATAAGAGGGGAGCGGCGGTCCGTGGGAGGAGACTTCATGGAGCCGGGCAGACCCCGCACCGACGTCCTGATCGGCCGGGAGGAACTGCTCGCGGCGGCGCGCGAGCAGCTCTCGCGCGGGGGCAGCGTGGTCGTCCAGGGTCCCGCCGGAATCGGCAAGTCGACCGTGCTGCGGACCCTGGCCACGGAGCAGTCCGGCACCGCCCGGACCGTGCTGCGCTGCACCGCCACCGAGTCCGAGTCCCACCTGCCCTTCCTCGCCCTGGCCGACCTGTTCGGCCTGGTCCTGGACGAGGTGTCGGCCGGCCTGCCCGCCGCCCAGCGCACCGCCCTGGAGTCGGCGCTCACCGGACGCGGCGAGTCCAGCCTCCAGCGCGACGGGCTCGCCCTGCGCCTGGCGGTGCTGTCCGCGCTGCGCGCGCTCGCCGCCAAGGGCCCGGTGCTGGTCGTCGCCGACGACCTCCAGTGGCTGGATTCGGCCAGCGCCGAACTGCTCGGCTTCGCCGCCCGCCGGCTGGGCGAGACACCCGTGCAGATGCTGTGCGCGGTGCGTACCGAGGACGAGGACTGGGACCGCCATCTGCGCGCCTGCCCGCCCGACACCCTCGCCGTCCGGATCGGGCCGCTCTCGCGCGCCCAGGTCTCCGCCCTGCTCGACCAGCGCGGCTACACCGGCCTGCCCCGCTCCACCGTCCGTGACATCCACCGCACCAGCGGCGGCAACCCGCTGTTCGCCCTGGAACTCGGCCGTGCCCTGGCCGAGAACCCCACCCCGCCCCGGCCGGGCGAGCCGCTGCCGGTGCCCACCTCGCTGCGCGCGCTGGTGCTCAGCCGTCTGGAGATGCTGTCCGACGAGGCCCGCCGCACCCTGCTCGTGGCCAGCGCCGGCGCCCGCCCCACCCCGGCCCTGCTGCACGCGGCCGGCCGGGAGAACGCCGAGGCCGAGTGCGCCCAGGCCGCCGCGCTCGGGCTGCTGGCCACCGAGCCCGAGGGCCCGGCCGTACGGTTCGCGCACCCCCTGATATCCGCCGCGCTGTACGCCGAGGCGCCCGCCCGGGAGCGCCGCGCCGCCCACGCCGCGCTGTCCACGGCCGCCTCCGACCCCATCGAGCGCGCCCGCCATCTGGCGCTCTCCAGCAGCGGCACCGATCCGCGGGTGGCCGCCCGGCTGGCCGAGGCGGCCGAACTGGCCCGGGACCGCGGGGCGCCGTCGGTGGCCGCCTCGCTCTCCCTGCTCGCCGCCCGGCACACCCCCGCCGACGGCGCCCCGAACCCGGACATCCGGCGCCTGGAGGCGGCCGAGGACTCCATCACGGCCGGCGAGGTGGACATCGCCCGGGACATCGCCCGCGAGGTGCTGACCCGGGCCACCGCGCCCGCCGACCGGGTGCGGGCGTGGATGGTGGTCATCGAGGCGGCCGGCCAGGCCCTCGGGGACGTCGACGCGGTGTTCCCGCAGGCGCTGGCCGACGCCGGGAACGACCCGCGGCTGCTCGCCCTGGTCCACTACCAGCTGGCCTGGCGCGCCCTGGTGGTGGAGGGCGACTTCGCCGAGGCCCGCGAGGAGGCCGCGCATGCCGCCGAGCTCGCCGCGCGCGGCCGGGACCGGCGCACCGAGCTCATGGCGCTCGCCTTCCAGTCCTCCACCGAGACCCTGATGGGCCACCCGGACGCGCCGCTCACCATCAGGCGCGCGCTGAAGGAGCCCCAGGACCCCTATGTGGCCTGCCACCACAACGGCGTCGGCTCGGCCCGTTTCCGCTGGCTGCTGATGAGCGACCAGCTGACCGAGGCCCGGGCCACCATCACCGCGCTGCTGCGCGAGGTGCGGCGGCGCGGCATGGTCGAGAGCGAGGTGCACTACCTGCGGATGCTCGCCGAGACCGAACTGCGCGCCGGGCACTGCGGCCGCGCCCTGGACCTGGCCCGCGAGAGCCTGCGGCTGGCCCGGGACACCGGCATCGGCGAGGGCGCCTCCGCGATGCTGGCCTGCTTCGCCGAGGCCTCCGGCGGCGACACCGGGCGGGCGCTCGCCCTGGCCCGGGAGGCGGTGGAGCACGCCGAGGAGGACGGCGACCAGATGTACCTCTCGCGCGCCCTGGCCGCCCTGGGATACGCCCAGTTCGTCGCCGGGGACGCGCGGTCCGCCGTGGCGGCGCTGCGCCAGGTGCGGGAGCTGGAGCAGGGGCTCGGCGTCACCGACCCGGCGCGCGGGCGCTGGCACGGCGACCTGGCCGAGGCCCTGGTGCGCATCGGGGAGCCGGCGGAGGCGCAGCAGGTCGTCGACGCGGCCCGGGAGCACGCGGTGCGGCTGGGCCGGGAGAGCGTGCTGGCCGTGCTCGACCGGTCCGAGGCGCTGGTGCGGGCGGCGCGCGGTGACCACGACGGCGCCGTAACGCAGCTGACGTCGGCGCAGGACCGGCTGGCCAGGCTGGGGCACGGACTGGAGGAGGCCCGGGCGGCGTTCGCGCTGGCCCGGCTGCGCGCCGCCGCGCGGGCTTCCGGGCCGGCCCGGCCGGGGGCGCGGGCCGTACCGGGTCCGACGGCGTACGACGAGGCCGCGCGGCTGTTCCGGCGGTGCCGGGCGCTGCCGTGGCTGCGCCAGGTGGACGAGGCCGCCGCCACCCCACCTGCGGAACCGGAAGCCGCCGGCGCGGCGCTGGACGGGCTGGCCGCGATGGAGCGTCAGGTGGCCGCCCTGGTCATGGAGGGGGCGACCAACCGGGAGATCGCGGCCCGGCTGTACGTCAGCGTGAAGACGGTCGAGGCGACCCTCACCCGGGTCTACCGCAAGCTGGGGATCCGTTCGCGGGTGGACATCGTCCGATTGGCGGCGGGCCGGCGCGCGAAGTGAGCACGGCGCGGGTTGACTGACCGGGTGGACGCGGTGACGGCCGCCGGCCGCCTCCGGCACGGCGGCCTCGCGCGCCACGGGACGACCGGGGACCGCCGAACGGGACCGGACCACCGGGCAGGACGTGACCACCGGGTGGGACCGAGGGTTTTCCCTGCCCAACTCCGTTAGGGGGTTCCCTCATTGGGAGGCGGGTGCGCCCGGTCCTAGCGTAAGGGGCGTGCCGCTCGCCCGGGCACACGGGGTTCCGAGCGCAGATCCCAGGACTTGCGTGCTCCACCCCCACCCGCGCGACCCCCCACCGGCCAGCCCTCGAGGAGACGCATGTTCCGCCTCACCCGAGCCAGACGGACCGCCGCCGCGCTGACGGCCGCCGGCGCCGCCGCCGCGACCGCGCTGCTGACCGCCCCCACCGCGGTCGCCGCACCGGAGCCCATCGTCGGCGGCACCACGACCACCACCACCGCGTACCCCTTCGTCATGCAGATCACCGACGCCGCCGGAAACCAGTTCTGCGGCGGCACCCTGGTGGCGGCCAGGAAGGTGGTCACCGCCGCGCACTGCATGGTCGGCGAGACCACGAGCAGCGTCCGCGTCGTGGGCGGGCGCACCTATCTCAACGGCACCAACGGCACGGTGAGCAAGGTCAGCAGGATCTGGGTGAACCCGGACTACACCGACGCCACCAACGGCGACGACGTGGCCGTGCTGACCCTGTCGACGTCCATGCCGTACTCCACGGCCAGGTACGTCTCCGCCTCGGACACGGGCGTGTACGCGGCCGGTACCACCGCGCGCATCCTCGGCTGGGGCACCACCTCGGAGAGCGGAAGCTCCTCCAACCAACTGCGGACCGCGACGGTTCCCGTCGTGTCCGACGCGAGCTGCCGCGGCTCGTACGGCTCCGACTTCGTCGCGAGCGACATGGTGTGCGCCGGATACTCCTCCGGCGGCGTGGACACCTGCCAGGGCGACAGCGGCGGTCCCCTGCTCATCGGGGGCGTCCTGGCAGGGATCACTTCCTGGGGCAACGGCTGCGCCGAGGCGGGTTATCCGGGTGTCTACACCCGGCTGACCACCTTCTCCGGCCTGGTGAGCGCGCAGGTCGCGTCCTGAGCCGTGCCCCGGCGGCCGACTCCTGAGGGGACCGCCCTCAGGTGAGTGCCAGGGGGCGTTGCGAGCCACCACGAGCGGCCCGCAACGCCCCCTATCCAAGCGGCCCGACGCCCCCTCTTCCCCGGGGTCCTACGCCCTTCTCACAAGTCGGCGCCCGCTTCCCACGGGTCGGCGCGACGGCCGCCGTCCGGTCAGCGGTTCGGGTCGGCGGCGGTGATCTCGGCCAGGGTCGTCCGGGTGTCCTCCGTGGTGGCGAGGTCGCCGAGGCTGACCATGCCGACCGGGCAGCCGCCGTGCTCGACCACGGGCAGCCGGCGCACCGCGTACCGGCGCATCAGTTCCGCGGCGTGGTCGGTGGTGTCGTCCGGGGTGAGGGTGGCCACGGGAGGGCGGGTGCAGACGGAGCCCGCGGTCGCCTCGTGGGGGTCGCGACCGTCGGCCACGGCCCGGATCACGATGTCGCGGTCGGTGAGGACGCCGAACAGATCGCAGTCGTAGGCGACCAGCACGTCTCCCACGTTCTGCTCGCGCATCACACGGGCCGCGCGCTCCAGCGTGGTCATCGGCTCGACGGCCACCGCGCCGGGGGACATCACGTCGCGTACTCGCCGGGTCATGGGGCACCTCCCGGAGGGGTCACGTGCGGGGCACCGGAACATCGGCCCACCGGCCGCGTAGCCAGAACGGGTGCGGCCAAACGGGCGGGGCGCCGTGCGGGTGTCCCGGTCATCCGGGCGGGCCGGCGGGGTCCGCCGGGGCGGCCTGCCATCCGGTCCAGCGGTGGACGGTGACCGCGATCACCGGTCCGCGGGGCGGGGTGCGGGCGTACTGCGGGTACTTCCGCCGCAGGGCGGCGACGGCTGCCTCGTACTCAGCGCGCTCCTCGTACTGCTCGTACTCCTGGTACTCCGCGCGCTTCTCGTACTCCGCGTACTCCGCGTACTCCGCGTGCTCCGCGTGCTCCTCGTGCTCCTCGTGCTCCCGGCGCGTGTCCGCCGCCGGGGCGCCGGGGCCGTGGGGCGCCAGGATTCTGGCGCCGCCGTCGGCCCGGGCCCACCACAGGCGGTCCCAGTCCTCGTCGTAGGCGTCGGCCAGCAGGCACACGGCCGGGGAGACCTCGATGTTGTGCAGCCGCTTGAGGCGGGCGGTGGTCTTGGGCTTGTGGTCGACAGCCGTGACGATCCCGTCGGCGCCGTCGGTGGCGAACACCACCGGGACCAGGTGCGGGCGCCCGGCGTCGTCCACCGTGGCCAGCCGGGCCACCCGGGCGGCGGCGAACCGCGAGCGCGCCTGGTGGGGGCTCATCCGTGGCACGGGCTGCCTCCCGTCCTTCTTCCTCCGTCGTTCGGCTCCCCTCCCGCTTCCTTCCGAGTCGCCGGGCTCCCCTCCCGCTTCCTTCCGTCGCCCGGCTCCCCTCCCGCGTCACACCGGGTACCCGCCGGCGAGCGGGGACGATTCGCGTGCGGGCGGCCGGGCACCCGGGGCGCACTGTGCATGGAGAACGACGAACGCCGCGCGTCCTGCTCACCGGGTGGTTCAGCTTCCCGGACGGCGAGGCGACCGCCGGCGACGTACTGGCCCTGCACCGGGTGGAGGACGTGCTGCGGCGGTCCGGGCTGGCGTACGACGTCGCCTGGAGCCCCGGTTTCCGGCCCGGCGCGCTGCACCTGCAGGACGCGCCGGCCGAGCGGTACGGGTGGCTGGTGTTCGTGTGCGGTCCGCTGCACGGGCCGCAGATCGAGGCGCTGCACCGCCGGTACGCGCACTGTGTGCGGATCGCGGTGGGCACCTCCGTGATCGACCCGGCCGCCCCCGCCGTCACCGGCTTCCACCGGGTCCTGGCCAGGGACGCGGCCGGCGCCGAGCCGTCCCGGGACCTCGCCGCCCGCGCCCCCGCCCTGCCGGACCGGCCCGTCGTGGGAGTCGTCCTCACCCACGGGCAGCACGAGTACGGGGGCGCACGGCGGCACGAGGCGGTCGCCCGGGAGGTGACCGCCTGGCTGCACGGCAAGGACTGCGCGCGTCTGGAGCTGGAGACCCGGCTCGACGTCCACGACTGGCGGCTGTGCGCCACGCCGGCCCAACTGGAGTCCCTGCTCGACCGCGTGGACGTGGTGGTCACCGACCGGCTGCACGGGATGGTGCTCGCGCTGCGGGCCGGCACGCCGGCGCTGGCCGTGGACCCGGTCGTGGGCGGCGCGAAGGTGACCGCCCAGGCACGGGCCTGCGGCTGGCCCGCGCTGGTGCCCGCCGAGCGGGTCGGCGCGGCGGAGCTGGAGCGCTGGTGGGGCTGGTGCCTGTCCTCGGGCCGGGTGGCGGCGCGGCGGCTGCGGGACGAGTTCGCCTCCGGCGCCGGCGAGGACGGCGCGGACCGGCTCGCGGGGGCGCTCCGGCCGCCCGGCGCCGGTTAGTTCGGCGGCGTCCGGGCACCCGGGATCCATTGCGGCAGGCAGGCCGGTTCCCCGTAGGAGCAACAGTGTCGACAAGCCGACTTCCCGATCATGAACAGCGCATTCTCGACGAGATCGAGCGCGCCCTGAGCCGTGACCGCCGGCTGGCGAGGCGGCTGCGCACGGCGCGCCGCCGACGCCGGCCCGATCTGTCCGGGGTCGCGTCCTGGACGCCCCGCCCGTGGACCGTGCTCCTGCTGCTGGCCGTGTCGGTCGCCCTGATGACGGCCGGCATCGTGACCTCGCGGCCCGGGGTGATCTGGGCGTTCGCCGCGGTGTGGCCGCTGTCCCTGTTCGCCGCCTTCCGGCTGCTGTGCCGGTGGACGGGGTCCTGAGCGCGCCCGCACCGCGACCGCCGTCACGGCTCGCACCGCCTTCGGCCGTGCGAGCCGTTTGCCCCCTGGGGCCGGGGGGACCCGCCGGACGGAGGTGATCGTCGTGCCCGGGCCAGGAAGCAAGAAGTACGACACCAAGCGCGCGAGGGCGCGCAAGGAGGCGGAGCGGTCGGGCATCTCCGACCAGGACGCCAACGAGGCCGCCAACGAGCGGCTGCAGCAGGACCCCAAGTTCCGCAGCAGCGGCCCGCGCACCGAGCGGGGACGCGGCCCCAAGGGCGAGCGGCCCGGGAACACCGACCAGGGAGACGAACCGACCAGGGAGACGAGGCCCCGCACACGCTCCGGCGTGTGCGGGGCCCTTCGTCGCCCCTGTTCGTCACCCGGTGTAGCTGCGGGCCGTCGAGCGGCGCTGGCTGTCCTCCAGCAGTCTGAACCGCCCCTCCACCTCCGGCGGCAGCACGCGCCGCTCGCGCAGTACCCACGGCAGCGCGGCCGTCGCCTCGGCGAAGGCCCGCAGCGACGCGGTGTCGCGGGGCACCGTGCGGGCCAGGTGCAGGGTGCGGCGCAGGGCGCGCGGGACGGGGCGGCGCAGCCAGGTGAACCACAGCGTGTTGCGGATGCCGTCCCTGCGCCGGCGGGTCGGGTCCCGCACCGTGGACGGCTGGTGATGGATCGTCAGTTGTTCGGCGTAGGTCAGCCACCAGCCGTCCGCGGCGAGGTCGGCGGCGAGCAGTTCCTCCTCGCCGCCCAGCCACAGCCGCGGGTTGAAGCCGCCCGCCCGCCGGAACGCGTCGGTGCGCAGCACGGTCGCCGCGGCCAGGAAGGAGCCGAGCGCGGGCCCGGGCAGCCAGCGCGGCCCGGGCACGGGCGAGTCGCGCAGCTCCGCCACGATCGGGTCCTCGGTGCCGTCCGGTTCCACGAGGATGCGGGCGGTGACGGTGCCGAGCGCGGGATGCCGGTCGAGCAGGTCGGCCGCGCCGGACAGGGCGCCCGGCGACCACCACGAGTCGTCGTCGCAGAAGGCCACGTAGGGCGTGCGCACCCGGCGCACGGCGAGGTTGCGGCCCACGGCGCCGAGGTTGCGGCCCGGGCGCAGCAGCCGTACCTGCGGATGGTGGCGGGCCACGGCGGTGGACGTGCCGTCGGTGGAGCCGTTGTCGGTGACGATCACCTCGGGCCGCTCGGGGAGTTCCGCCAGGCGGTCGAGGGTGCGCAGGAGTTCGGGGCGCCGGTTGTGGGTGATGACCACGACGGTGGTGCGCGGGTCGGTCACGGGGGCCTCCGGGGGTCGTGGGTCAGCCGTTCGGGACCGAGCGGGCGGCCCGTTCCACGTGCGGGGGCAGCGGGCGGCGGGCCGCCAGGGCGCCGGGGAGGCGGGTGAGGGTCTCGCGCAGGGCGCGGCGGGCGCCGGGGTCGTGGCGGGCGTCGGCCGCGAGGGCGCCGGTGCGGGCCAGGGCGTGCGGCAGCGGGCGGCGCAGCCAGGCGGTGAGGACGGTGTTGCGGCGCTGGACGGCGGGGCGGCCGGTGCGCGGGGTGGGCGCGGGATGGTGGTGGGCGACCACCTCGGGGCAGTGGGTGACGCCCCAGCCGCGGGCGGCCAGGTCGTAGGCGAGCAGGGTCTCCTCGCCGCCGAAGAACAGCACGGGGTGGAAGCCGCCCGCGTCCAGGTAGGCGGTGCGGCGGGTGACGCAGGCGCAGGCGAGGAAGCCGAGGACCTGGGTGCCGGGCAGATCGGTGGCGGGGCCGAGCGGGGAGCCGGCGAGCATCTCGTTCAGCGGGTCGGGCTCCTGCCCGGGGCCGACGAGGGTGCGGGCGGAGAGCAGGCCGAGCCGCGGGTGGGCGTCGAAGAGCCGGGCGGCCCGCTCCAGGGCGCCCGGGGCCCACCAGGAGTCGTCGTCGCTGAAGGCCACGTAGGGGGTGGTCAGGGCGCGGACGCCGGCGGTGCGGGCGAGGGCGCCGCGGTTGGCGGGCAGGGCCAGCACGCGGACCTCGGGGAAGTCGCGGGCGAGCAGGGTGCGGGTGCCGTCGGTGGAGGCGTTGTCCGCCACGACGATCTCGGGCCGCTCGGGCAGGGCGAGCAGGTGGCGGAGGGTGACGGCGAGAGTGTCCGCGCGGTCGCGGGTGGCGATGACCACGCCGACGGAGGAGCGTTCCATGGTGCTGGTCTCCCGTCGCCTCTACGGCATCGGTGGCATCGGTGGCTCGGGGCGCCGCGGCGCGCGGTCGCCGGGTTGCTGCGGCGGCCGGCCCGGTGGGCCTGGGGGTGAGCCGGGCGGTCCCGGGGCCGGGAGGGTGTCGAGGGCCCGCAGGACCTCGCCGGGGGTGATCCGCAGCAGCGCGGGGTCGGGGCGGCGGCCGTGCGGGTCGCCCCGCGGGCCGTGCCACAGGGCGGCGTGGCGCGGGTCGCCGGCGGGCGGGCCCCAGCGGCTGGGCGGGACCGGGCCGCACAGGGTGACCGAGGGGGTGGCGTGGGCGACCGCGAGGTGGGCGATGCCGGTGTCGCCGCTGACGACGGCACGGGCGCCGGCCACCAGGGCGGAGAACCGATCCAGCGGGAGCCCGCCGCCGAGGACGTCGGTGTCGGGCAGGCCCGCCTTCTTGGCGAGCGTGGCCACCAGGTCCCCCTCGTCCGCTCCCCCGGTGACGACGACGCGGTGACCGCGGGCGCGCAGCGCCTCGGCCACGGCGGCGTACCGGCCGGCCGGCCAGCAGCGGGCCGGGGAGCCGGCGCCGGGGTGCACGACGACCGCGCCGGGGGCCGGGCAGGGCGCGGACGGGCGGGGCAGCCGCAGGTCGGCGGGGTCGGCGTCGACGCCGTACCAGCGCAGCAGGCGGCACCAGCGCTCACGTTCGTGCTCGTCGGCGTACCACGGCGGACCCTCGACGTCCGGTGTGCCGGGGTGCGCGAAGGCGAACAGCCGGGCCGGGCGCAGGGCGGCCAGGAGCAGGTGGCTGGGCGGTCCGTTGCCGTGCAGGTCGACGGCCACGTCCGGCGGGGGGCCGCTCCAGTCGAGCGTGCGGGGTACGGCTCGGCCGGGCGCGGCCGCGGGCAGCAGCCGGTCCACGGCGCCGGTGGCCGCCACGAGCGGCGCCAGCCCGGCCGGCGCGGCGAGCACCAGCTCGTGGTGCGGGAAGGCGCGGCGGAGTGCCCGCAGGGCCGGGACGCCGGCCAGCAGGTCCCCCAGGCCGAGCGCTCGCAGCACCAGCAGCCGCGGACGGCGCACGCCCCCGCCGGCCCCCGCACCGGTACCGCCCTCGGGGCCGGCACCGGCCCCCGTCCCGGTCCCGATGCCGGCCCCGGTGTCCGTACCGGCGGCCGTTCCGGCGGCCCTTCCGCCCCGGCGCGTCACCGTGCGCCCTCCGCCGCCCTCGCCATCAGGGCCGTCGAGGAGCGGCCGTCGAGGTACGGGAGCAGGACGGCCTGCCCGCCCCACTCCTCCAGGAGGGCGGCCTCCGGGAGTTCCGCGCCCGCGTAGTCGCCGCCCTTGACCCAGACGTCCGGGCGGAGTTCGGCCAGCAGGCTCTCGGGGGTGTCCTCGTCGAAGACCGCCACCGCGTCGACGCAGGCCAGCGCGCTCAGCACGCGCACCCGGTCGGCCAGCGGGTTGACCGGGCGGCCCTCGCCCTTGCGGCGGCGCACGGAGGAGTCGGAGTTGACGCACACGACCAGGCAGTCGCCCACCCGCCGGGCGGCCTGGAGGAGGCCCACGTGCCCGGCGTGCAGCAGGTCGAAGCAGCCGCCCGCCGCGACGACGGTGCCGCCGCCCGCACGGACGCGGGCGACCACGCCGGCCGGGTCCTCCCCCTGCGGCGGGGCGGCGGGGGTGCGCCGGGTGCCCTGCAGGGCGCCGGCGCCGCCCGCGCCCACGAAGGCGGTCGCCGCGGTGACGGCGCCCTCCACGGCCTCGCCCACCAGCGCGCCGTCGGCGAGCAGTCCGGCGGCCGTGGCGGCGAAGCGGTCGCCGGCGCCGCAGGGGTCGCCGTGGTGGGCGGCGGTCACCGGGACCAGCAGCGGGTGCTCGCCGTACGACAGCAGCGCGCCGCGCGCCCCGAGGGTCACCGTGACGGCGGCGACCCGCCAGTGCCGTACCAGGGCGGTGGCCTCGTGGGCGACGGCGCGCAGTGCGTTGCCGGGGGCGGACCGGTCGGCGGCGCCGTCGTGCCCGGGGCCGGCGTCCAGGGCCGCGGCGAAGGCGTGCGCCTCCGCGCGGGCCGGGGTGACCAGGCGGGTGCCCGGCACCGGGGGGCCGCCGCGCGGGTGGGGGTCCCAGACCACCGGGGGCCGTCCGGCCAGCTCCTCGCGCAGGGCGTCCGCCGCGCCGCGGCCGTAGTCGGAGACCAGGACGGCGCGGGCGCCGGACAGCGCCGTACGGGCCTCGGCGGTGGCCCGCAGGACGCGGCCGTCGCCGCGGTCCAGGCGGACCACGGGGCGGCCCTGGGCGAGCACGCGGGTCTTCTCCGGCAGCGCTCCGGTCGTCGGCAGGGGGACCAGCCTCAGCCAGGGTTCGAGCAGCCGGCGCAGCTCCCGGCCGGCCGGGCCGTCGTCCAGGCCGGTGACCAAGGTGACGTCGCGGCCGTCGCGGGCGGCGAGGTACGCGGTCAGGGCGGCGCCTCCCGGCCGTACCCGCTCGTCGCAGTCGGCGACGACCGGTACGGGCGCGTCGGGCGCGAGCCGGTCCGCGTGTCCGGTCAGGTCGCGGTCCAGCAGGGCGTCGCCCACCACGACCAGGGGTGCCTTGCCCGTCATGTCACCTCCCGTGCCGCTCGACGGCGGCGTCGAAGGCCGCGCAGACCATGTGCACGGCGACCAGGTGGAGTTCCTGCACGGTGGCCGTGGACGCCCCGGCCACGCACAGCGCCTCGTCGCTGCCCGCGCTGAGCGGGTTGGGTGCCGGGCCGGTCAGCGCCCACACGCGCAGGCCGGCGGCGCGGCCGGCGTCGGCGGCGGACAGCAGGTTCGCGCTGGCGCCGCTGGTGGACAGCAGCATCAGGACGTCGCCGCGGCGGCCGTGGGCGCGCACCTGGCGGGCGAACACCGCGTCCACGCCGTAGTCGTTGGCGATGGCGGTGGTGCTGGAGGTGTCCGCGTGCAGGGCGATCGCGGAGAACGGCGGCCGGTCGTCGCGGTAGCGGCCGACGAGTTCGGCGGTGAGGTGCTGGGCCTGGGCGGCGCTGCCTCCGTTGCCCGCGGCGAGCAGCCGCCCGCCGCCCCCGAGGACGGCGGCGAGCCGTTCCCCCCACCGCTGGGTGATGTGCGCGGAGCCGCGGAACTGCCCGAGGGCGTCCAGGAGTTCGTCGCAGTGGCCGGTGACGGCCGGTGTCCCGACGCTCATGGCGTCACCTCCGGGAACTCGGTGGGGGGACGGCGTACGGCGGGCATCACGCCACCTCCGGGTACGGCGGGCATCACGCCACCTCCGGCTTCGGCTCGTGGGCGGCCGTGACGCGCCGGTAGACCTGTTCGGCGCCGTCGGCGACGCGCGCCCAGGTGAAGCGGGCGAGGACGCGTTCGCGGCCGGCCGCGCCGTAGCGGTGGCGGGTGCGGTCGCTGCCGAGCAGTTCGCGCACGGCGGCGGCGACGGCCGCGGGGTCGCCCCCGGGGACCAGCCGGCCGGTGCGCCCGTCGGCCACCGAGTCGCGGTGGCCGCCGACGTCGGTGGCGACGACGGGCACCGCGCAGGCCATGGCCTCCAGCGGCACGATCCCGAACGGCTCGTACACCGGTGTGCACAGCACCAGGTCGGCGCTGCGGATCAGGGCGGGCATCCGCCGCGGGTCGACGGCGCCGAGCAGCCGTACCCGGTCGCCGACGCCCTCCTGTTCGGCCAGCCGGCGCAGCCGTTCGGCCTCGGGTTCGGTGTGCAGCAGCGCGGCCGGCGGGCCGCCGGCGACGAGGAGTTCGGCGTGCGGGATCCGGGTGAGGGCGCGGATGGCCTGGTCGTAGCCCTTGCGGCGGACGAGCCGGCCGCAGGCGAGCAGCCGGTGCCGCTGGACGCGGGCGGGCGCGCCGCAGGCGTCGGCGCGCGGGTGGAAGTGGCCGGCGTCCACCCCGCAGGGCACCACGGAGACATGGCCCGGGGAGATGCCCATGTCCGCGAGTTCGTGGACCTCGTCGGTGCAGGTCGCCAGGACCCGTTCGCAGGTGCGGCCGATCTGCCGTTCGATGCCGATGCGTTCGCGCGGACTGGTGTCGTCCCTGCCCTGGTGGCGGCGCTTGACGGTGCCGAGGGCGTGGTACGTGTGGACGACCGGGATGCCGTGCGGGCCGGCGCCGAGCAGGGAGGCCATGCCGGACATCCAGAAGTGGGCGTGCACCACGTCGGGCCGCTCGTGGCGCCAGACGCGGGCCAGATGGCCGCCGAAGGCCGGCATGTACTCGAACAGGGCGTCCTTCGGGAGGACTTCGGGCGGCCCGGCCGGCACGTGCTCGACCATGCCGCCGCCGGGCAGCGGCACGCGGTCGGGCAGGTCCGGGCCGTCGCGGCGGGTGTGGACGGTGACGTCGTGTCCGCGGCGGGCCAACTCCTCGGTGAGGCGGGCCACGTACACGTTCTGGCCGCCGGCGTCGACGCCGCCGAGCGCGGCGAGCGGGCTCGCGTGCTCGGACACCATGGCGATCCTCATCGGGTCACCTCCTTCAGCAGCCGCTCCCAGTCGTCCAGGAAGCGGGTCAGTCCGTAGCGGGAGAGCGCGGCGGCGCGCGCCTGCTCGCCGACCGTGCGGGCGTACCCCGGATCAGCGACGAAGTCCCGTACGGCGTCGGTGAGTACGTCGATCCGGTTGGAGACCACCCCGGCGCCCGGGGGCACGGCCTCGGTGACCTCGGTGGTGGCGAGGGCGACCACGGGCATGCCCAGGTGCATCGCCTCCAGCAGCGACAGGCCGAGGGAGGTCCAGCGGACCGGGTGGAGGTACACACGGCGCCTTGCCATCGCCCGGTGCAGTTCCCGCTGCACCAGTTCGTGGGAGCGGCAGCGGCCGGGGGGCAGGCCGAGCCGGCCGGCGAGGCCGTCGGTGCCCATGCCGAAGACGTCGAGCGGGGCGGCCCGCGCGAAGCCCGGCAGCAGGTCGGTGCCGGTGGTACGGCCGCGCCGCACCGGTTCGTTGACGACGACGGCCGCGTGCGGCAGTTCGCCGGTCCACAGCGGGCCCGGGTCGACGACGCCGTGCTCGACGACGGTGGTGTCGGCGCCCCCGGCGTCCCACATCAGGCGGTTGAAGTGGGTGACGTGCACGAGCGGCACAGGGCCGGGCAGGCCGGCGACCGGGTGCCGGGTGTCGGGCACGTCGCCGAGCGGGGCGTTGTGCTCCAGGTACACCATGGGCGGGCGCCGGCCGAGCCACCGCCGTACCAGGTCGTACTCGTGCGGGCGTTGCAGGACGACGACGTCGATGTCCGCGTCGCGCAGCCTCTCCGGCGGCAGTTCGATCACCGAGTCGGGCCAGTCGAAGGTGCGGGCGCGGCCGAGGCCGTCGGGCCCGCGGCCGGGGGTGACCGGGACGACGTAGGTGTGCGGGCCCTGGACGAACGCGGTCGTCCAGGAGCCGTGCACGTGCCAGATCAGGATTCTCACGCCTGCATCACCTTCTCCACGGCGGCGAGCACGTCGTTGGCGGTCACCGACTCCAGGCAGGGGTGCCCGGGCACCGGGCAGTTCCGGGCGCGGCTGCCGGCGCACGGCGCGCGCTGGTCGCCGAGCAGCACGCAGGGGACGCCGTAGGGGCGCCAGCGCTCGGCGGGCACGACGGGGGCGAACAGGGAGACGACGGGGGTGCCCACGGCGGCGGCCAGATGGGCGGGGCCGGTGTTGCCGGTGACGACGGCGCGGGCGCCCGCCAGCACGCCGGACAGTTCGGGCGCGCCGGTGCGGCCGCCGAGGTCCAGGCCGTGGGCGCCGGCCACCCGGGAGGTGAGGTCCTTCTCGCCCCGGCCGCCGGTGACGACGACCCGGTGTCCGGCCGCGGCCAGTTCCCGCACGGCCTGCGCGCAGCGTCCCGGGCTCCAGGCACGGGCGGGGACGCTGGCCCCGGGGTGCAGCACGACGTACGGCCCGGGGCCGGTGAGGTGGGTGGTGTCCGGCGGGGGCAGGACCCGCGGCCGCCCGTCGTCGGGGCGCGGGAAGCCGGCGGCCTCGGCGAGGTCGAGGGCGGCCTCGGCCTCGTGGGCGTGCGGGGCGCGCTGGTGGCGCACGTCGAGCAGCGAGCCGGGGTAGTCCACGCTGTCGGCGGCGATGCGGCGGACGCCGGCCAGGCGCAGCAGCAGGGCGGTGGGCAGCGGGGACTGGTGGAAGGAGGTCAGGACGAGGGCGGTGCCGGCGTCCAGGGCGGCCAGACGGTCCAGGAGGGCGTCGGTCGCCGCGCGGTCGACGGGCGGCGGTTCGAAGCCGGCCCAGGGCGCGTCCCACACCAGGATCTCGTCCACGGCGGGCAGCAGCCGCGCGGCCGGCTCGCCGCGCGGCCCGCACAGCAGGGTGACGTGGTCGGCGCGGGCGGCGACGGCGCGGACGGCGGGCCCGGCGAGCAGGACGTCGCCGAAGCTGTCGAGTCGGGTGACGAGGGCCTTCATCGGGGCCTCCGGCCGTGACCGGCTTCGCGGCCGGCGTGTGCGGGGTCGGCGTATGCGTGTGCGGGGTCGGGGTGTTGGGGGCCGGGGTGTGCGGGGTCGGGGTGTTGAGGGTCGGCGTGTGGCGGGGCGGCGTGTGCGGGGTCGGCCTGCTGAGGGCCCGGGACGGCGTGTGCGGGACCGGTGTGCCGGCAGCCCGGGACGGTGGCGGGCGGGGTGTTCTCCCGGCGGTCTCCGCCGGCGGCCGGGGCGGCGGGCCAGGGGGGTCCGGCGAGCGCGGCGCGGACGGCCGTCGCCAGGTCCGGCGCCACATGGGGTGCGGCGGCCGTCTCCTCGGGCCGGGTCACGGGGGTGGGCACGAGGACGCCGTGGGCGCCGGCGCGCCGGGCGGCCTCGACGTCGGCGCCGATGTCGCCGATCACGACCACGGCGGCGGGCTCGACGGCGAGCCGGGCCGCGGCCGTGAGGATCAGGCCGGGCCGCGGCTTGCGGCAGGGGCAGCCCTCGCCGGGCCCGTGCGGGCACACGGCCCACACGTCGAACGGGCCGAGCAGCGCGTCCACGCGTGCGTTGACGCGGCGGACGTCCGCGGCGGACACCAGACCGCGTGCCACGCCGGACTGGTTGGTGACGACGCCGGTGCGCACGCCCCGGGCGCGCAGCAGCCGTACGGCGTCGCGGGCGCCGTCGACGGGGCGGACCTGGGCGGGGTCGCCGTTGTAGGGGACGTCCTCGACGAGGGTGCCGTCCCGGTCGAAGAGCACCGCGCGGACGGCGGGCGGCGGACGGTTCACGGCGCCACCTCCCCCTCCCGCCAGGCGGGGGCACGGCGGTGCCGCCACAGCCCGCTCAGCCAGTGCCAGCCGGCCACCGGGGGGATGAGGACGCTGGTGGCGACCATGGTGGTCACCTCCTCACGGGTGCGTGGCCCGGGCGCGATGCGCGCCCAGGCGAACTCCGCGGTGCCCGCCGCCCAGCCGAGCGCGGCGACGGCCGCGGCGCGGCGGCGCCCGGCCAGCGCGAGGGCGCAGGCGCCGGCGCCCGCGGCGGTGATGGCGAGGTGGGAGCGGATGCGGCCGCGCGGGGCGACCGCCTTCTGCCACCAGTCGCGTCCGTGCAGGCGCAGCATGAGCGCGTCGTCGGCGTTGCCGCGCTGGGCGCGCAGGGACACCCAGCGGTCGGCGGGGCGCACCGGGTGCCGGGTGGTGCGGCGGCCCTGGCGGATGCGCCAGCCGGCGTCCAGGACGCGCAGCGCGAGGTCGGCGTCCTCGCGGAAGGCGCGCCGGAAGCGTTCGTCGAAGCCGGCGACCTGCTTGAGCGCCTCGGTGCGGTAGGCCATGTCGGCGGTGATCCAGCGGGCCTGTGCGAGTCCGGCGGTGTTGCGCTCCCAGTCGGTGGGGCGCCGCTCCCCCGGCAGGGGCACCGCGATCACCCCCTGGACGGCGCCGGTGTCGGGGCTCGCCTCGGCCAGGTCCTGGGTGAGCTGGTCGCACCAGTGCGGGCCCACCTGGACGTCGTCGTCGAGGAAGGCCACCCAGGGCGTGGTGACGGCGCGCAGCCCGGTGTTGCGGGCGGCGGCGGGTCCGCGGCCGCCGCTGGTGAGCACGGTGGTGCGGTCGCGGAGTTCGCCGAGGACGCTCAGCGGGTGGTCCAGGGCGCCGGGTTCGGGGTCGGGCCGGTCGTCCACGAGGACGATCTCCTCCGGGGGCGGCCCGATGGCGGCGGCGAGCGCGGCCAGGCAGTCGGCGAGGGTGGCCCGGGCCAGGGTGGGCACGACCACGGCGTAGGCGGGCCCGGCGGCGTGGCCGTCGTGGTGGCCGGCGGTCCGGTGGCCGGCGGCGCGGCGGTCGCGGTGGCCGTCGGTGCGGCTCATGCGTACGCCCTTCCCCTGCGCACCGCGTACGGGCCGATGGCCAGCAGGTCCACGGGCGCGCTGCCGAAGCACTCCAGCGCGTCGCGCGGGTCGTCGACCATGGGCCGGCCGGCGGTGTTCAGGCTGGTGTTGACGACGACGGGCAGTCCGGTGTGCCGTTCGAAGTCCCGCAGCATGCGGGCGACCAGCGGTTCGTGCCGCTCGTCGACGGTCTGGATGCGGGCGGTGCCGTCGACGTGCACCACGGCCGGGATGCGGGCGCGCCAGTCGCGGTGGACGTCGTGCACGAAGAGCATGTACGGGCTGGGGAGGGGCCCTTGGAACAGTTCGTGGGCGCGTTCGGCGAGCACCATGGGCGCGACCGGCCGGAACTCCTCGCGGCCCTTGACCCGGTTGAGCCGTTCCAGGTTCTCGGCACGGCCGGGATGGGCGAGCAGGGAGCGGTGGCCGAGGGCGCGCGGGCCGTACTCGCTGCGGCCCTGGAACCAGGCGACCACGCCGTCGCGGGCCAGTTCCCGGGCGACCGTCGCGGCGATGTCGTCGGGCCGTTCGTACGGTACGCCGGCCTCCTCGAGCCAGTGGCGCAGTTCGTCGTCGCTCCAGCCGCGGCCGAGGTCGGCGCCCGGCATGGGTCCGGGCGTCTCGCCCTCGCTCGCGGCGAGGTACAGGGCGCCGCCCAGCGCGGTGCCGGCGTCGCCGGCGGCGGGCTGGACCCACACGTGCCGGTACGGGCCCCGGGCGGCGATCGCCGAGTTGGCGACGCAGTTGAGGGCGACGCCGCCGGCCATGGCGAGGGCTTCGCCGCCCGCCTCCCGGTGCAGCCAGTGGACGAGTTCGAGCAGGACCTCCTCCAGCACCGCCTGGCAACTGGCCGCGAGGTCGGCGTGGTCCCGGGTCCATGGCTCGTGCCTGCCGCGCGGCGGGGCGAGGGCGGCCCAGTCGACGTCGTGGGCGCGGAAGCCGCCGTCGGACGTGGCGTGGACGTGGGGGCGCAACTGGGGCAGGAAGCGCGGCTTGCCGTAGGAGGCGAGCGCCATGACCTTGTACTCGTCGCTGCTGCGCAGGAAGCCGAGGTGTGCGGTGAGTTCCTCGTAGACGAGGCCGAGGGAGTCGGGCAGGGCCTGTGCGGCGAGTGTGTCGAGCTTGCCGTCGTGGAAGCGGCCCGCGAGGTGGGAGGCGGCCTCGCCGCGGCCGTCCAGGACGAGCACGGCGCTGTCCGGGTGCGGGGAGGCGGGACCGGCGGAGGCGGCGTGCGCGATGTGGTGCGGCACGAAGACGACCTTGGCCGGGTCCAGGCCGGGCAGCGCCTCGGCGAGGAACTCCGGGGCGCGGCGCGCGTACTCCAGGCGCAGCGGGTCCCACGGGTCGGACAGGCCCAGGTCGGCGGCGGGCCGGGCGAGGGCGGGGTCGAAGGAGTAGGTGACGGCGTCCAGTTCCTCCGGCCGTACGCCCGCGTGTTCCAGGCACCAGCGGGCGGAGAGCTCCGGCAGTTCCCACGCGGAGAACGGCACCGGGCGCTTGCCGTGCTTGCGTCGGCTGAAGCGCTCCTCCTCGGCGGCCGCGACCGTGCGGCCGTCGACGACGAGGGCGGCGGCCGGGTCGTGGAACAGGGCGTTGATACCAAGGATGCGCATGGGGGCGGCTCCGTCCCGTTGGCGGAAGGTTCTGCGTGGGGACTTGCGGCTCGTGGGGCCCGCGGACCGCGTTCTCGGCTCTGTGGTGCGAGTGGGCTCCTGTGCCGGTCGGGGCTCCGGGCTTCTGGGTGCCGCGCCTCGCCTGTCTCAAACGCGTGAAGTCAACTGGCACCGTGAAAGACCGCTTTCTCACCTCATGTCACGATTTGGGGACGCTGTGTGAGACCTGCCGGCGGGCGGCCGCAGTACGGTTCGGGACACCGCGGTCGACTCACCGCGGGCAGGACGGACCGGGCACCGGTGACCGGGGCAGCGCGCCGGACGCAGGCCCGGGCGAAGGCGACCGCGACCCCGCACCGGGCGCGGGCCCCGGCGAAGGCGACCGCGACCCCGCGCGCCCCCGCACCGGGCGCGTGTGGGGGTAGCCCCCTGCGGGTGCTCAGGCGGCCACGGCGCGGGAGAACCAGCCGATGGTGCGCCGCAGGCCCTCGGACCAGTCCACGCGCGGCTGCCAGCCGAGCCGCTCGCGGGCCAGCCGGGTGTCGGGCCGGCGCCGGCCGGGGTCGTCCACGGGGCGGTCGACGAACCGGATGCGGGAGGAGGAGCCGGTGAGGTCCACGATCCGGCGGGCCAGCTCCAGCACGGTGATCTCGTCCGTGCCGCCGATGTTGACCGGCCCCGGCTCGCGCGAGGCGGCCAGGGCGAGCACTCCGTCGACCGTGTCGTCGACGTAGCACAGCGACCGGGTCTGGCTGCCGTCACCGGCGACGGTGAGGGGCAGGCCGTCCAGCGCCTGGGCGACGAAGGTGGGGACGGCGCGGCCGTCGCCGGTGCGCATGCGGGGGCCGTAGGTGTTGAAGATGCGCGCGATGGCGGTGTCGGTGCCGTGCGTGGCGCGGTGCGCGGTGACCAGCGCCTCGGCGAAGCGCTTGGACTCGTCGTAGACGCTGCGCGGGCCGACGGGGTTGACGTTGCCCCAGTAGTCCTCGCGCTGTGGGTGCTCCAGCGGGTCGCCGTAGACCTCGGAGGTGGAGGCGAGCAGGAAGCGGGCGCCGTCGGTGCGGGCGCGTTCGAGGGCGTTGCGGGTGCCGGCGCTGCCGGCCTCCAGGGTCTCCAGCGGCAGCCGCAGGTAGTCGGCGGGCGAGGCCGGGCAGGCGAGGTGCAGGACCAGGTCGAAGCGGCCGGGCAGACCGCGCAGGGCGCCGGGGTCGGTGGTGTCGGCACGGAGGAAGCGGAAGCCGCGGCGCCGCTCGAGTTCGGCGACGTTGGCGTGCGCGCCGGTGGCCAGATTGTCCAGGCACACGACGCCCGTTCCGGCGTCGAGCAGCCGCGCGCACAGATGGGATCCCACGAAGCCGGCTCCGCCGGTCACCAGGGCCCGGTGCCAGGTCCGTCCGCTCACGGGACTCTCCTCCCTCTCGCCTTCACTCGCGTGATGGCTTGAGTAACCCCCTGGCAGGACGGCACACATCGGCGCCCGTCGGCCGAGCACCCGCGCCCGTAGACCGAGCAGAGATCCGTCGGTCACATTTTCGACCCCGCTATACACCACGTCTATACACACTGTATAGAGTCCCGGCATGGCTTCGGCGACAAAGAAGACGGCGGAAACCGGGCAGGGGTTGCGGACGATGGCGAAAGCGGGGCGGGCGGCGAGGTCGGGGCCGGGGGGCCGGGCGGAGCGCCCGGGCGGTGAGTCCGGAGTGCGGGAGGGGTGGAGAGCGAGCGTACTCGGGGGCCGGCGGACCACGGGACGGGGGGCCGCGGGACGGTGGCTCGGAGAACGGGGCGCCGGGGAACGGGCGCTCGGAGAACGGGGGGCCGGGAAACGGGGGCCTGGGGAACGGAGGGTCGTCCGACGGGCCGTCGCCGCGCTGGCCGCGGCCGTCTGTCTGGCGCCCGTCCTCACCGGCTGCGGGCAGGAGGGGGACCGCACCATGCCGAGCACCGCCCGCGCCCGGGCGGTGGCGGGCGCGCCGGCCGATTTCGGCACGGTCGACTGCCGCGAGGCCAAGTGCATCGCACTCACCTTCGACGCCGGGCCGAGCGAGAACTCCCCCCGGCTGCTGGACATCCTCAAGGAGAAGAGGGTCCCGGCCACCTTCTTCCTGCTCGGCGCACGGCACATCGAGAAGTACCCGGAGCTGGTCCGGCGGATGGCGGCCGAGGGCCACGAGGTGGCCAGCCACACCTGGGACCACCAGATACTCACCCGGATACCCCCGGCTCGCGTACGCGACGAACTCACGCGCACCAACGAGGCGATAGAGCGGCTGACCGGGCGCAAGCCCACGCTGATGCGCCCGCCGCAGGGCCGCACCAACGCCACCGTGCACGAGATCTGCAAGGAACTCGGCATGTCGGAGGTGCTGTGGAGCGTGACCGCCAAGGACTACGCCACCAGCGACTCCGCGCTGATCACCAAGCGCGTGCTCGCCCAGGCCTCCCGCGACGGCATCATCCTGCTGCACGACATCTACCCGGGCACGGTGCCCGCCGTGCCCGGCGTCATCGACGCGCTCAAGGAGCGGGGGTACGTCTTCGTCACCGTGCCGCAACTGCTGGCGCCGGGGAAGGCGGAGCCGGGGGAGGTGTACCGGCCGTAGCGCGCCCGGACGCGCGGGAACGGTCGCGGCGCGCGGGGTGACGGCGCGGACGGTCGCGGCGCGTACCGCCGGGTCGCGCGCCGCCGCACCGCACCCCCGCACCCCGCCCCGGCACGCCCTCGCGCACTTCGGCGGGCCGGGCCGCGCGCTCGGCCAACCGTGTGAGCCGGGGCCGAACGCGCGGAGCACCCCTTGAAGTTGCCTACGATCGTGCCGTGGTCAACTTCTCCCTCCAACGCACGGCGCCGCTCCCCCTCGACGAGGCCTGGCGCCGGCTCACGCAGTGGCAGCGGCACGCCGACGCCGTCCCGCTGACCCGCGTCACCGTGGTCACCCCCGCGCCGGACGGTGAGGGCACGCGGATCGTGGCCCGTTCGGCCGTCGGCCCGCTCGGCTTCGACGACCCCATGGAGGTCACCGTCTGGCGCCCGCCGGCCGACGGCGAGCCGGGGGTGTGCCGGCTGGAGAAGCGGGGCCGCGTGGTCCTCGGCTGGGCCGAGATCGAGGTGCGGCCGGGTCCCGGGGGACGTACCCGCGTGCTGTGGCGGGAGGAGCTGCGGGTGCGTTTCCTGCCCTCCCTCTTCGACCCCGTGCTGGAGCGCGCGGCGCGGGCGGTGTTCGGGCGGGCGGTGAACAAGCTGCTGCGCCGCGCGTGAGGCGGCGGCGCGGGGTGAGGCGGCGGCGCGCCGCGCCGGAAGCCCTCACCCCACCGGCCCGTCCCCGGCCACCGACGCGTCCCCGACCACCGGCCCGGGCACGCCATCCGGCACCGGCGCGTCCTCCCGCCCCGGTGACGGCGGCAGGGTGGGACGGCGGCAGGGCAGGTCGGCCGGCCCGCGGGGTGAAGTCCCCCGGGAGACTCAGCCGTTGCGGCCGGTCAGGTGCTCCGGACGCACCGGCGTCCGGTTCAGCTCCAGCCCCGTCGCGTCGCGGATCGCCGCGAGCACGGCCGGGGTGGAGGACAGGGTGGGCGCCTCGCCGACGCCGCGCAGCCCGTACGGGGCGTGTTCGTCGGCGAGTTCGAGCATGTCGACGGGCATGGGCGGGGTGTCGAGGATGGTGGGGATCAGGTAGTCCGTGAAGGACGGGTTGCGCACCTTCGCGGTCCGCGGGTCGACGACGATCTCCTCCATCACCGCCATGCCCAGTCCCTGGACCGTGCCGCCCTGGATCTGGCCGGCCACGGACAGCGGGTTGAGCGCCTTGCCGACGTCCTGGGCGCAGGCCAGCTCGATCACCTTCACCAGGCCGAGTTCGGTGTCGACCTCGACGACGGCGCGGTGCGCGGCGAAGGAGTACTGCACGTGCCCGTTGCCCTGGCCGGTGCGCGGGTCGAAGGGCTCGGTCGGCCGGTGCCGCCACTCCTCCTCGGCCTCGACCGCCTCGTCCCCGAGGACGTCCGCCAGACCGGCGAGCACCTCGCCGCCGCCGGTGACCACCTTGCCGTCCGCCAGGAGGAGTCCGGGGCCCGCCCACGCGGGATGCCGGGAGCCGAACCTGCGGCGCCCCAGCTCCAGCACCTTCTCGCGGACGAGTGCGCAGGCGTGCCGCACCGCGCCCCCGGTGACGTACGTCTGCCGGGAGGCCGAGGTAGAACCGGCGCTGCCCACGCGGGTGTCGGCGGGGTGGATGGTCACCCGGGCGACGCCCAGCTCGGTGCGGGCGATCTGCGCGTGCACGGTGACACCGCCCTGGCCGACCTCCGCCATCGCCGTGTGCACGGTGGCCACCGGCTCCCCGGCCACCACCTCCAGGCGGACGCGGGCGGTGGAGTAGTCGTCGAAGCCCTCGGAGAAGCCCACGTTCTTGATGCCGACCGCGTAGCCCACCCCGCGCACCACGCCCTCGCCGTGGGTGGTGTTGGACAGGCCGCCGGGCAGCTGCCGTACGTCGGCGCCCTCGGAGCTCTCCCACTGGCGCTCGGGCGGCATCGGCATCTCCTTGACCCGGCGCAGGAGTTCGGCGACCGGGGCCGGGGAGTCGACGACCTGCCCGGTCGGCATCACCGACCCCTGGGACATGGCGTTGAGCCGCCGGAACTCCACCCGGTCCATGCCGACGGCGTCGGCGAGCTTGTCCATCTGCGCCTCGTAGGCGAAGCAGGCCTGGACCGCGCCGAAGCCGCGCATGGCGCCGCAGGGCGGGTTGTTGGTGTAGAGGGCGAGGGCCTCGATGTCCACGTCGCCGACCTCGTACGGGCCGACGCCGAGCGAGGAGGCGTTGCCGACGACCGCCGGGGAGGCGGAGGCGTACGCGCCGCCGTCGAGGACGATACGGCACCTGACGTGGGTGAGCCTGCCGTCGCGCGTGGCCCCGTGCTCGTAGGACAGCCTGGCGGGGTGGCGGTGGACGTGGCCGAAGAACGACTCGTAGCGGTTGTAGACCATCTTGACGGGCCTGCCGGTGCGCAGCGCCAGCAGGCAGGCGTGGATCTGCATCGACAGGTCCTCGCGCCCGCCGAACGCCCCGCCGACGCCGGCCAGCGTCATCCGCACCTTGTCCTCGGGCAGCCCGAGGACGGGCGCGATCTGGCGCCGGTCGGAGTGCAGCCACTGGGTGGCGATGTAGAGGTGGACGCCGCCGTCCTCCTCGGGCACGGCCAGACCGGACTCGGGGCCGAGGAAGGCCTGGTCCTGCATGCCGAAGACGTATTCGCCGCGGACCACGAAGTCGGCCTCGGCGGCGGCCCGTTCGACGTCGCCGCGCACGATGGGCTGGCGGTGCAGGATGTTGGGGTGGGGGACGCGGCCCGCGTGGTGATCGGTGCGGTTCTCGTGCACCAGGACGGCGTCCGGTGCGGTCGCGGAGGCCTCGTCGGTGACGACGGGCAGCTCCCGGTAGCCGACCCTGATCCGGTCGGCGGCGCGGCGGGCGGTCTCCGGGTGGTTGGCGGCGACGAGGGCGACCGGCTCACCGTGGTGGCGGACCTTGCCGTGGGCGAGGACCGGGGTGTCGCGGATCTCCAGTCCGTAGTGCCTGACCTCGGTGGGCAGGTCGTCGTACGTCATCACGGCGTACACGCCCGGGACGGCGAGGGCCTCGCCGGTGTCGATGGAGAGGATCTCGGCGTGCGCGTGCGGGGAGCGCAGGATCTGGCCCCAGAGCATGTCCTCGTGCCACAGGTCGGAGGAGTACGCGAACTCGCCGGTGACCTTCAGGGTGCCGTCCGGGCGGAGCGTGGATTCGCCGATGCCGCCGCCGGTCCGTGCGGCCTGCGTGATCCTGGTGGGGGCGCCGTCGGTCATGCCCGCTCCCCCTCGGACTGCCGGGCGGCCGCCAGGCGGACCGCGTCCATGATCTTCTCGTAGCCCGTGCAGCGGCACAGGTTGCCCGAGAGGGCCTCGCGGATGTCCTCGTCGGTGGGGTCGGGGTTGCGCTCCAGCAGGTCGTCGGCGGCGACGAGCAGGCCCGGGGTGCAGAAGCCGCACTGGACCGCGCCGGCGTCCAGGAACGCCCGCTGGACCGGGGCCAGTCGCCCGCCCCCGCCGTCCTCCCCGGCGCCGGCGTCCTCCGCCGCGCCGCCGTGCTCCCCCGCGCCCCCGTCCTCCGCGCCGGACCGCCGCCGCGCGTACGCGGCCAGCCCCTCCACGGTCACCACCTCGCGGCCCTCGGCCTGTCCGGCGGCGACCAGGCAGGAGCACACGGGCACGCCGTCCAGGCGTACGGTGCAGGAGCCGCACTCCCCCTGCTCGCAGGCGTTCTTGGAGCCGGGCAGGCCGAGCCGCTCGCGCAGCACGTAGAGCAGGGACTCGCCCTCCCAGACGTCGTCGGCCTGCTGCGGGCGTCCGTTGACGGTGAGACTGACGCGCATCACGCGGCTCCTTCCGGGGCGTTGCGGGCGCCGCGGTACGACTCCCAGGTCCAGGTGAGGGTCCGGCGGGCCATGACGCCGACCGCGTGGCGGCGGTAGGCGGCGGTGCCGCGGACGTCGTCGATCGGGTCGCAGGCGGCGGAGCACAGCTCGGCGAACCGCCCGGCCACCGACGGGGCGATGGTCCGGCCGCTGTCCCACAGGCCGTCCTCCTCCAGCGCCGCGCCCAGGAACTCCTCGGCCTCCTTCGCCCGGACGGGGGTCGGGGCGGCGGAGCCGATGCCGGTGCGCACGGTGCGGGTGGCCGGGTGCAGGGCGAGGCCGAACGCGCACACCGCGATGACCATGGCGTTGCGGGTGCCGACCTTGGAGAACTGCTGCGGGCCGTCGGCCTTCGCGATGTGCACGGCCCGGATCAGCTCGTCGGGTGCGAGCGCGTTGCGCTTGACGCCGGTGTAGAACGCGTCGACCGGGATGCGCCGCACGCCGCGCGCCGCCGACTCCGCCTCCACCTCGGCGCCCGCCGCGAGGAGCGCGGGGTGGGCGTCGCCGGCGGGCGAGGCCGTGCCGAGGTTGCCGCCGACGCCGCCGCGGTTGCGGATCTGCGGGGAGGCGACCGTGTGCGAGGCGAGCGCCAGCCCCGGCAGCTCGGCCCGGAGGTTCTCCATGATCTTCGTGTAGGGGACGGAGGCGCCCAGCCGCACGCTCCGCTCGCCGGTCTCCCACTCGTACAGGTCGCGGACGCGGTTGAGGTCGAGGAGGTACTCGGGCCGACGGTGACCGAAGTTGATCTCGACCATCACGTCGGTGCCGCCGGCGATGGGCACGGCGGTGGGGTGCTCGGCCTTCGCGGCGAGCGCCTCCTCCCAGCTGGCGGGGCGAAGGAACTCCATGACCGGCTCGCTTCCTCGTCTCGTGGCTCGCTCTCACAGGGTGGTCCGGGCAGGTCCCGTCCGGTGCGGCGGTGCGGCTCGTTCATGTGCTTTTTACGGGCGGTGGCCTCAGTACACCGCCGTGTACGCCGAAGGGTCAGTCACCGAAACGCCCAAGGGTTTGGCTGGCCAGGCCGGGCATCTTGTAGATTCGTATGAACGGAGGCCTTCGGTCACCCCGGTGATTCCCCCTGGAAACACAGGCCACGGCCCCTGCCCCGGTACGGCCGTCGCCCGGCCGTCGTCCGGCCGTACGGCCCGGCCCCCCTCCTCACAAGATCATCAACGGTTTCCCGAGACGAAAGAACGGCGGCGAACGACACATGCGGCTGCGCGCACTGCTGGACACCGACGCGCTGGGCCTGAAGCTGCTCGGCGGGCAGGACGAGCTGGACCGCACCGTCCGCGGTGTGATGACCACCGACCTGCGCGACCCCAGCCGCTACCTCTCCGGCGGCGAGCTGGTGCTGACCGGGCTCGCCTGGCGGCGCGACGCCGCCGACTCCGAGCCCTTCGTGCGGATCCTGGTGCAGGCGGGCGTGGCCGCGGTGGCCGCGGGCGAGGCCGAGCTGGGCGAGGTGCCGGAGGACCTGGTGGCGGCCTGCGCCCGGCACCGGCTGCCGCTGTTCGCGGTCAACGAGTCGGTGGCGTTCGCCACCGTCACCGAGCACGTCGTACGGCAGGTGTCCGGCGAGCGCGCCGGGGACCTCGCCGCCGTGGTGGACCGGCACCGGCGAATGATGACCTCCGGCCCGGCGGGCGGCGGCCCCGACGTGGTGCTGGACCTGCTGGGCTCGGACCTGGACCTGCGGGCCTGGCTGCTCTCCCCCACCGGCCGGCTGATCGCGGGCCCCAAGGCCGCCGGGGCGGCGCCGCCCGCCGAGCTGTGCGCCACGCTCGCCGCCGAGCACCTGGCGGCCGGCCGCACCGGCCGGCGCGGCCCCCACCGGGTGACCGTGGACGCGACGACGTACTCCCTGTTCCCCATCCGCGGCGGCGGCTCGCCGCAGGACCGGCCGGAGGACGGGGACGAACGCGGTGCGCGCGGGGCGCGGGCGGTGCCGGACGGACGGGACCGGCGTGAGTCGGTGCTGTCGGAGTGGGTGCTGGCCGTCGAGGCGGACGCGGGCGACTGGCCCGCCGAACGGCTGGACCTGCTGGACGGCGTCACCCAGCTGATCGCGGTCGAGCGGGACCGGCGGGAGGCGGCCCGCACGGTGCGCAGGCGGCTGGCCCAGGAGGTGCTGGAGCTGGTGCAGGCCGGGGCGCCGCCCGCCGAGATCGCCGCCCGGCTGCGGGTCGCCGCGCCGGTGCTGCTGCCCGGCCTGGGGTCGGCGCCGCAGTGGCAGGTGGTCGTGGCCCGCGTCGAGTGGGAGGGCGGCGCTGCTGCCGGGGACGGCACGGCGGCCGGGGACGGCACGGCGGCCGGGGACGGCACGGCGGCCGGGAGCGGCCCGGTCGCCCAGGCGCTGCTCGAGGAGATCCTCGCCGCCCCCTCCCCCGGCTCCGGGTACTCCCCCGCCGGGCCCGAGCCCTCCGACCGGATGGCCGTCGCGCACACCGGGGACGAGGCCGTCGCGCTGGTCCCGCTGCCGGCCGTCCCGGCCGAGGGGGACGGCGCCGAGGCCGGCGTCGTCGCCGAGACGCTGCTGCGCACCGTACGGGACCCGCTGACGGCCGGTCTGGACGGCGACGGGCGGCTCACCCTCGGCGTCAGCGCGGCCGTGCACTCGGCGGAGGGGCTGCGCGGGGCGCTGGAGGAGGCCCGGCACGCCCGCCGGGTGGCCGCGGCGCGCCCGGGGCGGGTGTGCGCGGCGGGCCACCAGGAACTGGCCTCGCACGTGCTGCTGCTGCCCTTCGTGCCCGACGACGTGCGGCGTGCCTTCACCGCCCGGCTGCTGGACCCGCTGCGCGACTACGACCGGCGGCACCGCGCCGAGCTGATACCGACGCTGGAGGCCTTCCTCGACTGCGACGGCTCCTGGACCCGGTGCGCCACCCGGCTCCACCTGCACGTCAACACGCTGCGCTACCGGATCGGACGGATCGAGCAGTTGACGGGTCGTGACCTCGCCCGTCTGGAGGACAAGCTGGACTTCTTCCTCGCCCTGCGGATGAGCTGAAGCGGGGTACGGCCCGCCCGTCCCCGGCGTGTGCCGCGCCCGGCCCACGACTTTGTGAAATCCTTCACCCAGCCTCTTGGCCGGGCCGCGGAGTTCGTGCTGAGATGCCGCCACCACTCAAGGCTCGACGGCGTGCTCGGGGAGGGCAACGTGGCGCATACCGCCATGTCTGGTAACGGAACGACCGCAGGTGACGATCCACTCCAGACCGCGGTATGGCGGCTGCGCTCACGCGCGTGCTGGACCGACGCGGCAGAGCTGCTGCGGCCGGACACCGCGGCCGCGGCGCTGCAGAGAACCTCGCTGCTGGTCGAGCGGTGTCTGTACACCGAGGCCGGCTGGGAGGATGCCGAGGACGCGCTGCGCACCGCGGAGGCCCTCGCGCACACCGACGACGAGCGGGGCGCGGCCGCTTGTGAACGCGGGTACTTGGCCTACGCCGCCACCCTGCACGGCGTACGGGACCGGGCCGACGAGGCGCGGTCCGCGCTCGGCCGGGCGGCGGCCCTGATCGCGCCCGGGGCGCCGGGGCGGGCCCTGCTGGACTTCAGGCGCGGGCTGATCGCCGAGAACCTGACCGGCTCGCCGCAGGCCGCGCGTGCCGCCTACCGCCGCGCCCACGCGGGCGCCACCGCGCACCCCGACCCGCTGCTGCTGTCCTTCACCTGGCGGCACCTGGCCGGGCTCGCCCTGCGCGAGGGCGAACTGGCGGAGGCACGGCACGGGTTCGCCGAGTCGCTGCGGATCCGCGAGGAGCTGGGCTACCTCGTCGGCACGGCACCGGCACTGGTGTCGCTGGCCGACACCGAGACGGAGCCGGAGGCGTCACGGCTGCGGGAGGAGGCGCGCCGCCTGTTCCGCCTGCTCGGCGGCGTACCGACCTGGCTGGCCCGCCACCTGACGGCCCCGCCCGCGGCGGGGGCGGCCACGGCCTGAGCCGGGGGCGGCCACGGCCTGAGCCGGGGGCGGCCACGGCGGCGCGCACGGCGACCGTGGTGCGGGCGGCCGCGGCGGTGCTGTCCGTGGTGGGCGCGGCGGATGCGGTCGTCGACGCCCACCGGATCGGCGACTCCGGCGCGAAGGCCGCCTGGCACGACGCCTGCGGCAGGTCGGCGACCACGTCCGGGGACGGCGGCTGAGCGTCGGCCGGCCGCCGCCCCGCGCTTCCGGCGGGGCGGCTGCCGGGCTCAGTCCTGGGCCGCGAAGTGGCTGTGCAGGAGGGTGCGCACCGTGTCCGGGTCGCGGGCGATCAGCGCGTCCAGGAGTGCCGTGTGCTCCACGGCCTCGGCGACCAGCCCGGCGCGGGTGGCGCCACTGGCGGCGCCCACCAGGGGCCACTGGGCGCGCCGGTGGACGTCCTCGGCGATCCGGGAGAGCTGCCCGTTGCCGGCCAGGGAGAGCAGCGCGCCGTGGAAGGCGCGGTCGCTGTCGGCGTAGGTGGCGCGGCAGCCGGAGGAGGCGGCCCGCACGGTGGCCTCGGCCAGCGGGCGCAGTTCGGCCCAGCGCTCGACCGGCACGGTGCGGGCCAGCCGCAGGATCACCGGGACCTCGATCAGTGCGCGCACCTCGGCCAGCTCGGCGAGTTCCCGTGCGCCGCGCTCGATCACCCGGAAGCCGCGGTTGGGCACGACCTCCACGGCGCCCTCGGCGGCGAGCTGCTGCATCGCCTCGCGGACCGGGGTCGCGGACACCCCGAAGCGCTCGCCGAGCGCGGGCGCCGAGTAGACCTCGCCCGGGGTCAGCTCCCCGGAGACCAGCGCGGTGCGCAGGGCGTCGAGGATCTGTCCGCGCACGGAGGCGCGCCGTACGAGCGGGCGGGGGTGCGGCAGGGGCGGTTCGCCGTGGGTGTGCTCGCCCCGGACGGCGCCGGCCGGTGCCGGGTCGTCGTGGGGGGCGCCCCGCACGCCCTCGGCGTCCCACGCCCGCCGTGCGGCCCCGGGCACCCGTTCGCGTCCCACGTCCTCGGCGCGCGGCTGACGGGGCACCCGCGGGCCGGAACCACCGGTGCCACCGGAACCACCGCTGTCACCGGTGCCGTCGCCCGGCCGGGGCCCGGGGATGCCGGTGCCGGCGGAGTCCTGCGCGCCCTGCTTCACGGTCCTCCTCCGGCCTTGGGGGTGCTTGGGGTCATTACGACGGGTTGTTACTCGCCCGTCAAGCACCATAGGGGCAACAGGCCAAAGGTTCACACTCCGTTGCAGTGAAGTAAGGTGAGGCTAACTTCAGTAGAGCCTCAGTCGCGCGCGGAACGGTGATGCCCCCATGCCTGTGCCCCCGTCGGCCGTGGCGGGCGCCTACGCCCGTCTCACCGAGGTCTTCCCGGGCCTGACCGTCACGGTGACGGACCCCGGCGAGCCGGTCCCCGAGGGCGACGGCTGGACCCGCGCCTCCTCCCTGACCTCGGACGGAGCCGCCCTGGACGCCTTCCTGGCCCGGGACGCGGAACAGGTGCTGCGGGACTACGGCACGCGCGCCCGGCCCGACGTCGTGGCGGGCTTCGGCCTGCACCGGTACGCCTGGCCGGCCTGCCTGCTGTTCACCGTGCCCTGGTTCCTGTACCGCCGGGTGCCCCGGCTGCCCGTGACGCACGTCTCCTACGACCGCGCCGCCGGCCGCATGGCGGTGCGCCCCGTCTCCTTCGCCTGCCTGCCCGGCGACCCGGCGGCCGCGCTGCCCGGCGCCCGGGTGGCGGACGGGGCGGAGGCGCTGCGCGCCGAGGTGCGGGCGGCGGTCGCCGAGCACCTGGAACCGGTGCTCGGCGGCTTCGGCCCGCGCATGCGGCGGCGCGGCCGCGCCCTGTGGGGCATGGCGACCGACGAGATCGCCGAGGGCCTGTGGTACGTCGCCCGGCTACTGGGCGAGGAGGACCGGGCGCTGCGCGAGCTGGACCTGCTGCTGCCGGGCGCCACCCCGCCGTACGCCGGCTCGGCCGCCTTCCGGGAGCTGACCGGTCCGGACGGCGAGCGGCTGCCCACCCGCGACCGGGCCGGCTGCTGCCTTTTCTACACCGTGCGCGCCGAGGACACCTGCGTCACCTGCCCGCGCACCCGCGACGCGGACCGGATCGCCGGACTGGTCGCGGCGTCCGCCCGTTGAGCGGCGCCGCACAGGATCGCCGGCGCGGACGACACCCCCGCGGTCACGACTGATTCACAACTTTCTCACCCTTCACGGGAACTTTCCGCGGAACCATCCGTCCGGGTAGTCTTATTCGAACTCAACTCCCGCCCCTCAAGCGGCAGTTCGAGCAGAACGCCGTCCTGGGCATCCCCCCGCACTCCCTTGGCGGCCTCTTGCCCCGAAACCCCCTGAGGGCCGCTGGGATTGGGCCACTATGGCGGGCGTTACGCCCTATCCCAATGCAAGGGACCCCAGATGAGACTGACCGACATATCGCTGAACTGGCTGCTTCCGGGCGCCGTACTGCTCCTGGGCATGCTGGCGGCGGTGGCGGTGCTCGCGCGCGGCAAGCGCTCCTCCGGGGAGAACGCGAGCGCGGACGACTCGTGGGAGCGCAGCGAGGAGCGCCGCAGGCGCAAGGAGGCCGTCTACGGGACGGCCTCCTACGTACTGCTGTTCTGCTGTGCGGCGGTCGCCGCCGCGCTCTCCTTCCACGGCCTGGTCGGCTTCGGCCGGCAGAACCTCGGCCTGACCGGCGGGTGGGAGTACCTGGTGCCGTTCGGGCTGGACGGCGCGGCGATGTTCTGCTCCGTGCTCGCGGTCCGCGAGGCCAGCCACGGCGACGCGGCGCTCGGCTCCCGGATACTCGTGTGGACGTTCGCGGGCGCCGCCGCCTGGTTCAACTGGGTGCACGCGCCGCGGGGCATCGGCCACGCGGGCGCCCCGCAGTTCTTCTCCGGCATGTCCCTGTCGGCGGCCGTGCTGTTCGACCGCGCCCTGAAGCAGACCCGCCGGGCCGCCCTGCGCGAGCAGGGTCTCGTCCCGCGTCCGCTGCCGCAGATCCGTGTCGTGCGCTGGCTGCGGGCCCCCCGCGAGACCTACAGGGCCTGGTCGCTGATGCTCCTGGAGGGCGTGCGCAGCCTGGACGAGGCGGTCGAGGAGGTGCGCGAGGACAAGCGCCAGAAGGAGGAGAACCGCAGGCGCCGGCGGGAGCAGGAGCGTGTCGAGCGGGCGCAGCTGAAGGCGATCAGCCGGGGCCACCGCGGCTTCCCCGGGCGGGGCGGCCGGGAGCTGGAGGCCCAGCCGCAGGCCGCGCTGGAGCGCGGTTCCTCGCAGGTCACCGCGGAGCCTGCCATATCCGCGGCGGAGTCGCTGCCCGTACGCGCGCGTCCCTCGCTGCAGCCGGTGCGCAAGTCGGACCCGGTCACCGTCGACCTCACCGCGGAGGACGACACGATGGCCCTGCCGCGTCTGGACTCGCTGGAGCGCAAGCTCAAGGACCTGGAGCAGCAGTTCGGCTGACCCCGCGCGGGTGACCCGGGCGGGGGCGGGGGCGGGCCGTGGCGGCCCCGCCCCCGTCCGCGTTCACGCGGCGCCCGCGCCCAGTTCGAACCAGACCGACTTGCCGACGTCGTGCGAGGACACGCCCCAGGCGTCCGCGAGGGACTGGACCAGCACCAGGCCCCGTCCGCTCGTGCCGTCGCAGCCGCCCTGGGGGCGCGGCCTGGGCCTGCGGGCCACGAAGTCCCTTACCTCCACACGCAGTCCGCGCGGTGTCACCGTGGCCGTCAGGATCGCCTCGTCGTCGGTGTGCACCAGCGCGTTGGTGACCAGTTCGCTGGTGAGCAGCTCGGCGACCTCCGAGCGGCCGGGCCTGCCCCAGTGGCGCAGCAGCTCGCGCAGCGCCCGGCGCGCCTCCGGCACCGCCTTGAGGTCCGCCCGCCCCAGCCTGCGCCGCAGCCGCCGCGCGGGGGGCCTTCCCCCGAGGCCCTCGGCCTCCTCGTCCGCCTCCGCCGTCCTCACCGAGGAGGCCCCGGCCGTCCCGGGACCGCGTCCTCGTGCCTGCCTCTTCATGACCCCCGCCCGCGTGTCGATGTCGGTTCCCCTCCAGCTCGAACACGTTCACGGGAATCCATGCCCTCTGGGGCACGGGCCAGTCATGGCGGACCGGGGACGACCGGGTGTTCGGCCACGCGTGGACGGCCCGGTACGGGTCCCGGGCCGGGCCGGACCACCCCGTCCGGTCGTGCGCGCCCGTGCGCGGCGCCCGCCGCGACCGTCCGGGATGGGCCCAACTGCCCATCGGGGCATGCGGTTCCGGACGTATCCGGACCACCACCGGCGCGCCTGTTGGCCCAGGGGAACCGATCGCCCACCGCGCAACTGCCCGTGGCATCCGCCCGCGCCCGGCCGAAGTTGGCCGGAGTACGACGCTTTCCGCCGCCCCACGGTCCCGGACCGCCCCAGCCCGCCCCACGGTCCCGGACCGCCCCAGCCCGCCCCACGGTCCCGGACCGCCCCGGGCCCGCCCCGCGGCGCCGGGCAGGCTCAGGGACCGCCCCCGCGGCGCCGGACGGGCTCAGGGACCGCCCCGCGGTGCCGGGCGGGCTCAGGGCCGGGGCACGTTGCGCAAGTTGGAGCGGGCCATCTGCACCATCCGGCCCACCCCGCCGTCGAGCACGATCTTCGAGGCGGACAGGGCGAAGCCGGTCACCATCTCCTTGCTGATCTTCGGCGGGATGGACAGGGCGTTGGGGTCGGTGACGACGTCCACCAGCGCCGGGCCCTTGTGCTTGAACGCCTCCTTGAGGGCACCGGCGAGCTCCTTGGGCTTCTCCACCCGGATGCCGTGGGCGCCGCAGGCGCGCGCGACGGCGGCGAAGTCCGGGTTGGTGTTCGCGGTGCCGTACGAGGGCAGGCCCGCGACCAGCATCTCCAGTTCCACCATCGACAGCGAGGAGTTGTTGAACAGCACCACCTTGACCGGCAGGTCGTACTGCACGAGGGTCAGGAACTCGCCCATCAGCATGGAGAAGCCGCCGTCCCCGGACATGGAGATCACCTGGCGGCGGCGGTCGGTGAACTGGGCGCCGATCGCCATCGGCAGCGCGTTGGCCATCGAGCCGTGGGAGAAGGAACCGATGATGCGGCGGCGCCCGTTGGGCGAGATGTAGCGGGCCCCCCACACGTTGCACATCCCGGTGTCGATGGTGAACACCGCGTCGTCGTCGGCGACTTCGTCGAGGACGGCGGCCACGTACTCGGGATGGACGGGGACGTGCTTGTCCACCTTGCGGGTGTACGCCTTGACCACGCCCTCCAGCGCGTCGGCGTGCTTCTTGAGCATCCGGTCCAGGAAGCGCCGGTTCTTCTTCTCCCGCACCCGCGGGATCAGGCAGCGCAGCGTCTCGCGCACGTCGCCCCACACCGCGAGGTCCAGTCGGGAGCGCCGGCCGAGGATCTCCGGCCGGACGTCGACCTGGGCGATCTTCACGTCGGTCGGCAGGAAGGCGTTGTACGGGAAGTCGGTGCCGAGCAGGATCAGCAGGTCGCACTCGTGGGTCGCCTCGTAGGCGGCGCCGTAGCCGAGCAAGCCGCTCATCCCGACGTCGAACGGGTTGTCGTACTGGATCCACTCCTTGCCGCGCAGCGCGTGCCCGACCGGCGACTTGATCCTTCCGGCGAACTCCATCACCTCGGCGTGCGCGCCCGCGGTGCCGCTGCCGCAGAACAGGGTGACCTTGTCGGCCGCGTCGATCAGCCGGACCAGTTCGTCGATCTCCGCGTCGCCGGGGCGGACGGTCGGCCGTGAGGTGACGATGGCCGATTCGGCGGCCTTCTCCGGCGCGGGCTCGCCGGCGATGTCGCCGGGCAGCGACACCACGCTCACCCCGCTGCGGCCCACCGCGTGCTGGATGGCGGTCTGCAGCAGCCGGGGCATCTGCTTCGGGCTGGAGATGAGCTCGCTGTAGTGGCTGCACTCGGCGAACAGCCGGTCCGGGTGGGTCTCCTGGAAGTAGCCGAGGCCGATCTCGCTGGACGGGATGTGCGAGGCCAGGGCGAGGACCGGGGCCATGGAGCGGTGGGCGTCGTACAGGCCGTTGACGAGGTGCAGGTTGCCGGGGCCGCAGGAGCCGGCGCAGGCCGCGAGCCGGCCGGTGATCTGCGCCTCGGCGCCGGCCGCGAAGGCGGCCGACTCCTCGTGGCGGACATGGATCCAGTCGATGGCGGCGTTGCGGCGGACCGCGTCGACCACCGGGTTGAGGCTGTCCCCGACCACGCCGTACAGGTGTTTGACTCCGGCGCGGACCAGGATGTCGACGAACTGCTCTGCGACGTTCTGCTTGGCCATGGCGTGCGGGTGCCCCTTCGGTCGCCCGTGGATCCCCTCCGGGACCCCTCTGGGACCATGAAGTCACAGCCTCGGCGCTCACGCCTCCCAAACGGCGGCGGCCGTACGGTCGTCGGCGTAACCCTTCACCCGTGCCTGGACGTCCGCCAGGAACGCGGCGAGGCCGGGCGGTTCCCCGTCCGACCACCGCCGCCCGAGGTGGGCGCACAGGCCGGGTTCGGCGCGCAGCGGGTCGGCCAGGCCACCCGTGCACATCAGCAGCGTGTCACCCGGCTGGGCGACGGAGGCGCGGAAGCGGAACGGCTCGGGCGGCGGCCCGGGAGCCGGCTCGAGGGGCCCCTGCGGGGTGGGGATGCCGAGGTCCATGGTGAGCCGGTCGCCCTCGGGTGTCCCGCCCGGCGCGTCCGGCCACGACCCGAACCCGACGACGGGGCCGCCGGGGGTGTCCGCGACCCGCGGCTCGATGTCCTGCCACTCCCCGTCGCGCAGCCGGAACAGGCCGCCCGCGCCGACGCCGAAGAAGACGCGCACCCGGCACTCGGGGTCGGCCGGCACGAGCAGGCAGCGCAGGGTCGCCGTGTACTCCTCCGGCTCGACGCCCTGTTCGGCCGCTCCGGCGCGGAGCCTGCCGAAACCGCGGTCGGTGAGGCGGTGCAGGCCGGACTTCAGCTCGCCGCGCCGGGCGGACCGGATGTCCGCCACCAGCCGGGCGTGGCTGCGGCCCACGGCCCGGCCGATCCACCGGCACACCTCGGCCGCCGCGCGGTGCGCCTGCGGGGTGGTACGGGCGCCGGTCGCCATCGCCACCAGGATCAGCGCCTGTTCGCCCGCGCCGAACCGCGCGGTCAGCAGCGCGTCGCGGCGCGGCTCGCCCCGGTAGCGGGCCGAGTCCCCCCGGACGGAGACCGCGCGCAGGGTGCAGGCCCCGTAGCGGGCCCCCTCCAGCACGGTGTCCGGCACGAGGTCCCCGAGCCCGTCCGGGTCGCACTGCGGGAGGGCGGTGGGCTCGGGGTCGTAGGTGGGAGGCCCGGAGCCGATGTGGTGGAGGGATATGGGCGGGGCGGGCTCCACGGGGGGCGGGCCGGGAGCGGGCGCCGGGGGCGGCGGGGCCGGCGGATCGGCGGGACCGGGGATGGCGGCGAAGCCGGAGGTGTAGGGCGGAGCGGCCGGCTCGTGCGGAGGGGCCGAGTCGGGGGGAGCGGCCGGCCCGGGGCGAACGGCCGGCTCGGGAGGGCCGGGAGCCTCGGGAGGAGCGGAAGCGCCGGGGCCGGCGGAAGGCGCTGAAGGCCCGGAGGCCCCGTGCGCTGCCGGGCCGGCGGCGGGCGGCGGGGCGGGTGCCGGCGGGGGGTCCGCGGGGTGGGGTGGTGCGGAGGGCCGCGGCGGACCGGCGGGCGGGCGCGGTGGGACGACGGGGTCCGAAGGGGCCGGCGGTGCGGCGGCCGGCCGGGGCGGGACGCCGGGCGCGCGGGCGTCCGGAGGCGGGACCTCCGGGTCCGGGAAGTCCGCGGGGGCGTCCGGAGGCCGGGTCCGCCCGGCCGGGAAGTCCACGAGGGTGTCGGCGGGCGGGGCCTCCGGGTCCGGGGAGTCCACGGGGGCGTCGGCGGGCGCGGCCTCCGGGTCCGGGGAGTCCGTGGCCGGGGAGTCCGTGGCCGGGGAGTCCGTGGCCGGGGAGTCCGTGCGTGCGGGCGGAGTCGCCGGCCGCCTCTCGGGCGGCGGGGCGGCTTCCCAGGCGGAGCGCTGCCACCAGTCCGGGCCGGTGTCCGCATGGGCGGCGGTCTCCGGCGGGGTGGTGTTCCCAGGTGTTTCGCCCGCGTCGGCCGTGCGGGGAGGGGGCACCCTGCGGGCGTCGGACCCGGGCGGGACGTCCGGCTGCCCGGACGGCACTCCTCGCTGCCCGGCCGGCATGTCCGGCTGCACGGGCGGGACTTCCGGCTGCGCGGGCGGACGGTCCTCGAGGGGCGTCCTCGGGTCGGGGGCCGGTCCCCCGGTCCGGGCGGGCCCCGGTCCCCTCCCCAAGGTTCCGGCGGCCGAGGCGAAGCGGTCGTCCAGGGAATCCGCGGCGGCGGCCGGTCCGGTGTCCCCGGTCGAGTCGTCGTACAACTGCCGCCACCAGTCGTCCTCGTGACCGGTGGGCCTTCCCCCCTGCTGGCTCATGCCCCCAATTGTCCACCGCGCGGGCCGGATGAAAACGGGGCATCCGGAAAATCCGGCGCCCGCCCGCCCCTCGAACGGTCCGTCGAGTGAACCCTCGAACGCCAGTACGACAGCTACGCCACAAAGCCATGGACCCGTCCCGCCCCGCACAGGGGAACCGTCCGACGGCACCGGGCGGCCGGACGGCCGGCACGCCCTACGCGTACGGCCGGGTGGCCGGGGAGGGGCACGGCCGTCCCGTCCGGCCCGTCGGGCACACCAGGGCGGCCAGGCCGACCGCGTCGGCGACCGCGCGCAGGCCCGCGTCGCCGAGGTGGAGGTGGTCGCCGCTGTCGTAGGCGGGGCGGAGCCGCTCCGGCCGCGCCGGGTCCCGTACCACGGCGTCGAAGTCGGCGACCGCGTCGAACAGCCCGCCGCCGCGGATCAGCGCGTTGATCCTCCGCCGCACGGCGTCGCGGGCCGCCGTGTGTGCGGGGTGCCCGCCGTACGGCGTCAGGGTGGCGCCCACGACCCGGATGCCGCGGGCGTGCGCACGGGCCACGATCAGGCGGTACGCCGCCGCGAAGGAGGCCGGGTCGGTGGCGGGCGGGGAGCCCTTGACGTCGTTGATGCCCTCCCACACGAACAGCACCCGCACCCCGGCCCGGGACAGGGCGTCGGCGTCCAGCCGGGCCAGGGCGCTCGGCCCCACGCCCTCGCGCAGCAGCCGGTTGCCGGCGACACCGGCGTCGAGGACGCCGAGGCGGCGGGACGGAGGCAGGGCGCGAAGGCGCGCGGCGAGCCGGTCGGGCCAGCGGCGGTCGGCGTCGTGGGTCGAACCGGTGCCGTCGGTGAGGGAGTCGCCGAGCGCGACGAGGCTGCCGGCCGCGGGGGCGGCGAGCACGTCGACGCCGGTGACGTAGTACCAGTGCGTGGTGGTGGCGGTGTACGGGGCGCCGGTCTCGTCGGCGGTCCGGTCGCCGCCGGGGGCGAGATAGCTGGTGCGCAGGGCGGTGCGGTGGTACGTCGCGGGGCCGGAGTCGTACGGCGTGTAGACCGTCACCAGCAGGTCGGCGGCGGCCGGGACGGGCAGCCGCACCGGGTCGCTGAGCACGTCCCGGCCGGCCGGGACGGTCACCGCGCGGGAGCCCGCGAAGAGGGCGGGCCGCAGCGAGCCCCGTACGGCGCCGGCTCCGCCCGGCCGGCGCAGCGCCACCGTGACGGCGCCCAGCCGCAGGGGCGCGCGGCCCAGCCGGTTGCCGAGCCGTACGCGCAGGGCGCTGCCGCCGACGCTGGTGCGCAGGACGTTGCGGATGGAGGTGCCGGGCAGCGGGGGCGCGGTGCCGGAGGGCGCGGCCTCCCAGGCGCCGGTCCAGACGGGCGCCGCCGCCGTCCGCTCGCTCGCCGTCGTAGCCGGTCCGGCCGTGGCGGGCGCCGCCGCCGTGCCGGAGAGCAGGAGCAGCAGCGCCGCGAGCGACCGCCCGGCGCCGACGCCGGCCACTCTCCTGCCCACCACCTGCGCACACCCTCCCCACGGCCACGGCCACGGCCTCGAGAAGGCGACCGTGCCACAGGCGCGGACGGCGGCGGACCCGGGCACCACGGCCCGGGCCCGCGAATCACCCGTCCGGCCCAGCACGGGCCGGACGCCGGCCCGGTACGGAGCGGGCCCGGTACGGAGCGGGCCCGGCGCGGGCCGGACGCCGGAGCGGGCCCGGCGAAGGCTGGACGCCGGAGCGGGCCCGGGGCGCGCCGCCCCGCCGGGGGCCGGAGCCCGCCGTTACAGCGCGCCTTCCAGGGTGAGCAGCCGTACCTTGCGCTCCAGGCCGCCCGCGTAACCGGTCAGCGTGCCGTCCGCGCCGGTCACCCGGTGGCAGGGGCGCAGGATGAGGAGCGGGTTGGCGCCGATCGCGCCGCCCACGGCCCGTACCGCGGCCCGGGGCGCGCCGATACGGGCGGCGATCTCGCCGTACGTCGTCGTCGCGCCGTACGGAACGGTGTCGAGCGCGGCCCACACCCGTTCCCGGAAGGCGGTGCCCTCGGTGCGCAGCGGCAGGTGGAACTCCTTGAGTTCGCCGGCGAAGTAGGCGCGCAACTGCTCCTCGGCCGCCCGGAAGGGCGCCGGGTCGCGGCGCCCGCCGTCCGGGGCCGGGCGGCCGCCCTTCTGGCCGGGGACGGACAGGGAGGTCAGGGCGCCGGTGGGGTCGGCGGTCAGGAGCAGCGGGCCGAGGGGGCTGTCGAGTGTGGTCCAGTAGGTCGTGGGCATGGTCATCGGTTCTCCTGTCCGTTCCCCAGGCCGTTCTGCCGGCCGTTCTGCCCGCCGTTCTGCGGGGCGTTCTGCGGGCCGTTCTGCGGGCCGTTCCGCTGTCCGTCCCGTTCGCGTGCGACGCGCAGGTGGTGCAGGGCGTACGAGCGCCAGGGGCGCCAGCTGTCGGGGGCGTGCGTCCCGGGCGGGGCCACGTCGGGGTCGCCGAGGGCGCGGGTGCGGATGGCGGCGGCCGTCGCGGCGTCCAGGCCGGGCACGGTGAGCAGGGCGCGGTGCGCCTCCTCCCGGTCGGCGCCCGGGTCCAGGCGCACGGCGCCGTCGGCGAGGGCGGCGGCCAGGGCGCCCAGGGTGCCCCCGGGTTCGGCCCCGGCGAGTACCGCCGGGTCGGGGAAGAGGTGGGTGAGCGTGCCGTGCGGGGTGTCCAGCGCCGTGCCGTGGCGGCGGACCAGCCGGGCCGCCTCCGCACGGCCCACCAGCGCCCGTACGGCCGCCTCCTCCGGGTCCGCGGCGCCCGGCGACCGCAGTCCGGGGCGGGCCGCGACCAGCGGGGCCAGGCGCGGGTCGGCGCCGAGCCGCTCGTCGACGGCGTAGGGGTCGGCGTCCAGGTCGAACAGCCGGCGCAGCCGCTGCACGGCGGTCGTCAGGTCACGCGGGTCGGCGAGGTGGAAGCGCGCCTCCAGCCAGCCGCCGGGGTGCGCGCCGCGGCCGCCCCTCGGTGCGCGGGTGCGCTCGCCGACGGCGGCCACACCGGTGCCGTGCGGCAGGCGCAGGGTGCGCCGGTAGGTCCGCGTGCCGGGCGGGCCGCTCACCTCCTCGACACCGGGTACGGCCTCGCGCTGGAGCAGGTCGAAGACGGGGCCGGCCTGGTAGGGGCCCCGGTGGGCGAGCCGTACGGGGATTTCGGCGGACCCGGCGGTCCAGGCCGACCCGGCGGCCCCGGTTGACCCGGCGGCCGTGCGGGTGCCCGCGCCGGATGCCGCCGGCCCGGCAGGTCCGCGGTCCCGTGTCCGGGGTCGGGACCCGGCCCTGGGCCGGGGCCGGAGCGCGGTGGCGCGCAGCTCGCTCGGGGTCGTGCCGTAGACGGCCCGGACGGTGTCGTTGAACTGGCGGACGCTGGCGAACCCGGCCGCGAACGCGACGCCGGTGATCGGCAGCCCGGTGGTCTGCAGCAGCACGCGCGCCGTGTGCGCCCGCTGTGCCCGGGCCAGCGCGACGGGGCCGGCGCCGAGTTCGGCGGTGAGCTGGCGCTGCACCTGCCGGGTGCTGTAGCCGAGCCGCGCGGCGAGCCCGGCCACGCCGTCGCGGTCGATCACGCCGTCGCCGATGAGCCGCATGGCCCGGCCGACGACGTCCGCCCGGACGTTCCAGGCGGCGGAGCCGGGCACCGCGTCCGGCCGGCACCGCCGGCAGGCGCGGAAGCCCGCGCCCTGCGCCGCGGCGGCCGTGGCGTAGAACCGCACGTTGTGCCGTTTGGGGGTGACGGCCGGGCAGCTGGGACGGCAGTAGATACCGGTGGTCTCGACGGCGAAGAAGAACTCGCCGTCGAACCTGCCGTCCCTGCTGCGCACGGCCTCGTACCTGGTGTCCTCGTCCATCACGCCGTCCAGTGTCCGCCGCGGGCACGGCACCGCGCTGGCGGATATCGGACACGGCGTTCGAGCACGGACGCGCGCGGCCGGCCGCCCGGCGCCGGGTGCCGGCGCCCCCTGGGCGGCCGGCCCCCAGGATGCGAGCGTCAGCCCGGCACCCCGGCCCGCGGGCGCGACCGGCCCCCTGGTCAGGGCGACCGGGCGACGGACGCCCGGCCGGCAGCCGCCCGCACCGCCGCGAGGCAGCCCCCGGCCGGACCCAATGCGCCGCCCCGGGCCAGCGCCCCACCGGCCCCGATGGGCCCCGCCACGGGCCGCCGCACCCTCAGCGCAGCCGCCCCCGCTTGGCCTCCATGGCCGCCCGGCCCTGCGCGCCCTTGCGTTTCCAGTCCCGCCGGATCTCCGCGCGCAGCCGGGCGTCGGTCTTGGCGACGATCCACTGGTTCTCGCGCACGAGCTTGCGGTAGCTCTCCAGCCGCCGCTCGGGCAGTGCGCCCGCCTCGATGGCGGCCAGCACCGCGCAGCCCGGCTCGCTGCCGTGGGCGCAGTCGTGGAAGCGGCACCGCTCGGCGAGCTCCTCGATCTCGGAGAACACCTGGCCCACGCCCGTTCCGGCGTCCCACAGGCCCACCCCGCGCAGCCCCGGGGTGTCGATCAGGACGCCCCCGCCGGGGAGCACGAGCAGGTTGCGGGTGGTGGTGGTGTGCCGGCCCTTGCCGTCGGCGTCGCGGGTGGCGCGGACGTCCATCACGTCCTCGCCGAGCAGGGCGTTGGCCAGGGTGGACTTGCCGGCCCCGGACTGTCCGAGCAGCACGGAGGTCCCGTGCGCGACGACGGCGGCGACCGTGTCCAGCCCGGCTCCGGTCAGCGCGCTGACCGGCAGCACCGGCACGCCGGGCGCCGTCGTCTCCACGTCCTGGACGAGGTACGACAGCCCCGTCGCGTCGGGCACCACGTCGGCCTTGGTCAGCACGACCAGCGGCTGGGCGCCCGACTCCCAGGCCAGGGCGAGGAACCGCTCGACACGGGCGAGGTCGAGCTCGGCGGCGAGCGACACGGCCACGATCGCGTGGTCGACGTTGGCGGCGAGGACCTGTCCCTCGGACCGCTTGGAGGAGGTGGACCGCACGAAGGCGGTACGGCGCGGCAGCAGCGTGCGCACGTACCGCGGATCGCCGCCCTCGGGGTCGACGGCGGCCCAGTCCCCCGTGCACACCACCTTCATCGGGTCGCGGGGAACGACGAACTCGGTGTCGGCGCGGACGGTGCCGGCGGCGGTGACGACGTCGCACTGGCCGCGGTCGACACGGACGACGCGGCCGGGCAGGAGACCCCGCGCGGCACAGGGAGCGAACGCGGCCGCCCAGCCGTCGTCCCAGCCGTAGGCGGAGAGAGGGTGCGACGAAACCGGAGAAGAAGAGGAAGACAAGGGGTGACCCTTCACACGGGTGGCCCCGGCACCGCGCCCACTGGCGCGGGAGAAGAGTGAGGTCAGCCGGAAACCACGAAGGTGGACTGAATGAACTTCCGGATGCGGGCAACGCCCATCGCAACGACAGCCATCGGTCACACCTCCCAGGTCACACGCAACGAACGGCGGCGGCACGAAGCAGCCACAGGAACGAACACGACCCTAGCCACCTGGCCGGACGATGCGCCAGCGGTTTTTCAGCGCAACGCCTCGTGGTGGCGAGGTCGCGCCGCCCACAGTCGACGCGCATCACACGGCGGGGCAAGGGACCACGCTCGCCATAGGGAGTGAACGCGGCGGCCAAGTGAAGATCCCTGCCGCAAGCGCTGAGGGCAGCGGAACTGAATCTGTGAGACGAAGGGTGATGACCGTTCGCACGGGTGGCCCCGGACACCGCGCGCCCGGACGCAACGACGCCACTCCTCATCCGTACGACAGAGGTCTCCCGCCTCTTGTGCACTTTGACCACACTCCGGCCGGACGCCCGCCCACATGTCGTGCCCGTCGGGGTCACCGTGGACGCCGATGCCGGTATCGCTCGGGTTATCACTCGCAAATCAAGCAGGAAAGTCGCCAACATCCAGGCAGCGCTCCCCGGTAAGGCGCGGGTCGCCGTATGCCAAGTGGACGGAGGACGCTGGGCGACGCTGGAGGGCACGGCCGAAGTGCGTACGGACGCGGTCACGGTGGACGACGCTGTGAGGCGCTACGGAAAGCGGTGCGGGCGAACGCCGGCTCCGGACCCGGAACGTGTGGTCATCGAGATCACGATCGACCGAGCCATGGGCCATGTCGATGTGCCCAAGCCCAAGATCACGAACGCCGCAGCGTAGGGGTCAAGCTGCTTTCTGATCCGTAGTAGCCGTAGGCGGCGCGGATGTGGCCGGGGGCAGCTCGCTACATCAGGTCTGGCTGCCGCGAGTTGCTCCTGGCCCCGAAGCCGTGGCCAGCACGACCCAGGCGGCTTTGGTCCCGCAGTCCGTCACGTGGAACCCCCACTGCCCCTGAGTCAACTCGTTCACGATGCGCAGGCCCCGTCCGCTCTCAGTGAGCAGTCCACTTCCGTTCTCCGGCGTGGCGGCTTCCCGCGAGGGCGCGGCAGCCAGGTAGAGGTCCGCGGGGACGACAGGATCCCCGTCGTGGATCTCACAGATGTACCTCCCAGCAGCCCGGCGCAGGTACACCTCGTACGGGCCGCGCGCGTGCTCGTGCGCGTTCGCCACGAGCTCCGAGACGGTCAGGACTCCGTCGCTGATGACGTCTCCTGGCAGGCCCAGGTCCTTGAGGACACGTCGCAGAACCGTGCGGGCTTCGCCAGTCGGGTTGATGGTGTGGTCGGTCCAGCGGTACACGAGGCCGAGAGCGGCGGACGGCGCGCTGATCATCGGGCGGCGGACCTCCTGTGGGTGATGTCGGTGGCCGTCTCCCGGGGCTGCGACGTGGTCGCGGAAGCGCGGCAGGTACACCGCTGAGAGGCGTACGGCCGCAAGAAGCACCCGGCTCCGGGCGTGCGGCCCCGGGAGGATCGTGGCTCAAGCACCGGCCACGAGGCCGGTCGCGAGTCACGCGCTCAACGATGGCCGCCGGTGCCCCTGATGCTCATGGGCGTTTATGAGCGCAGGGGGCGAGCGGCAGGGCGCTCCAGCGAGACCGGCGACCCGCCGCCGGCCTTCGTTTCCGCCCGCCCGGTCACTGGGAGTATGGGCGGGTGAGTGCTGACGTGTTGGGACGCTGGGTACCAGAACGTCCCGAGGATGTGGCCGAGGTCTTCGCCAAGGCGGACTTCCCGTGGTGGATCGCCGGTGGCTACGCGATCGAACTCGCGGTCGGCCGCGAGCTGCGCGCACACGGCGATCTCGACGTCCTCGTCCTCCGGCGCGACCAGGCCCTCGTACGTGAACTGCTGGCCGACTGGGACCTGTACGTGGCGGACCCCCCTGGCCAGGGACAGCTTCGACCGTGGCGGCCTGGAGAGGTCCTTCATCCGCCGCTCCACGACATCTGGTGCCGCCGCACGCCCAAGGCGCCCTGGTCGGTGCAGCTCATGCTGGACGAGGCCGAGGGCACCCAGTGGGTCTCGCGGCGTGACCCGGCGATCCGCCTCCCGATTGGCCAGCTCGGACGCACGACCGAGACGGGCATCCCATATCTCGCGCCCGAGGTCCAGCTCTTCTACAAGGCCAAGGCGACCCGGGACAAGGACGAGACCGACTTCGAAGCTGTGCTGCCGCTGCTCGACGCTCCGGCACGCGCCTGGCTGGCGAACTCGATCACCGTGATCGCGCCCGACCACCCCTGGCTTCGCCGGCTCCTTCCGGTCAGCCGAACGTGAGCAGCGGAACGTCGTAGAGGTCGGGGTTCCTGGGCCGGGTCATCGTGGGCGACGTGACCTCCACGACCATCAGCTCGCTGAGGAACTGGACCTTGGCACTGATGAGGTGGCTCGTCCTGCCGTCGGCCGACTGGGCCTTAAGGCCGGCGGAGACGTGGATGTGCGGGAGTATCCCGCCGGTGGCCGGGTCGTGGGCGAGGGTGCCGGCGCCGAACGCCTCGACATTGGTGACGTACGTCTTCGCCCAGACCGGTGCATCCGGGTCCGCGAGCTTCTCGCAGGCACCCACGATCTCGGCCTCCGCGAAGGCTCCGATGAACGAGGGGATGTAGCCCTGCCGTACGCCGTTGTCCCGGCAGAAGGTGGACAACGCCTCGAAGAAGTCCTCCCCGTGGTCGAAGGTGACGCCAAAGGTACGGCCGACGGTCAGCTCGTGAGCACGCATGTGCGGGTGTCTCCTGATGAGGTGGGATCAGCGGGCGGAGGCGGTGGTGAAGATCTCGCGGACCGTCGCTCCGTCGGCGCCCTGGGCGAGCAGGGCGTGCAGGAGGAGCCGCGCCTGGTACGGGCCGAGGTCTCCGGCGCCGATGAGCCCTCGTCCGAGGAGGTCCTTCTCGGAACCGGGGAAGCCGTACGTGTCGGACAGGACGGGTCCGTTGCCGATGCGGGAGGCGAGGACCACGGGGATGCGGGACGCGAGCTTGGTGAGCCCTTCGACGAGGCGCTCCGGGACGTGGCCGACGCCGAAGGCCGCGACCACGAGTCCGTCGCAGTTGCCGTCCCACAGGTCGAGCAGTGTGCCGTCGTCGCCGAGGGTGACGGTGTAGAGCCCGACGCGCGCCTCGCGGTCGGGGGCGCCGACCAGTGGTCCGCGGCGCGGCAGCCCGCCCACCATCCGCACCCGGTTCTCCGCGATTCGCGCGATAGGGCCGCACGCCGGTGAGGTGAAGGCGGCGGGGCTGGTGGTGTGGGACTTGCGGACGGTCCGTGCCGAGTGGATCTCGTCGCCGAGTACGACGAGGCAGCCAGCGCCGCTGAGTCCGGGGTCGGCGGCGGCCAAGACGGCGGCGTGGAGGTTGGCCGGACCGTCGGCGCCAGGCAGCGTGGGGTTGCGCATCGCGCCGGTGACGACGACTGGCTGCTCGTGGCCGTGATAGAGGTCGAGCAGGAAGGCGGTCTCCTCGATGGTGTCGGTGCCCTGCGTGATGACGACACCATCGACGTCACCGGCATCCAACTCCGCCGCGATCGCGGCCGACAGTGCGGTGAGGTCCTCGAAGGTCAGGGAGGCGCCGGGCAGACGTCGGAAGTCCCGCACCTTGAGGCCGACGCCGCTCGTGGCCAGGGCGGGCACTGCGGCGAGGAGTTCGTGGGCCGAGAGCGCGGGTACGACGCCTCCGGTGGCGGGATCCGTGGTCATGGCGATCGTGCCGCCGAGGGAGAAGACCGCCACGTTCCTGACCGACTCCGTCATATCCCCTGCTCCCCTGTCCGGACGCCGCCGAGCGCGGCCTCACGAGTGGTTCACGCAGGCTATCGGGTCGGCGCCGTCCGGGTACGCGGAATGATCACCAGCTGCTCGGCCACGAACCGGCAGGCGGCCTCCAGCCCTTCGAGGCCGAGCAACCGGCTGCTTGGCCGGGCCAGCCGCTCCGTACCGGCCGCCGACAACTGTGCGCACCGTCGCCCGAGCCAGGAGGCGTCGAGGCCGAGGTACTCCGCGGTCGCCGCCAGGCGCTGTCCGGCCTGTTCGGCCGCCGTGGCCGAGTGGTGGCTGACATGGCCCGTCACATCGGCGAACGTCCGCAGGGCTCCCGGCCGCGCGGTGACCGCGAGGTGGGAGGCCCCCTCGGTCCGTACCCATGTGGCGATGACGGCCCGGCGCCCCGGGGAGAGGGCGAAGCCGTCGGTGTGAGCGAAGCCTCCGTCGTCGGTCACCCAGGTGCGGATGCCGAAGGACTCCATGAGCGCGATGGCGAGGAAGAGCAGAACGCGCTCGTACGCGGGCGAGGAGGCGACAGCAGCCTCGGGGACGCAGAACCCCCGGCCGCTGGTACCACCCGGACGCCTGGGCGCCATTCGTTCCAAGTACTGGTACTTGTGCCGGAAGAACAGCCAGGTGGCGGCCTCCTCACCACGCTGTTCCCTGGTCCAGAAGACGGGTGCGTCGCCCAGGTGGTCACGGTGGCCCAGGATGTACCGGGCCGCGGTCTCCGAGCCGATCAGCATCCGGGAGACCTCGGTCAGGCCGTGGTCGGAGGCGAGAGGTGAGCCTGGGGAAGCGGTGAGCGACGCCAACGAGTTGTACAGGACTTGGTCATCGCCGAGGAGTGCCGCCGCGAAACCAGACACGACCCACAGGATGCCGTAGGTCAGATCGTCCAGTTCGTACGCGGCGGGGATGTCGACCGGGTCGGAGGCGGTGGCGCGTACGCCGCTCGGTCGGGCGTCCGTGACGAACTGCCGGACCGCCCCGTCCACCGTGCGGTTCGCGACGACGAGCGCGCGCATCGGCATGCTGCGCCAGGCATCCAGCTCCGGGCGGGAGTCGAGTCTCAGGCTGTCCCCGAGAAAGGAGGCCGCGGGAAGGGTCAGCACGGGAAGCGCCGTCGTCGAGACGGACCGGCCGGCGGGTAACAGAAGCTGGCCCGGCCCCTCGGGCAGCGCCGCGTACCCACGGGCTCCGGTGTCCCCCGTTCCCGGTCGTCCCGTGGAGTCCAGGGTGTGCGGATCGGCCGTGGGCAGAAGCCCGAGCAATTCCTCCGGGACTCCCAGCGCATCGGTCCACTGGACGAACTGCCGTCGGTCGCGGATCTGTTTGAGCCCGCGCTCAAGTCTGCTGACCTCGGCCTGGTCGATGCTGACCATCCGCGCCACGCCGGCCTGGGAGAGGCCCGTGTACTTCCTGAACAGCTTGACGACGGTGCCGAGTTCCCATGCGGCCACGGCTCGCCGGACCGTCGGATCACGCCAGAAGGCCGGGTCGGCCCGTCGGGCGGCCGGCCCGTCCTGGCACGAGGCGCATCGTGTGCCGGCGTTGAAGCGACTGAGAAGGGCACCGCAGCGCGTACACCGCCGCTGTCTGCTGTCGACCATGGTCGGCATTCTCCCTCGCTCTGCGATCACCCGGACACGTTCCGCTGATGGGGCTCATAAACACTCATAGGCGTGGGCCTTCGTGGCGGCCATCGTGGTGGAGCACCGCCGACCGGAGCCGCGTGCCGCGACTCCCCGGACGTGAGGATCCGACCTGTGACCTCCTTGACCCTGCCACCCCGGCCCCCCGGTTCGCCGCCTCTCGCCCATGCCTGGCAGACGCTGGCGGATGGGCTGCTGACCCAGCGGCTCCATCTCCATCTCGACGAATGGCGGGCGGCCGTCGCCGAGGAGATGGCACTGCCGGACGTGCCGGGCGCCGATGTCTCCGTGCTCGCCCAACGCCCGTCTCCGCTGCCGGCAGGCGACGAGTCCGCGATGGCGCTGCTGGAGGACGCCGGGCTCGGCTTCTGGTGGGAGCTGCCCCAGCGGCACGGAGCGGAGTCGCGGAACCGGCGCGGGGCACTTCACCGCGCCGCCGACACCGCTGCCCAGAGCCTCCTCGCGGAGCAGTCCGGGGCGGCCTGGGCCGACGCCGTGACCGCCGTCAGCGCCGCCGCCGCGTGGTGGGTGGGCTTCTTCGCGGTCATCCGCCACCGCGGGGTGCACCACATCACGCTGGAGCCGCACCAGGGCCCGCTCCATGAGCAGGCCCTGGGCACCGCGGTCGGCGTCGTGGCCCACGGCATGGCCACGCGGGTGCTTGAGGCAGCGCTGCGTAACCCCGTCGACGACCCGGCCCTCCGCGCCACGTACTGCCGGGCCATCGAGGCCGGCATCTGCGACGAGCCCGACCTACCCCGCCTCATCGACGAGTTGGCGGAGCTGCGGCTGGTGGACCTGGTGTCCACCACGGCCCGCTGGCGGGGTCGCTTCACCAAGTACGCCGGCGGCACGGGGGCGGGGCAGGTCGAATGAACGACCGTTATCCGTTCATCGTCATCGAGGGGCTCGACGGCACCGGCAAGACGACGCTGCGCAAGGGCCTGTTCCGGCTCTGGGAGGGGCTGTACGGCGTCACCCCGCTGTGCGTGCTCACCACCAACTTCCTCGCCGCCGGCCAGGCCGCCGCCATCGTCACCGGCAAGTACCAGCCGAACGCCGGGAACCGCGACGCCTACCTGTCCGCGATCGCGGCGGACAAGCGGGCCACGCTGGATCGCCTCGTGCTCCCCCAGCGACCGGCCCGGCCCGTGATCGCGGATCGCTGGCTGCTCAGCGAGCTGGCCTTCTTCGCCGTGAAGCACGGCATGAGGGCGTCGGAGACGTACGAGACGCTGGCCGCGCACCTCACCGTGGCCCCCGATCTCACGCTCGTCCTGGACCTGGAGACCGACGCCTCGATGAGCCGGGCGCAGGCCCGCCAGGGTGACGCCGTCCGGGCCGACTGGGACGTGCACGACGTCCAGAGCCGGCTTCGCGAGACCTACGAGGCCGTGGTCACGAAGCCCGACGCGTTCCCGCTCCTCGGCGACGTGGTCCGCCTGGACGCCCGCCGGCCCCGGTCCGAGGTGCTGCTCGCCGCCTGGGACGTACTGCGCGAACGGCAGCTGGTGCCGTCGCTCGCCGCCCACGCGGAAGGAGGAGAGACCCATGGCTGACGACACGAAGGCGACGCGTCTGCGTGAGACCCTCGACGACAGCGAGCGGAAGCACCCGCTCCTGGCGATCGGTGCGGTGAACGCACTCGCCGCGCACGTCGCGGCGGAGGCGGGCTTCGACGCCCTGTGGGTGAGCGGTCTGGAGGTGTCCGCGGCTTCCGGGCTGCCGGACGCCAACGTCCTGGGCCCCCGGGACCTGTCCGACGTGGTCGCCTCGCTCGGCCGTGTCACCGAGTTGCCCGTCATCGTGGACATCGACAACGCGGGCGGCTCGGGGCGCACGGCGGAGCGGTTCGCGTACGACCTGATGCGCGCCGGGGCTGCGGCGGTGTGTGTCGAGGACAGCGCGTACCCCAAGTGCAACAGCTTCGCGGCCCACCGTGCCCAGAGCCTCGCCGACCGGGACCTGCTGTGCGAGCAGGTGGGGCGCATACGGAAGCTCGCCGGTGACGGCCTCGTGGTCGTGGCCCGCACCGAGGCCCTGATCGCCGGCGAGGACATGGATACGGCGATCGCCCGCGCCGAGGCGTACGCCGAGGCCGGAGCGGATGCGATCCTCATCCACTCCAAGGACGCGACCGGTGATCAGGCGCGGGCCATCGGACGTGCGTGGAACCACGGCGTGCCGCTGGTCAGCGTGCCCACGGCGTTCCCCGACCTGAGCGCCACCGAACTCGGCGAGGCCGGCTTCCGCCTCTGCATCTACGCGAACCAGCTCAGCCGTGCCGCCCTCGCGGGTATGCGCACCGCCGCCCGTCAGTTCCGGCGCGGAGGGAGTTTCCCCTCCACCGTCGCGGGGTCCCTCGCGGAGGTCGGCGACCTGATGCGCGTCGGCGAGCCGGAGGCGCTGTCGTGCCTCTGACGCCCGAACTGCCTCGGATCAGTGTCTCCGTGAAGGCGGCGATCGTGCGTGACGGCGCCGTCCTGCTGCTGTCGTACGACGACGAGGCCGGGTTCCACTACAACCTCCCGGGCGGCAAGGCCCAGGTCGGCGAGGACCTGCGCCAGGCCGTGAACCGCAAGGTCGCGCAGGAGACCGGCCTGCAGGTCGTGGCCCGGCGTCTGCTGTGCGTCGTCGAGTACGTCCCCGATTCGTGGAAGGGCGAGTTCGGGGACGTGCAGAAGGTCCAGTTCAACTTCCTCGCCGAGCAGGTGGACGACGCCGAGCCGCGCATGCCGGAACCGCCGGACCCCATCCAGGTGGGCTTCGAGTGGGTTCCGCTGGAACGTCTGGGCGACGTGTACCTGCTGCCCCGGATCAACAGCCCATTGTCGGCGGCGTTGAGCGGGGAGCTCGCCGACCCCTTCGTGGACAGGTGGTGACCTTCATGGATCCGATGCTGAAGGATCTGCGGGAGTGGCTGCTGCGGGAGCACTCCGGGACGGTCTGTGCCGACCGGCTCCGCGTGATTGCCGACGAGCTCGCCGACCTGACCGCCCGCGGCGTGCCGGGCGCCGTGGTGGAACTCGGCTGCTACAGGGGCGCGATGGCCCTCTGGATCCGTAGCGTGCTCGACTCGCTGGGCGACCGCGACCGCGAGATCCACGTCTACGACTCCTTCCAGGGCATGCCCGCGCCCGGCGCCGAGGACTCGGACCATCTGGCAGCGGGCGAGCTCCGGTCATCCCCGGACGACGTGCGAGCCACGCACGCGGCCTGGGGCAGGCCGGCGCCGGTCATCCACCCGGGATTGTTCGACGGGACCCTTCCCAAGGAGCTGCCCGACGAGATCGCGTTCGCCTATCTGGACGGCGACTTCTACGACTCGACCCTCACGGGACTCACGCACTGCGTCACCCGCCTGATGCCGACGGGCGTGCTGCTCGTCGACGACTACGCGGACACGGCGGTCAATCCACGGGCCTGGGACGGGCTCCCGGGGGTGAAGCGCGCCTGCGACGCGTACTTCGGCGCGCCTTCACCCGTGACCGTCGTCGTCGGCGAGGGTGATCTGGCCTTCGGCCGGTACGAGAAGCCGGGGTCCCTCGGATGAGCGCGGTCCTCGTGGTGCGCGGAGCGGCGGACGCGGGTGCGATCCGCCGCGCGCTGCCCGACGTTCTTGTGCACGACCTACTGGACCTGGATTCGCCCCTGCCCTCCGACACGGCCGTGGTCGTCCTGCGTTCCGGCGTCCGACTCGGCGAGCGGGAGCTCGAAGCGCTCCCCCGCCTGCGGCACGTCGTACGGACCGGCTCCGGCATCGACCACATCGACGTGAACGTCCTCCGGCACCGTGGCATCACTCTGCACCGCAACGCCGAGGCTGGCGCGGGCGCCGTGGGCGAATGGGTCCTCGCCGCTGCCCTCGCCCTGGCCCGGCGGATCCCCCTGGGTCAGCACGCGCTCATGCTCGGCCGCCACGAGAAGGCGGCGTGCATGGGTGTCTCACTCGGCACCCTCGCCGCGGGCGTCTGGGGCGCGGGTCCGGTGGGGCTGGCCGCCGGCCGGGCCCTCGCCCCACATGTGGCGCGCGCGGCCTACGCCGCATGGCCATCGAATCCTCCCGGTCTGCGGGAGGTGTCGCAGGCGGCGCTCATGGAGCAATCGCAGGTGCACGTGGTCGCTCTGCCACTGCGTGCCACGACCCGGCAGTTCATCGGCGAGGAATTCCTGGCACGCGTCGCTCCGCAGCGGCCCCTGCTGATCTGCGCCGGGCGGCTGGAGACCCTCGATGTCGCCGCCTGTCTGCGGGCGTTGGCGGACGGTGAACTCTCAGGTCTCGCCCTAGACCCGGTCGAGCGGGAGCACCTGCCGCTCCTCACCGGCTCCAAGACGCCGCTCAACCTCCTGGCCTCGCCCCACATCGGCGCCCAGCGCTCCGACGTGCGCGGCGCGCTCGACCGATGGGCCATCGCTCTCCTCAAGGAGATCACCGCTGACGACAAGATCCTGATCGAAGGAGGCCACCGGTGAACCCATCGGCACGACTGCGCCGGGAGATCGCCGACAGAGTCGCCCACGAGCTGATCGCGTCCGGCGAGGCCCGCGAGGTCTGGCTGGAGGGAGCGCTCGCCTGCGGCTTCGCCCACGCGGCCAGCGACATCGACCTTCGCGGCATCGTGGACGGCGCCCCTCCGGCGTGGGAGTCGCGCATCGTGGACGGCGTCCGTGTCGACCTCCAGGCGGCGGCGCCGCAGCGGGCGGAGGAACTCCGTCACCTGCTCCGCTCCTTCGACGTCCGCCGCGACGACCTCGGATCGTTCCGCCGGGTACGGGCCTCGATGCACGACCTCATGTGTCTGCGCACCGCTCTCTCGTACGGCTCCGGACGTTGGGATCCGGTGCTCGATCCCGGGGAGCGCCAGGGCTACCGACGCTGGGCGGTCGCCGACCAGGCCGAGGTCGCGGCGAGTCTCGCCGAGGACCTGACCGGCCTCGTCGAGGACGGCCTGGTCGAATCGGCCGGCGTCGTGTGCCGGAAGCTGGAGATCTGCCTCACCGCGCTCGAGTGCGCGGCGGCTGGTCATCCGGTCCTGGGCGACAAGTGGCTGCCGCTGCTTGCTGGCGCTCCGTTCGGTCCGTCGATCGACCCGGCCCGCACGGAAACGTGGGAGTGGTTCCGTCCGGTTCAGCGACGCGTGGCCAGAGCGCTCCTGGGCTGCTGGCCCGTCGACGACCCGCTGCAGAAGCCTCCCCACCTGGTTGCCCCTGACGCCGGCTGGCTGCCCCAGCGGTACGCCGACGGCTGGTTCCTTCGCTGCGGCGACGTCCACATCCCCATCACCGACGGACAGCTTCTCGGGTGGCTGTCCACGGTCTCCACCGATGGCGCGTAGACCGCGCCTCTCCTCCTCAGGAGCCCCCTGATGCCCATCACCCGCACCGCCCCCGTCGACCTGGAGAGTCTCTACGCCCCGCTGTCGAGCACCGGGCCGGACACGGCCGTCTCCGTCATCCTCAAGCTCCGCGGGGAGACCTGCGACATCGACTGCCTGTACTGCTTCGAGAAGCGCAAGGAGTCACCGGGCGGCGCCCGGATCAGCGCCGCACAGGTCCACCGCCTCGGTTCGATCTTCTCCGGGCGTCCGCTCAGCGTCGAACTCCACGGCGGGGAGCCCCTGACCGCCGGCCGGGAACGGATCGCGGAGATCCTGGAGGCGCTCGCCGCACAGCCGAGCGTCATCCGCGTGAGCCTCCAGACCAACGGCCTCCAGCTCGACGACGCCTGGTTGGACCTGTTCGAGCGGCACTGTCCGGAGCTGGAGATCGGCATCTCCCTCGACGGGGACGCGTTCGGGAACTCGTGGCGCGTGGGTTACGACGGCCGCCCCACGTACCCCCGAGTGGTCGAAGCCCTGGAACTCCTCGGCCGTCGGGAACGCCGCGTCGGCGTCATCTGCGCCGTCACCCCCTACGTCCTCGGCCGGGCCTCCAAGGTCATGGAGCACCTCGCCTCCTTCCCCGCCGTGACGACGGTCAGTCTGGTGCCGTGCTTCGACGCCGCGGTCACCCGGTCGACCACGGTGGCCGGATCCCGTACGCCGACCAGCCGGGCACTCCAGCGACGGGCCATCGGCCCCACCGGCCCGGACTGGGCCGTCACACCTCGTCAGTACGCCGACTTCGTGCTGGAGGCCGCCCACCACTGGGTCGCCGACGGCCTCTTCCGCCGCGTCAAGCTGGAGCCCGTCGTCTCCGTCATCCGCCGCCTGAGGGGTCTACAAACCCGTTCCTGTCACTTCTCCAACCTGAAGTGCGACCACGTCCTCACCCTCTATCCCGACGACCGCCTGGGAAGCTGTGACGAGCTGCCCTGGCCGCAGGCCGGCCTCGCCTCCCTCGGCGGCGTCCACACCGAGGCGGACGTGGCCAGTGCCCAGGGCGGCTCTCGCTTGCTTCAGCAGGCACGCTCCCTGGTCACGAAGTGCACGACCTGCGACTACCGCGACACCTGCGGCGCGGGCTGCCCGGCGGTCCGCCTCCGCTTCGCCGCCGCGGGCGACGAGGACGCGTACTGCGATCACCGCATACGCCTGGTCGACGGCGTCGCCGCCCTCCTCACCCAGCCGGACCTCCCGCCCGGTGCCTCATGTTCCCGGTTGCGCTGGCGTCCCGTCCGCCCCAACAACATGCACCACGTCTCCGCCTTCCTGGCCCGCTGGGACGACCCGACTGTTCCCCGCTCGCCCGCGCGTCTCCAGGTCAGCGCCAACGGGAACATCAACACGGTCGGCCTCCCCGGCGTGCACGAGGCAGACGATCTCGACCCCCACCATCCCCAGTGGCACGAGGGCATCGAGCCCGGCATCCGCCCGGTCGTCGACGTGCTCACCTCAGGCTGGAACACCGTCACCTACGACAGCGGCCAGGGCCACGCCTACGCCGACCTCCCCGGAGACGAGCCCCGGTTCCTCTCGGTCGGCATCCTGCCGCGCGACCGCACCGAGTACGCGCGTACAGCGGTGCGCCTGTGCCGTGCCGCCAGCCGAGCCGAGTCCTCCCTGCCCGGGGCGTGTTCGCTGGTCCTCGGTCGCAGCGAACTCACGTGCCGCACCACCGGCCGGATCTATCCGACGCTCGACCTCCATCTCGTGCCCGCTGCCGGCACCACGTCAGCCGAGTACTTCGAGGACCTCGCCCAAGCGGTGCACGTACTCACGGTGGCCCTGGCCGAAGCCGCTTCTGTCCCGCCCTCCACCCCCTGCGCGTGCGGAGGCGAGCAATGATCCACATCGCCGAGACTCTGTCCATCCGTACTGTGGAGGGCTTCCTCAAGCCGGACGAGATCGAGCGACTCAACCTCGTCATGGACGACACGCTCGGCCCCCTCGGGCGCGACCGGTACGGCACGGCCCGCCGAACCACCATCCACGAGATCCCCGGTCACTCCCCCGCCCAAGCGCAGGACGTCTACGAGCCGGCCGGCCGGATCGAGATGACCGACATCCCATACGAGGCGACCACCCTCCTCGACCAGGCCCTGAAGCTCCACATGGCCGCGATCACGCGCACGCTGCCGTCGGTCACCGGCCACCGGCCGTGGATCTACCTCGAATACGGCGCTGGCCAGTACATCACCGCACATGCCGACGGTATCGCCCCCGATCCCCTCACCCGTCCCCGCCAGATCGCCGCCGCGACGGTCACGCTCACGGACATCCAGGACACCGGCGGGGCGTTCTACGTGGAGACCACCGGCAGCGACGCTGTCTGGTCCGCCGACGAGGCACCGGCCGGATCGGGTTACGCCCCGGGGATGCCCTTCGCACACGACGGGACGGACATGTCCTCTCCCTGGTTCCGCACCATGCCCCGCACTCGATGGAGCGTGGCACCCGCTCCCGGCACGCTCGTGGTCTTCGGCAGCCAACTCGTCCACGGCACCGAACCTGTCCGGGCCGGCCGTGTTCGCAAGTTCCTCACGCTCTTGGTCTCCGAGTAGGAGGCTTCGCCGCCATGACCGGCCCCCGCGGCCCGCCCCGCAGCCAACCTCCCCCAACCCACGGCCCCGACCAGAGGAGAGAGCGAGCAGTGGCAGAAGACAAGACGTTCGACGAGTTCCTGGAGGCAGTCGCGACCCTGCGCGACAGCGACCCCGTGCGCACCACCGCGCACACCTCCAACGCGGCCACCGAGACCTGGCTGGCCACCACGGTGCAGCACGACGCCGCTGAGCCCACCACCGAGTCCTGACCCGCCACGGGGCCGGGCCCGTCCCGGTCCGGCCCCGTTCCACCCCCGGAGCCCCAGATGAGCGCTCTCTCCCCGGAAGCCCTAGTCGCCCTCGGTGGCATCGCCGAACACCAGCGCCTACGGACCAGCCGTATCGCCTCCGTACTCGGCAACCGCCTCGGCTCGTCCGCCCTCGACTACGCCGTGGCCCACCACCTGCTCGAAGGCGCCGAACACGCGGCGCGCGCCCGGGACGCGGACCGCCTCGCCTGGTACCGCCGCACGACGGTGCGAGACCTGACCCACCTGTCGGCCGGCCCGCACATCGTTCTCAACCCGCGCACCGCGGACCTGCTCCTCTCGGAGATCTCCGAAACCGCGTACTACCTCGTCGGCCCCGACACCAGCCCCGCCCCGCCCGAGGCCCACGGCCTCGTTCGTGCCGCGATCGCCTCCGCGACCGAGCACGGCTTCGGGACCCTGCTCACCCAGCACGCCCCCGTCATCTGCCTGCTCAACCGTCGCCGACTCGACGAGACCCTCCACAGCTGGGCCCTCACCCGCCTCCCGGGCACCGCCTTCACCGACTACACCGCCCACCCCGAGGTCCTGGCCCGTGACCTGATCCACGAGGCCGCCCACAACTGGCTCAACGACGCCCTGACCGCGTACGACGTAAGCCTCCCCGCCGACATCACCTTCTTCTCCCCCTGGCGGGGAACTCCTCGTCCCGTGTACGGCTTCCTGCACGCCTGCTGGGCCTTCTCCCTCACCGTGCTGTACGCACGGCAGGCCCGCCGCGACGCCACGGGTGCTGTGGTCCCCTTCCTCGACGCGCATTTGCGCCAGCAGGAGAGCCAGTTCGCCTCCGCACTCGATTCGCTGGCTGAGGCACTCTCATACGTCTCCGCTGACGCGCTCCGTGATCGCGTCAGCAATGCCGCGATCAAGGCCGTCCTGTCGGCGCAACCCGGGGGCTTCCGAGCACTCCCACCCCTGACCGCGCGGTAACACGGGTGCGAACGGAGTTCCTGATCAATAGAATCACCCCTTCAAATCCCATATGTATTAAGCCAGTTGTCCGACGCAGGGGCGTATAGGCGCCATGAGCCGTTTGAGTGAGTCCGTCACCCGTGTCATGCACATCCTCGATGGAGCGGACCTGGGCGCGGACTATACGGTCGCGCAGCTGCTCAGCGAGACAACAGCACGGCGCACTCTGGACCTCTCCGACCTCTCCCCCCCAGGAGCAGGCCGCCCTGGTCGAGGGGCGCGCGAATCACCTGATCCAGGTCTTCGGGTCCCTTGCCGACCAGCTCATCGGGGTACGCATCCCGAAACTCCTCTGCCACACGCCTTGCCGTATGTCCCTCCTACAACACAGATCCGGCCGCTCCAAACGGCATCTGTGCAGGTGAGGGCTGTGCTGTATTAGGCGCCCGACTCCCAGGCCAGGGCGAGGAACCGCTCGACACGGGCGAGGTCGAGCTCGGCGGCGAGCGACACGGCCACGATCGCGTGGTCGACGTTGGCGGCGAGGACCTGTCCCTCGGACCGCTTGGAGGAGGTGGACCGCACGAAGGCGGTACGGCGCGGCAGCAGCGTGCGCACGTACCGCGGATCGCCGCCCTCGGGGTCGACGGCGGCCCAGTCCCCCGTGCACACCACCTTCATCGGGTCGCGGGGAACGACGAACTCGGTGTCGGCGCGGACGGTGCCGGCGGCGGTGACGACGTCGCACTGGCCGCGGTCGACACGGACGACGCGGCCGGGCAGGAGACCCCGCGCGGCACAGGGAGCGAACGCGGCCGCCCAGCCGTCGTCCCAGCCGTAGGCGGAGAGAGGGTGCGACGAAACCGGAGAAGAAGAGGAAGACAAGGGGTGACCCTTCACACGGGTGGCCCCGGCACCGCGCCCACTGGCGCGGGAGAAGAGTGAGGTCAGCCGGAAACCACGAAGGTGGACTGAATGAACTTCCGGATGCGGGCAACGCCCATCGCAACGACAGCCATCGGTCACACCTCCTGTTTCCCGTCGTGACGACGCGGCGGCCGGCCGGCCTCCGCGTGGTTGCGGGCCTCACCGTAGGGGAGACCCGCGCGGGGCCGCCACCGGTTATTCCGGTGGCGGCCCCGCGGGTGCCGTGCCGTTGGCCGCCGGTGCCGTCCCGTCGGCCGTCGGAGACGGGGCGGCCGGTGTTGTTGCTCCTCTCACCTGGTGTCGCTGGTCTCGGTGGTGTCCAGGGCCGCGCGGCCGGCCTCCAGGCGGGCGGCCGGGATGCGGAACGGGGAGCAGGAGACGTAGTCGAGGCCGGCCCGGTGGAAGAAGTGGATCGAGTCGGGGTCGCCGCCGTGCTCGCCGCAGACGCCGGTCTGCAGGCCGGACTTGGCGGCGCGGCCCGCCTCGACGGCCAGTTCGACCAGCCTGCCGACGCCCTCCTGGTCGATCGTCTCGAAGGGGGACACCCCGAGGATGCCCTTCTCCAGGTACAGCGGGAGGAAGGAGGCCTCGGCGTCGTCGCGGGACAGTCCCCAGGTGGTCTGGGTCAGGTCGTTGGTGCCGAACGAGAAGAAGTCGGCGGCCTCGGCGATCCGGCCCGCGGTCAGGGCGGCCCGGGGCAGCTCGATCATGGTGCCGACGGGGCAGTCGAGTGCCGTTCCGGTCTCCGCTGCGACCTCCGCGAGGACCCGTTCCGTCTCAGTGCGGGCCAGCCGCAGCTCCTCGACCGTGCCGACCAGCGGGATCATGATCTCGGCGCGGGGCCGGCCGCCGTCGCGCAGCCGCCGGACGACCGCCTCGGCGATGGCGCGGACCTGCATGGCCATCAGGCCGGGCACGGCCAGGCCGAGGCGCACGCCGCGCAGGCCCAGCATCGGGTTCTGCTCGTGCATGCGCTCGACCGCGCCGAGCAGTTCGCGGTCGTGCGGGTCGGGGTGCCCGCTGCCCGCGATCCGGACGGCCAGTTCGGTGCGGTCGGGCAGGAACTCGTGCAGCGGGGGGTCGATGAGCCGGATGGTCACCGGCAGCCCGTCCATCGCCTCGAGGATGCCGGTGAAATCGGCCCGTTGCAGCGGCAGCAGGGCGCCCAGCGCCTCCTCGCGCGCGGTGTCGTCGCGGGCCAGGATCATCGCCTCGACCAGGGCGCGGCGTTCGCCGAGGAACATGTGCTCGGTGCGGCACAGTCCGATGCCCTGGGCGCCCAGCGCGCGGGCGCGCACGGCGTCCTCGGGGGTGTCGGCGTTGGCGCGCACCTGAAGGCGGCGTACGGCGTCGGCGTGCGCGAGGGTGTCGAGGACGGCGGTGGTCAGCTCGCCGCCCGCCTCGCCGGTCTCCAGGGCGCGGCCCACCTCGGAGGCGGTGAGCGGCAGGGCGCCCAGGTGGACGGTGCCGGCGGTGCCGTCGACGGAGAGGGTGTCGCCCTCGCGGACCACCACGCCCGCGTCGGTGGTGAACAGCCGGGCCGCGGGGTCCACGGTGAGCGACTCGGCGCCGCAGACGCAGACCTTGCCCATGCCGCGGGCGACGACGGCCGCGTGGCTGGTCTTGCCGCCGCGGCTGGTCAGCACGGCCTGGGCGGCGATCATGCCGGGCAGGTCGTCCGGGGTGGTCTCCCGGCGGACCAGGACCACGTCCTCGCCGTCGGCGGCCCGGCGCTGTGCCGTGGCCGGGTCGAAGACGGCGACGCCGACCGCCGCGCCCGGTGACGCGGGCACGCCGTGGGCCAGGGGCGCGTCGGTGGGGCGCAGCTCGAAGCGGGGGAACATCAGGCGGGTCAGTTCGGCGCCGCCCACCCGGACCAGGGCCTCGTCGGCGGTGATCGTGCCCTCCTCGCGCAGGTCGTGGGCGATGCGGAAGGCGGCCTGGGCGGTGCGCTTGCCCACCCGGGTCTGCAGGATCCACAGCCGGCCGCGCTCGACGGTGAACTCGACGTCGCACAGGTCGCGGTAGTGGCCCTCCAGGGTCCGCAGGTGGCCGACGAGTTCGGCGTAGGAGCGGGGGTCGAGCCGTTCGAGCTCGGTCAGCGGCACGGCGTCCCGGACGCCGGCGACGACGTCCTCGCCCTGGGCGTCGGGCAGGTAGTCGCCGTACACGCCGGGGGCGCCGGTGGCGGGGTCGCGGGTGAAGGCGACGCCGGTGCCGGAGTCGGGGCCGAGGTTGCCGAACACCATGGCCTGGACGTTGACGGCGGTGCCCAGGTCCTCGGGGATGTGCTCGCGGTGGCGGTAGACGCGGGCACGTTCGCCGTTCCAGGAGTCGAAGACGGCGCGGATGGCGCGCTGGAGCTGCTCGGCGGGGTCCTGCGGGAAGTCCTCGCCGGTCTCCCGGCGGATGATCTCCTTGAACTCCTCGGTGAGCTGCGCCAGTTCGGCGGCGTCGAGTTCCTGGTCGGCGTGCACGTGCCGCTGGGCGCGGTGGGCGGCGATGGCGTCCTGGAAGAGGTCGCCGTCGACCCCCATCACCGTGTGCCCGAACATCTGCACGAGGCGCCGGTAGGAGTCCCAGGCGAACCGCTCCTGGCCGGAGGCCTTGGCCAGTCCGTGGACCGAGGCGTCGTTGAGGCCGATGTCGAGGATGGTCTCCATCATTCCGGGCATGGAGAAGCGGGCGCCGGAGCGGACGGAGACCAGCAGCGGGTCGTCGGGCGCGCCGAGTTCGCGGCCCATGGCCCGCTCCAGCCCGGCCAGGGCGCGGGCGGTCTCGACGGCCAGTTCGGGCGGCTCCTCGCCGGTGGCGAGGTAGACCTTGCAGGCCTCGGTGGTGACCGTGAACCCGGGCGGCACGGGCAGTCCCAGACGGGTCATCTCGGCCAGCCCGGCGCCCTTGCCGCCGAGGAGCGCGGCCATCTCGCGGCTGCCTTCGGCGAAGGAGTACACGTACGTCGTCGGCGCGTTCATCTCCTACCCTGTCCTCTCACTCGTGGGGGACGACCGCCACGGGGCAGCCGGCATGGTGGACCGCCGCGTGGGTGACGGGACCGGTGCGCGGTCCCGCGGGGCTCGCGGCCGGGCGGCGGCCGACGACGAGCAGGCTCGCCCCGGACGCGGCCCGCACCAGCGCGGTGGCGGGCTTCTCCCGGACGACCGTCTCGACGACCTCGACCTCGGGGTACTTGTCCCGCCACACCCGCAGCACGGCGGACACGAAGCCCTGCCACTCCTCGGCCCGGTCCGGATCGTCCACCAGCGCGATCTCGCCGGGGCCGAGGCCGAGCGCGGACGGCCGCTGCCAGGCGTGCACGGCGCGCAGCCGGGCGTGGCGCAGCCGGGCCTCCTCGAAGGCGAACTCGATCACCTCGTCGCACGGGGCGGCGACGTCCAGGCCGAGCACCACGTCGCGGTAGCCGGTGTCGGTGGAGGCGTTGCCGTCGGCGTCCGGCAGGTGCTCGTCGGCGGCCTCCTCGCCGGCCCGTACGAGGACGACGGGGCAGGCGGTGCGGGCCACGGTGCCGAGGGCGACGGAGCCCACCAGGAACCCGGTGAAGCCGCTCAGTCCGCGCGAGCCCAGCACCAGCAGGTCGGTCCGTTCGGACGCCCGCAGCAGGGCCGCGGTCGCCGGTCCGAGGACCTGTTCCTCCTCCAGCCGCACCTCGGGGCGGACGGCGCGGACGCGTTCCTCGGCCGCGGTGAGCACCCGCCGGGCCAGGTGCCGCTGGGCCGCGTCGGCCCGGGCGGCGTCGCCGTGCCGGGGATGCCAGTTCCAGGCGTGGAACAGCCGCAGGTTGCGGCCCCGGCGTCCGGCCTCGCGGGCGGCCCATTCGGCCGCGGCCAGGGACTCGGCGGATCCATCGACTCCGACGACGACGGGCGACAGCATGACGCACCTCCTGCGTTCGGTCCGCTCTCGAACACCAGCGTCCCGCCCCGCCCCTGCCCCCGGCAGGGGCCGCCCGGGCTCCGCGGAGGGCCGATGGGCCCGCGTGCGGAGCCGCGAGGGGGCGCACGGCACGGGCGGGGAGTGCGCCGGGGTGTGATCGGGGTGCGGCGGGGACACGCCGTGCGTGCGCGCCGGACGGCGTCCGGGCGGCGTCCGGGCGGCGTCCGGCGCGCACGGCACGGGGGGCCCGGTACGGGGGGCCCGGTACCAGCATGCGCGCCGTCAGGCCGCGTGGTCAGCCCACGCGTTCCCAGCCCCGCGGCGGGCGCCGGGTGCCCAGCTGGGTGTCGCGGCTGCGGTAGACGATGTAGGGACGGGTGAGGTAGCCGAGGGGGGCGGTGAGCATGTGGACCAGCCGGGTGAACGGCCAGGCGGCGAAGAGCACCAGCGCGCTGAGGGCGTGCAGCCGGTACAGCAGCGGCGCGCCGCTCATCAGGCCGGGGTCGGGCCGGCCGTAGAAGATGGAGCGGAACCAGGGGGAGATGGTCTCGCGGTAGTTGTAGCCGCCGCCCACGATGTTGGCGTCGACGGTGGCGGCCAGGCCCAGCGCGATGGTCAGGGTGAGCAGTACGTACATCGTCTTGTCGTTGCGGGTGGTGGCGGAGAACACCGGGCCGACGGTGCGGCGGCGGTAGATCAGGATGGCGAGGCCACCCAGGGTGCACACCCCGGCGACCGTGCCGAGGCTGACCGCCACCACGTGGTACTGCGTCTCGGTGATCCCGGCGGCCTCGGTCCAGCCGGCGGGGATGAGCAGGCCGATGACGTGGCCGACCAGCACGACGAGGATGCCGAAGTGGAACAGCGGGCTGCCGATGCGCAGCAGCCGGCTCTCGTAGAGCTGGGAGGAGCGGGTGGTCCAGCCGAACTTGTCGTAGCGGTAGCGCCAGACGTGCCCGAGCACGAAGACCGCCAGCGAGAGGTAGGGCAGCACCACCCACAGCAGGATGCTCCCGGTGCCGGCCTCGGCCGCCGTGGTGAGGGTCTGCGCGGGCGCGGATGCGGTCATCGCGGGCCTCCTGCCGGGCCGGGCATGAACTGCGGGGGCGTGTAGGGGGCGAGCCCGACCTCTTCCCCGGGCGGTCCCTCGGCGGCGAGCCGGGCGACGGCGTCCTGCTCGTCGCCCCTGAGCGGCGGCAGGGTGGCGGAGACGGACTCCAGCACCCGCGCCCAGGGCGCCCGCTCCTCGCGCAGGGCCAGGCGCAGCAGTTCGAGCCCGGCGCGGTGCTCGGTGAGCAGCCGCATCCCGGCGGCCGGGTCGGCGCCCGCGAACTCCAGGACGACGGCGAGGTGGTCGGGCAGTTCGTCGTCGGCGAGCCGCAGCCCGGCCGCCGTGTACGCCTGCTTGAGGCGGAGCAGGGCGATGCCGCGCCTGCGGGTGTCGCCGTGGGCGTAGTAGGTGAGGTACGGGCAGCAGCGCTTGCGGTGGTCGAAGGTGGCGACGTAGGCCGCGGCCAGGTCGCCGGCCGGGGTCCGTTCGGCGTGCGCGGCGAAGTCGAGCAGCGGTTCGCGGACCCGGGCGGGCAGGGCGGGGGCGGCCCGGCGGGCCAGCGCCAGGCGCTCGGTGAGCTGTTCGTCCGGGTAGGCCAGCAGCAGGGACTGCACCTGCCAGGCGCAGGGGTGCCAGGGCTCGGTGCGGGCGGCCGGACGCGGTTTCCTCCTCATGGCCTCGGCTCGACCTCCCCGCCGCCGGCGGTGTCGTCGCCGGACGCCCCGGGCCGCCGCGGGAACAGGCCCGGCGGGGAGCCCTTGCCGTCCCAGTTGAGCAGGTTGACCCGGCTGTCCTTGTCGACGGGCGCGGCCGGGGTGTCGGAGGTCTGCCGGTGCAGCAGCGCCCGGTAGTTCTCCACGGCGATCGGCGCGGCCCCGCCGGAGGACTCGCCGAAGGGGCCGGACCCTCCCATTCCGGGGCCGCCCTCGTAGTCCAGGCTGCACTCGGTGGCCAGTTCCTCCAGCTGGTGGGCCTGTTCGGCGTGGGCGGGCGGGATGACGTACCGCTCGTCGTACTTGGCCAGCGCCAGCAGCCGGTACATGTCGTACATCTGCTCCTCGCCCATGCCGACCTGCGCGGGGATGGCGGCGTCGGGTTCCCGGCCGAGGTTGATGTCGCGCATGTAGGAGCGCATGGCGGCCAGCCGGCGCAGTACGGCGTCCACGGGTGCCGGGTCGCCCGCGGTGAACAGCTGGGCGAGGTAGTCGACCGGGATGCGCAGGGCGTCGACGGCGGCGAAGAGGTTGCGGTGGTCCTCGGCGTCGTGGCCGCTCTCGCGGACCGCGTCGACCACCGGGGACAGCGGCGGCACGTACCAGACCATGGGCAGGGTGCGGTACTCCGGGTGCAGCGGCAGCGCCACCTTGTACCGGTTGATCAGGGCGTACACCGGGGAGCGCTGGGCGGCCTCGATCCAGTCGCGGGGGATGCCGGCCCGCTCGGCCGCGGCGATCACGTCCGGGTCCCCGGGGTCGAGGAAGACGGACCGCTGCGCCTCGTACAGGTCCGTGTCCTCGGGGGCGGACGCGGCCTCGAGGACCCGGTCGGCGTCGTACAGCACCAGGCCGATGTAGCGCAGCCGGCCCACGCAGGTCTCGGAGCAGACGGTGGGCAGGCCCACCTCGACGCGCGGGAAGCAGAAGGTGCACTTCTCGGCCTTGCCGGTGCGGTGGTTGAAGTAGACCTTCTTGTACGGGCAGCCGGTCACGCACATCCGCCAGCCCCGGCAGCGGTCCTGGTCGACGAGGACGATGCCGTCCTCCTCCCGCTTGTAGATCGCGCCGGAGGGGCAGGAGGCCGCGCAGGAGGGGTTGAGGCAGTGCTCGCAGATGCGCGGCAGGTAGAACATGAAGGTCTGCTCGAACTCCAGCTTGATCTTCTCGGAGACCTGGCCGAGCAGCACGTCCTGCTCGCCGTGCTGGGCCGAGCCGCCCAGGTCGTCGTCCCAGTTCGCCGACCAGGAGATCTTCATGTCCTTGCCGGTGATCAGGGATTTGGGGCGGGCGACGGGGGTGTGCTCCTGCAGCGGGGCGTTGGTCAGCGTCTCGTAGTCGTAGGTCCACGGCTGGTAGTAGTCGTCCAGGGTCGGCAGCACCGGGTTGGAGAAGATGGTGACCAGCTTCTTGAACCGGCCGCCCGCCTTGAGCGTCAGCCGGCCGCGCTTGTTCAGCTCCCAGCCGCCCCGCCAGCGGTCCTGGTCCTCGTAGCGGCGGGGGTAGCCCTGGCCGGGCCGGGTCTCGACGTTGTTGAACCACACGTACTCGACGCCGGTGCGGTTGGTCCACGCCTGTTTGCAGGTGACCGAGCAGGTGTGGCAGCCGATGCACTTGTCCAGGTTCATGACCATCGCCATCTGGGCCATGACCCGTCCGATGGTGGCTTCGCCGCGGGGCATGTCAGTACTCCACCTCCTGGTTGGCGCGGCGGCGGACGACGGTGACCTCGTCGCGCTGGTTGCCGGTCGGGCCGAGGTAGTTGAAGGCGTAGGACAGCTGGGCGTAGCCGCCGATGAGGTGGCTGGGCTTGACCAGCAGGCGGGTGAGGGAGTTGTGGATGCCGCCGCGCCGGCCGGTGGTCTCGGTGCGGGGCACGTCGATCAGCCGGTCCTGGGCGTGGTACATGAAGACGGTGCCCTCCGGCATCCGGTGGGAGACCACCGCGCGGGCGGCGACGACGCCGTTGCGGTTGACCGCCTCGATCCAGTCGTTGTCGGCGACGCCGATCTTCGCGGCGTCCTCGGTGCTCATCCAGATGGTGGGCCCGCCCCGGGACAGCGACAGCATGAACAGGTTGTCCTGGTACTCGGAGTGGATGGACCACTTGTTGTGCGGGGTGAGGTAGCGCACGGTCACCCCGAGTTCGCCCATCTCGCCGAGCCGCGGCTCGCCGAAGAGGGCGTGCATGTTCAGCGGCGGCCGGTACACGGGCAGTTGCTCGCCGAGCGCGGCCATCCAGTCGTGGTCGAGGTAGAAGTGCTGGCGGCCGGTGAGGGTGTGCCAGGGCTTGCCGCGCTCGACGTTGACGGTGAACGCCGAGTAGCGGCGCCCGCCGGACTCCGAACCGGACCACTCGGGGCTGGTGATGACGGGGACGGGGGCCGCCTGGGTGTCGGCGAAGGTGACCTGCTTGCCCTCGTGCTCGGCGGCGAGGTCGGCGAGCCGCGTCCCGGTGCGGGCCTCCAGGGTGTGGAAACCCTGCGTGGCCAGGCGGCCGTTGGTGGTGCCGGACAGGGCGAGGATCGCCTCGCAGGCGTGCACGTCCCGTTGCAGGGCGGGCCTTCCGTCGCCCGCTCCCCCGCGCACGGTGCCGTTCTTGTGCCGCAGGTAGTCGAGCTCGTGGTCCACCTGGAAGGTGACGCCCTTGGTGGTCGCGCCGAGGGAGTCGAGCAGCGGGCCGAGGGAGGTCATCCGGTCCGCGACCGCGCCGTAGTCGCGCTCCACGGTGACGAGTTTGGGCATGGTGCGCCCGGGGACGGGTTCGCACTCGCCGGCCCTCCAGTCCCGTACCCGGCCGTGCGGGGTGGCCAGTTCGTCCGGGGTGTCGTGCAGCAGCGGCGCGGCGACCACGTCCTCGCGCACGCCGAGGTGCACGGCGGCGAGCCGGCTGAACGCGCGGGCCAGCGTGGTGAAGCTGTCCCAGTCGGTGCGGGTCTGCCAGGGCGGGGCGATCGCCGGGTTGAAGGCGTGCACGTAGGGGTGCATGTCGGTGCTGGACAGGTCGTGCTTCTCGTACCAGGTGGCGGCGGGCAGCACCACGTCCGAGAAGACGGTCGTGCTGGTCATCCGGAAGTCCAGGGTGAGCAGCAGGTCCAGCTTGCCGGTGGGGGCCTCCTCCCGCCACACCACGTCCCGGGGCCGGGCCGCGGGCGGCGCCTCGGCGGCGTTGACCGAGGAGTCGGTGCCCAGCAGGTGCTTGAGGAAGTACTCGTTGCCCTTGGCCGAGGAGCCCAGCAGATTGGCCCGCCAGATCGTCAGCACGCGCGGGAAGTTCTCCGGCGCGTCCGGGTCCTCGCCCGCGAAGCCGAGCCGCCCGGCCCTCAGCTCCTCGACGACGTGCTCGGCGACCGGGCGCCCGGCGGCCGCGGCCTCGTCGGCGAGGTCGAGCGGGTTGCGGTCGAAGGTCGGGTACGAGGGCATCCAGCCCATGCGGGCGGAGGCGGCGATCACGTCGGCGGTGGCCATCCCGGCGAACGGCCCGCCCGCGCCGGCCGCCGCGAGGGTGTCCGCGGAGAACGGGTCGTAGCGGAACTGGTCGCTGTGCAGGTACCAGTACGCGGTCTGGATCATCTGCCGGGCGGGGCGGTTCCAGTCGGCGGCGGTCGCCAGCGCCGAGTAGCCGGTGAGCGGGCGGACCTTCTCCTGGCCGACGTAGTGGGCCCAGCCGCCGCCGTTGACGCCCTGGCAGCCGGTGAGGGTCGTCAGGGTGAGGAAGGCGCGGTAGATGGTGTCGGAGTGGAACCAGTGGTTGGCGCCCGCCCCCATGATGATCATCGAGCGGCCGCGGGACTCCTCGGCGTTGGCCGCGAACTCACGGGCGATCCGGGCGGCCCGGCCGGCGTCCACACCGGTGATCGCGGCCTGCCAGGCGGGGGTGTACGGCTCCTCGGCGTCGTCGTAGGACGCGGGCCAGCGGCCGGGCAGGCCGGGGCGGGCCACGCCGTACTGGGCCAGCAGCAGGTCGTAGACCGTGGTGACCAGGCGTCCGGCGATCCGCCGCACCGGGACGCCGCGCCGCAGCACGCCGGCGCTGCCGTCGGGGGCGTCGAAGCGGGGCAGTTCGACGGTCACCGGGGTCTCGCCGCCGCCGTCGGCCGACAGCAGGGGGTCGACGCCGCCCAGGTCCAGGTTCCACTTGCCGGCCCCGGCCTCGCCGAACCGGTCGCCTAGGGTGCCGTTGGGCACCAGGGGGCGGCCGTCCGCGTCGAGCAGCACGGTGCGGAACTCGGCGTGCTCGGCGCCCGCGTGCTCGCCGCCGAGGTCGGCCGCGGTCAGGAACTTCCCCGGCCGGTACGTCCGGCCGCCCGGTGCGGTCCCGTCGCCGGCCGGCCCGGTCGTGTCGCCGCCCGGCCCGGAGTCGTGGCCCGGCCCGGAGTCGCCGCCCGGTGCGGTCTCGTCGAGGGCGACCAGGAACGGCAGGTCGGTGAACCGCTTGACGTACTGGTCGAAGTACGGGGTGCGGCGGTCGACGAAGAACTCCTTCAGCACCACATGGCCCATGGCCATCGCCAGCGCCCCGTCGGTGCCGGGCTGCGCGGGCAGCCACTCGTCGGCGAACTTCACGTTGTCCGCGTAGTCCGGGGAGACCGCGACGACCTTCTGGCCGCGGTAGCGGGCCTCGGCCATCCAGTGCGCGTCCGGGGTGCGGGTCACCGGAAGGTTGGAGCCCCACATGATCAGATAGCCGGCGTCCCACCAGTCCCCCGACTCGGGGACGTCCGTCTGGTCGCCGAAGACCTGCGGGGAGGCGACCGGCAGGTCCGCGTACCAGTCGTAGAAGGACAGCATCACGCCGCCGAGCAGCGAGTAGAAGCGGGCCCCGGCGGCGTGCGAGACCATCGACATCGCCGGGATCGGCGAGAAGCCCGCCAGCCGGTCGGGCCCGTACTCCTTGATCGTGTGGACGTGCGCGGCGGCGACCATCTCCACGGCCTCGTCCCAGGTCGCCCGTACCAGGCCGCCCTTGCCGCGCACGGACTTGTAGCGGCGGGAGCGCTCGGGGTCGGAGACGATCTCCGCCCAGGCCGCGACCGGGTCGCCCAGCCGGTCCCTGGCCTCCCGGTACATCTGGAGCAGCACACCGCGGACGTACGGGTAGCGGACCCGGGTGGGCGAGTAGGTGTACCAGGAGAAGGCGGCGCCGCGGGGGCAGCCGCGCGGCTCGTACTCGGGGCGGTCGGGGCCGACGGAGGGGTAGTCCGTCTGCTGGGCCTCCCAGGTGATGATGCCGTCCTTGACGTACACCTTCCACGAGCAGGAGCCGGTGCAGTTCACCCCGTGCGTGGAGCGGACCACCTTGTCGTGCGACCAGCGGTCGCGGTAGAAGTCGTCGGCCTGCCGGCCGCCCTTCCTGTGCAGGGTGCGCAGGTCCGGGGAGACCTCCGCCCGGGTGAAGTAGCGGCGGGAGCGCACGAGCGCCTCCGTCAGCTCCCCGTCCATCGCCGCCCGCCGTGTCCCGCGTATCCGCTCGGACTCCGGGCCGGTCTCGGTCTCCGTGGCCACCGCGCTGCTCCCTCCGGTCGCACCACCGGTCGCTTCGCTTCACTCAAGGAAAAGCCATCCCGCGCCTTTCCTCAATCAGTGCGGACGACACATGCCGCGTGGATCGGACGCCCGGGGGGTGGGGAGGCGGGGTGGTGCGGGCGGGGCAGCCGGGGTGGTGCCGGGAGCCGTTGGCGGGCCGGGGCGGGGCCGGGGCCGGCGGCGCGCTGAACCGGTGCCGGTGCCGGGGCCGGGGGCGGGGGCGGGGGCGCGCCGGACCGGGACCGGGGCCGGGGGCGGGGGCGCGCCGGACCGGTGCCGGGGCCGGGGCCGGGTGGCGCCGGCATGGCGGTGCCGCCCGGCATGCAGCGGGGCTGCGGCGGGCGGCACCGGAGGAGAGCGGACCGCCCCGCGTGGGGGCGGCCCGGGTCGGGGTCAGGGCGAGGGCTGGGGGGTACGCGGGGTGACCCGGGCGCGTACGGCCTCCACGGCCTCCCACTGCTCGGTGCTCAGGAAGGCCAGCGCCGCCGGGAAGACGCCGTCCTGCTCCTTGAGGATGTGCTCGCGCAGCAGGGCGAGCGCCTCGGTGAGCCGCCCGGGCCAGGCGGGATCGGCCGGGACCGCGTCGGCGGCCTCCTCGAGCACCGCCTCGATCCGGCGGTGCTCCTCCTCCAGCGCGGAGATCTTCTCGGGGAAGTCGTCCGCCAGGGCGGGGAACAGGCCGTGCTCCTCCACCTGGGTGTGCGGTCCGAGCACGGAGGCGATTTCGCGGGCGAGTTCCGCCATCCGGGTCACGTCCCCGTCGTCATCGGCGGCGCGCACCAGGCCGATGAGGTCGACCACGGTGTCGTGCTCACGGGTCAGCTCGTCGATCGACTCCAGGCTCTGGCAGCCGCAGTACTCGCACATCGGATGCTTCTCCTTCTCCTCGCTGTGGGTTTCCGGGCGCGGTGCGTCCCGGGTCAGTGCGGCTGGAGCTGGGCGACCCGCTCGCGGCGCCCGACCGCGTGGCGCACACCGGTCCCGGTGAAGGCCAGCGCGGCCAGGGCGACCAGGCCGAGCAGGACCAGGCCGACCGCGTAGGAGCCGTAGGCGCCGTACAGCGAGCCCATCACCAGCGGGGGCACGAAGCCGCCCAGACCGCCGGCGGCGCCCACGATGCCGGTGACCGAGCCGACCTGGTCGGCCGGGGCCAGCAGGGCCACCAGGGCGAACACCGCACCGCTGCCCGCGCCGAGCGCGGCGGCCATGGCGAGGAACGCGATGGTTCCGGTCGGGGCCAGCGAGGGGGTCAGCGACTGCACGAACGCCGCGACGAACACCACGCCCAGCGCCGCCGCGAGCACCCGCACCGGACCGAGGCGGTCCGACAGCCAGCCGCCGACGGGGCGCATCGCCACCGCGAGCAGCACGAACCCGGCCATCCGGTTGGCGGCGTCCGCCTGGGTCAGCCCGTAGCCGGTCTTCAGGTAGGTCGGCAGGTAGACGGAGAAGGCGACGTAGCCGCCGAAGGCCACCGCGTACAGCGCCGAGGCCTGCCAGGTGATGCCCAGCCGGCAGGTCCGGCCCAGCTTGCGGACCAGCGGCTCGGCCGGCACGGTGCGTCCGGGCGCGTCCCGCAGCAGGAGGGCGGCGACGACCGCGTACGCGCCGAGGACGCCGGCGGTGATCAGGAACGGGTTCGCCATGCCGTGCGCGTCGACCAGCTTGACCGTGGTCAGCGCGCTGATGGCGGTGCCGCCCATGCCCATGCCGAAGACGCCGATGGCCAGGCCGCGCCGCCGGGGCGGGAACCAGGCGCTCACGAAGGGCACGCCGACGGCGAAGGCGGTGCCGCCGATCCCCAGGAAGAACCCGCCCACCAGCAGTGCGGTCAGCGAGTCGTGCCCGGCCAGGCCCAGGTAGAGCACCGGCACGATGGTCGCGGCCGACACCAGCGGGAACATCACGCGCCCGCCGAACCGGTCGGTCAGCGCGCCGACGGGTATCCGGCCCAGCGAGCCGACCACCACGGGTACGGCGACCAGCAGGGACTGCTGGAACGAGGACAGTTCCAGGGTGTCCTTCAGCCGCGGGCCCAGCGGGCTGAGCAGCGCCCAGGCCCAGAAGTTCACCGCGAACCCGACCGTGGCCAGCGCCAGCATCAGCCACGCCCGCCCGGACACGGGCGCGCTGTCCGGCGCGGCCGCGTCGCTCTTCTTCTTCGACGGCTCCAGCATGCCGCCTGTCCCTTCGTTCGTCGTACGGCAACGGGTTCCCACCCGAACCGCGGGCTCCGGTACGTGACCGGGTTGCCCGAATGCCACTATCCGCAACGCGCACCGGCCGTGAGCAGGGGCCGAGGGTCCCCCCGCCGGGGTCCGCCGGTCCCCGCCCGGGTCCCTGGTACGGGGGCCGGCGGCCGGCAGATGGGGCCGACCGGCCCTAACGCGAGGGCGGGCCGGGAAGGACGATGGGGGGATGTTGCAGAACGACGGCTTTCGCTCGATGGACCGGCAGGAATGCCTGCGGCTTCTCGCCAAGGTGCCGGTCGGCCGGGTCGTGTACACGAGGCAGGCGCTCCCCGCGGTGCTGCCGGTCAACTTCGCCCTGGACACGGACCAGTCCGTGATCCTGCGCACCTCCGCGGGGTCGGACCTGGTGCGGGCCGTCGACGGTGTGGTCGTCGCCTTCGAGGCGGACGAGTTCGACGCGGAGACCCGCTCCGGCTGGAGCGTGGTCGTCACCGGACAGGCCACCGCGGTGACCGACCCCGGGGAGCACGAACGCCTGCTGCGCACCGGCCCCCGCTCCTGGATGCCGATCCGGGAGGACGTCTTCATCCGCATCGAATCGGCGATGGTGACGGGCCGCGAACTCACGGACCTGCGCACCACGGGGTGAGCCCCCCCCCGGGGGGCTCACCGGGGGGCCCGCCGGGACCGGCGTGACGTGGCCGGCGGGGCCGGAGACGGGTTCCACCACTCGACGGGTGCCGCAGCGGTCGAGCCGGCGTGGCGCACCCCCAGGCCGGGCCTGTGGCCGCCCCGGCGTCGCCGCCCCGGCGTCGCCGCCCCGGCACACTGGACGTATGACGCATGGCATCCGAACAGTCGCCATGAGTGAGCGACGTGCGAGAAGGTCACTTCTGGGACTTCACGCAGTATTGTGGCTCGAAGCAGACCACGACTCGCTGCGGTAGTTGTCCTGGACGGGGGGCCACCGTTGACCGACGCGTCGCCATCGGCAACACCTACGAGTGACAACCTCCTGCGCCTCGCCGCGGTCCAGTTGGCCTACGTGCCCAACGTCCGCAAGAACCAGGGCAGCTACTGGCTCCCCGACGAACCACTGCTCAGCCTCTCCTACGCGTCCGCGACCGACGCGGGCGGCACGGCTCTGGCCGACCTCGACCACGGCGAGGAGTTCGAAGGACGGACCGACGAGGCACTGAACAGCTCCCGCCGCGAGCGTCTGCGCTCCATGGAGCTGAAGGTGAAGCAGATACTCGAGTTCTGCGTGCAGCACCGCATCGACGTCGTCGTCTTCCCCGAGTGTGCGATCCCCGCCGAACTCGTCAGCATCCTCGTCGGATACCGCAACCGCCTGGTCATCTTCGCCGGCATCGGTCAACTACGCGAACCCGACGCTTCCGTGCTGGAGCAGCAGGGGATCGCGGACGCCCTGGACGCCGTCGAATGCAACGCGGCGGTATTCGTGAGTCAGGAGAGGCTCGCTCTCGTCACCAAGAGGGACCCGGCCCAGGGCGAGACGATCACGCCGGGGCGGGGTCCTGAACGCGTCAAGTTCACGAAGGGCGAGCGCACCTACGAACTCGGACTCGCCATCTGCATGGACTACGTCAACTTACGGCGGGACTTCGACGGCGGCGAGAGGCCACCCGATGTCGTCCTGGTCAGCGCGCTGTCGAGGCCGACCGACGACTTCCTGAAATGCCCGCGCAACTTCGCCACGGTCTTCGCGAACCACGCCGATCGCGGGGGCAGTGCCATCCTGGCACCGCACGTGGCGGGGCTCTTCGTCGACGAGAGACTGGGAACGGAGCCCCTGCCTCCCGGTGAGGCGATCGCCTCGGCCGACTTCGCGGGGTTCCCCACCAGACCGAGTTCCACGAAGCCTCCGCAGAACCGCGTCCACCTGCGCGCCGCGATCCTCTACGAGGACGACGGCGCCAACACCGCCGAGACCGCAGGGGTGCTCGCGCGGCCCATGCAGTCGTGGTCGCTGTCCCACTACACCACCGGGCTGTACACCGAGTTCCTGTCGACCGCCGATCGACGCCTGGCGGAAGCAGGCCAGAACGCCGTGCTGCTCAACGCGGTCAAGACCCTGAGACGGCGCCAGAAGCAGAAGCTGATGAGCGCCTCGGACTTCGCGACGGCGACGACGCACCTGGTCCTCACACAGGTCCAGTCGGAACCGGAGCTGCACTACGCGGCACTGAACAAGTTACACGAACACTGGCATCCGCTGCTCGAGGATCCGTCCATCGATGGCCTGGGCCGACTGATCGACGAGGTGAACCGGGCTCGCCGGCAGCTCGAGTCGAGGGTCCGCAGCAGGTACCAGCGCGTTACTCCACCCACCCGCCCGGCAGACGGCAGCGCAGCCGGCCAACAGGAGCTGACCCTCTTCTACTCGGCCCGACTGGGCCGGTACAGCGGGGAGGTCGCCGTACGGAGTCTCCCTCGCCAGCTCGGCGTGTTGCGTACGCTGTCGCTCGTCAACGACGCCAGTGCCCGGCTGCTGTACCGAGTCACCACGGTGCGGCAGACGAGCGGAAACCTCGCACCGTTCTTCGACGTCCTCGCCCTCACCGAGAGCGCCGACCCCGCCGTGATCGAAGACCTGGCCGAGGGAGTCGGGCAGCAGCTGAGCGTGGCCTTCAGCGGAGGGTGGGACATCTCCTCCACCCCGGGACAGGCCGACCTGGACGCCCCGCACCTGGTGGAACTGAGACCGAAGGCCCAGAACGTCCCCCTGGTCCAGGAGGACTGGGGCGGTCTCATCGACTACCTCCGTGCCCTCAAACCTCAGGTGACCGTGCAGATGACACTGCGCCGGGTGCCGGAGGCCGAGCGGAACTTCACGGCACGGCTTCCCGAGGGCACCGGGCTGTTCGCCGACGAAGACCGCAACGCCGCAGCCTTCTTCATCCGGGCCAGCCAGGAGTCGTCGGACCCCGCGAACCTCGCCCTGCAGATCCACGTCGCATCCGACGAACGGCTGGGTGACTCCGTTCTGCGGAGCATCGGACTGTGGCTGTTCCGCGGGGTGCCGTTCGACGTCGTCTCCGACGAGTCAGCCCTGGCTGCCTTGGCTCCGGGGGGCCAGATGCTGCAACCCGGCACCCCCCTCACCCCGGCGGAAGCCCTCCGGATCTTCCATCCTCCGTACGGCCGGATAGAGGGGCGGGGGCTCGTCAACCAGCGTCCACGTACCCTCTCCCTGCCGGACATCACCCTTCCGATCGACGGAATCAACCTGGGCACGGCCCGCCTGGCTCAGGCGCGCGAGGACCAGCGCGTCGTGGTGCGGCTGGACGAGGGCGCCCGGCGCCGGCACACCTACGTCGTGGGCAGGACCGGGTCGGGCAAGACCAACATCCTCAAGCACATGGCCCGCCAGGACCTTCAGGAGGGCCGGTCGCTCGTCGTCATCGACCCGCACGGGGACCTGGTCGACTATCTGCTCGGTCACACCGCCGGCCGGGAGGACGAGGTGCTCTTCCTCGACTTCGGGGACCCCGAGTACCTGCCCGTCCTCAATCCGCTCGACCTGGACGTGCACAACAAGGCGGAACTCGAACTCGCCATCGAGGAGTTCATCCAGCTGCTGGTGCGCCAGTCCTATCACGAGTTCTACGGGCCCCGCTTCGAGGAGATCGCCCGCCTGGCACTCGAGTCCATCACCAACGAGGACTACCCCTTCAAGCCGCCGGGCGTGATCGACCTCATCAGGGTTCTGCGCAGCAAGGACCGTCGCAGGTGGATCAAGGACCTGCTCACGGACTCGGACCTCAAGGAACGGTGGGCGATATTCGAACGCCAGCAGGACCACGAGATCGCCCAGGTTCTGCACTGGGCGCTCTCCAAGTTCAGCGAGATGCAGCAGGACGGGGCGCTGGGCAAGGTTCTGGCGGGAGGTACGTCCACGGTCTCGATCGAACGGGTGGTGACAAACGGCGGAGTGCTCCTGGTGAAACTGCCGGAGTGGGAGATGAGCAGGTCAGCGGCCACACTCCTCGGAACGTTCATCCAGGAGCGGGTACGCAAGGCCGTGTACGCGCGATGGAGGAGCGACGAAGGCAAGTCCGCACCCGTCTACATGTACGTCGACGAGTTCCAGTCCTTCGCTGTCACAGGATTCGACGAACTCGTCGCGGAGGCACGTAAATTCGGGCTGAGCCTGGTCCTCGCACACCAGAACCTCAGCCAGCTGAACGCGTTCTCGCGGTTCACCGGAGCGGTCTCCAACAATCTGCTGTCGGCCATCCTCGGGAATGTGGCGAATCGCATCGTCTTCGGCGTTTCCGGCCGTGACGCGAAACTCTTGGCCGAGGAACTCGACGTCTCGGCCGACATCCTGCGCACCCCGGGCAACTACCAGGCCGTGGTGCAGATGCTGCATGGCGGCGAAACGCACACGTTCACCCTGCAGCCGCCGAACGCGGATTCCGACAGCGGTCTCCCCGTGGACCGGGACAGCGTGCGCCACCGCATGCTCGAGCAGGCATACTGGCGTTCGCGAGCGGAGCTGCGAGCAGCCGACGAGGAACGAGAGAGCCGGTCGCAGGCAGCTGTCAGAGAGCATTTGAACCGAGCGAAAACCGCGTTCTCGCCCCCTTCGGCCCGACGTTCGGCTGCACCTGCTTCCGGTACGGAGAGCTTCCTGGACTCCTGGCTCGCGCAGCGCGGGGCCGCGCGCGAGGCCGTCAGTCGCTCCGGTACGGACGGGTCCGCACGCCGACGGGAGTTCTCCCGCGTGGCAGCCGTGCTGCGGGCACCCGTGCTCCGGGCGGCCGCAGCCCAGCGGCGGCTGCTCCGCGGACGCCAGGAAGCCCGAGGACAACGGCGGCCGTCACCTTCGGAGCCTGCCCCATCACCTGTCGTCCCGACTCTCGGTCCGCTGATCGCGGATCTGTCGCTGGAGCGGCTTTCACATGCGGACAGGCACTCGTTCTACGGCGCGTACCACGAGGAACTGGAGCTGCGTGTGGGGTCGGCGATCACCGAGCAGCTCACGGACGAACAGCTGAACGAGTTCGAGGAGATCATCGACGGACCCGATGACGACGAGCGCGCTCAAGCATGGTTGTCGGCGAACGTGCCGGAGCACAAGGCCGTGGTACGGAGGGAGGAGAGGGCGCTCAGGTGGGAAACGCGGGTGGCCCTGCACCGAATGAGAGGGTAGCGGGGCGTCTCATCCGTCACTGATCACGGTCGGCCGCTGTTCGGAGCAGGGTCACATGCTCGTCCTCAGCCGGTCGGCCAGTCGCTCGGCGAACGTGTAAGGACGGAAGCCGCGTTGCTGTTCCACGTAGTCGATGTACGGCTTGGCCGCTGTGATCGCCTTCGTGAAGGACTTCCCCATACCGCGCGCGACGAGGTTCGTGTCGACGTATCTGCCCTCGCAGGCAATGGCTATGGAGTTCATCACCGCCAGGGCATAGTTGATGCGACTCGAGACATCCGCGGACAGCTCGGACATCTCTCGGGGCGTCCGTCCCGCCACTTCGAGGTGGAGCAGACGGCGTCCGCTCCGCACTTCGGCCTCCAGATAGCGTTGCTGCACCTCGAAGAAGGCGCGCAGCCGATCGGCCTGCGACGTGCGGTGGAAACCCCAGACAGCGATGACGACCGCCACCACGGGCGAGGCCAGGGAAATGAGCAGGGACGCGTTCATCGAAGACCCACCCCCCTCACCGGGACCCGCCCCGTCGTCCGCCCCGGGTTGTCGAGCCCTTCCGCGCCATCAACAGTTCCAACCCCCCAAAAGCGCTCACCCGGACCTCGCGGAAAGCCTGCCCCGCCGCCGTCCGGCTGAACCCGGGGCCGGTCAGGCGGCCGGTCGGGGGGCGTCCGGGGGCGTCGGGAACGCCGTCGCGCGTGGGGTGCGGCCGCCCTCCGGGCCGTAGCCGAAGCGGATCAGCAGGTGCGGGAAGCAGCGGCGCCGCTGTCCCGTCATCGCCTCCCGCAGGTCCGGCCACTCCATCGCCTGGTGCAGCATCGAGGTGCGCACGCCGTGCCGGGTGGCCACCAGCAGGGCCCGTTCCAGGGCCTGACCGGCCCGCAGCCAGTCCGCCCGCCGGTCCTGCGTCGTCCACAGCAGGGCCACCTGGGCGTGCCGTTCGAAGCGCAGCGCGGGCAGTCGCAGTCCGGGCAGCGGCCCGGTGAAGTCGCGCATCGGCATCCGCCCGTCCGGGTCCAGGGGGCCGAGGGAGGTGACCGGGATGCCGTAGCGGGCGGAGGTGCGGGGTGCGGTGACCCAGCCGCGGGCCTCGGCCCTGCGGCCGGGGTGGGCGGTGTTGCGCGCCTCGGCCAGGGCGGTGAGCCGCAGCAGCCGCCGGGTGCCGGCGATGTCGGGCATGTCCAGGTGCGCGCCCTCCGTCCGGGCCGCCGCCACCATCTCCGCGACCACGTGGTCCGGCACCGGCCGGCCGGTGAAGGGCATACGGCTGGTGTGCCGCCGTCCCACGGCGTCGTACAGGCAGGCGTACGACGGCTCGGCGTACGACGGCTCGGCGTCCGGCGTCCTCGGGCACAGCCGCACCGTGGCCAGCAGTTCCGGATCGCCCCGCTCGGGCAGCAGCTCCACGACGGGGTCCCAGCCGAGGTGCGCCGCGGCCACCCTCAGGTTGAACACGGCGGCGCCCACGGACAGGTGCTGGGCGCGTGCGTGCGGGTCGGTGAGCCGCAGACGCCGTTCGCGGTCGGCGCGGACGTGGACCGAGCGGGTCTCGGCGTCCAGGCCGAACCGCCAGGGCTGGGTGTTGTGGATGGACGGTGCCGCGACGGCCGCGTACAGCAGTTTCTCCAGGGCCGCCGCGTCGACCTCGGGTGTCCGCGCGACGGCCCCTTCGCGCACTTGCTCCGCTCGCGGCGTCTGCATGGCGGCCCCCTCTCGGACTCCCTGTGCCGGCTCTCCCGTCCACCCTCCGTCGCCCCCGCTCCCCGGACGAGGGCGCACCGGCCCTTTCCCGGGCCCACAGGTCCCGGCCCGGTGGCCCGGCGCCCGGCCGGCCGCGGGCCCCGGCGCGCCCGTCATGTCGCGGGGAGCGACGTGGCGAGCAGGACCACGCCCACGGAGCCGGCCAGGGAGGCGACGGCCAGGGCCCGGGCCAGGTCGCGGTGGCCCTTGGCGGAGGCCCAGCCGTGGGCCGCGGCGGTGAGCATCACGACGGCGAACAGGGCCAGTTTGGCGGCCAGGGTGCGGCCGTAGCCGGGTTCGGCGAGCGAGGCCCAGGTGACGCCCTTGTGCCAGGCGATGGCCCAGCCGGTGCCCAGTTGCACGGGCAGGAACAGCGCCCCGGTCAGGATGCCGAAGCGCCGGCCCACGTCGCCGGCGAAGCGGTCCCGGGTGTCCGCGGACAGCATCCGGCGCGACAGCGGCAGTACCACCAGGGACAGCGCCAGCTGTCCGCCGACCCAGAGCACGGCGCCGGTGACGTGCAGGAAGCGCACCAGCTGCCACAGGCCCACGCCGCCCATCACCGCACCTCCACCGTGCCGTGCGCGCCCGCCTCGGCGCGCCGCATGTCGTGGTCCACGAAGGCGTAGTGGCCGGCCTGCGGGAACACCGTCTCGACGAAGCCGCCCTGGGCCGGTGCCAGGTCCAGCGCCTGGGACCCGCCCGGGTCCTTCGGCCTCAGCAGGTACGCGCCCTCCTTGTAGACGGTGTCGAAGACCGTGCCCACGATGTGGAAGGAGACGCCGTCGCTCGGCCCCGCCGCGACCACCCAGAAGCGGGCCCGCTGCCCGGCGCGCGCCCGCAGCGGCGCCTTGTCGTACTGGGCGGCGATCCCGTTGAACGCCCAGGCGTCCGGGGTGTTCGCGCGCATCTTGGCGACCTGGGCGGCGCTCCCCGGCGTGCCGAGGTACAGCTCCGAGGCGACCACCAGGTACTCCTGGTCGGCCTTCGCCAGTCCCGGCGGGTCGATGATCACGGCGCCGTACATGCCGTTGCCGATGTGCTGCAGCATGGGCATGGTGCTGCAGTGGTACAGCCAGGCGCCGGCCCGTTCGGCGCGGAAGCGGTAGACCAGCCGCTGCCCCGGCTGGAGGGTGCGCATCGGCCCGTCCGGGGCGAGGGCGCCGGCGTGGAAGTCGATGCCGTGGCCCATCACCGGGTCGTCGTTGACGAGGGTGACCTCGAAGACGTCGCCGACCCTGCCGCGCAGCGTGGGTCCGGGGGCGGTGCCGCCGAAGGTCCACATCTGCTGCTTCACGCCGGGCGCGACCTCCGCCGTCGCCCGCCGCGCGTGCAGTCGCACCTTGTGCACCGTCCCGGTGGGGGCGGCGGGCAGTGCGGCCGGGCGCGGCCGGAAGCCGTGGGAGAAGCCGGCGGCGAGGTCGGGTGCGGAGGCGGCGGCCGGTGCGTGGCCGGAGTGGCCCGGGGCGCCCGTGTCCCCGCCGGCTCCCATGTCCATGCCGTCCATGCCGTCGGCGCCGTTCAGGCCGTCCGTGCGGCCCGTCCCGGCCCGCACCTCGCCGCCGCCCGCGGTGCCGGTGACGACGATGTCGAGGCTCATGCCGGCGGCGCGGTGCCCGGGCACCGTGCACCAGGCCCTGCGGTCCGCGGTGACCGGGCCCAGGTCGAGGGTGCGGGACTGCCCGTCGGAGAGCGGCGCGGTGGCGGGACCGCCCTCCACCGCGAGGTCGTGCCGCTGGGCGTCGCGGTTGGTGACCTTCAGGCGCAGCGCGGTGCCCCGGGGGACCTCTATTCGATTGGGGATCACGCGCATGCCGCGCAGCGAGACGGCCACCGTGCGCACGGTGGTGGCGGTGGCGCCGGGCACCGCTCCGGCGGCGGTGCCCGCCGCGCCGCCGGAGCCTCCGCTGTTGGCCACCAGCACGGCCAGCACCGTGACGGCCGCGCCCGCGGCGGTGCCGAGCAGCGCGGGCGTCCGGGACGGCGCCCCGGGCCGGGCGCGGCGGGCCAGTACGGCGACGGCCAGGGCGAGGAAGGTCACCAGGGCCGCGGCGGCCAGCGCGGCCCCCGCGGTCCCGGCGGGGCCCGGCAGAGGCAGGGCGAGCAGCGCGACGGCCAGGTTGAGCGCGGCCAGCCGGGGCGCCCAGGCCCACTCCAGCACGGCGCGCAGGGCGGCCCGCTCCCGTGGCCCGCCGGACAGGACGACGGGCAGCAGATACGTCAGCCCGCCGACGAGGACCTGGGCGGTGAAGCCCAGCAGCAGCGGCGGCACCAGGGCGGCGACGCCGCTCTGCGCGTCGGCCGGGGCGCGGGTCGCGAAGAGCACCGGGTCGGCGGTGACCGCGACGGCCAGCCAGAGGGCGGACGCGGCGAGCGTCCCGGCCGCGGCGGCGGACACGGGCCGGCGGCCCCGCCGGACGGTGCGCGCGCACAGCCGCAGCGCGAGGGCGACCGCGCCCGCGTACGCGGCGAGCCCCGCCACGACGGCGGCCCGCCACACCGTCCCGGGCCCGGCCGCGAGGCCGCCCGCCGCGACCGCGAGGCCGGCGGCGGCCGGGAGGAGGATCCGGCGGGCCGTGCGGGGGGTGCCGTCGCTCATCCGTACGCCGAGCACGGTGGGCCAGAGCATCAGCAGGGTGCCCAGGACCGGCAGCCCGATCCAGCCGAGCAGGGCGATGTGGAGGTGGGCCAGCCGCAGCCCGGTGTGCAGGCTCGCGGGCGCGACGCCGGTGGCGAGCAGCCCGCCGAGCACGGCGGCCACGGCCAGCGCCGCGGCGGCGGCGCGGTAGAAGCCGGCCACGGGGGCCAGCCGGCCGCCGAGCGCGCCCCGGCCCAGCCGGACCAGGACGACCAGGTGGGCGGTGACGGCGGTGACCAGTCCGGCGGTGGCCGCGCCGGTGAGCGCGGGCAGGTCGGCCCACACCCCGAGCACCACGCCGGCCACGGCCGCGTTGAGGCCGTACAGCCGGACGGCGCTCCATCGCCGGCCGGGCGGCTGGGCGTGCAGCATCGCGACCGTGAAGTGCTCGCTCCAGACGACGATGGCGGTGGTGGCCGCGCCCAGCAGGAACAGGTGGACGGCCAGCCAGCGGGCCACGGGCAGGGTGTCCCGCGCGGTGGCCGCGAGCAGGGCGAGTCCCGCCCAGGCGGCGACCAGGACGTGCGCCCGCAGATGGCGGCCCCGTACGGCGGCCCGTCTGAAGTTGCCGGGTCCGGCGCCCGGCCCGGCGCCCGGCCCGTCGCCCGGCCCGCCGCCGGGCCGGAGGACGGGCAGCTCCCGGCGTCCGTCCGCCCGGGGGCTGTCGTCGATGTCGCTCACGGCTCTCCTCGTCGTGCTCGGGGCTGGTCGCCGTCGCCGCCCCGCCGATGTCCGTCACGTTCCGGGAGTTCGCCGCCCGCCCCGTGGGGGCGGGGCCCGATGTCCGGTCCCGGTGCCGGTACGCCTCCCGCGGTGCCGGGCCGGTCCGCCGTACCGGCCAGCAGCGCGGCCAGTTCCCGCTGGTGGGGGAAGGAGCCGGGGACGTAACCGCACCAGGGTTCCTCGGCGTACGGGTCGCCGGTCACGCCGTAGGCGCGGGAGCGGGAGCCGCCGCAGACACGGCGGAACTCGCAGGAGCCGCACCGGCCGCCCAGCCGGTCGGGGTCGCGCAGACCGGTGAACAGCTCGGAGGTCCGGTAAATCTCGGTGAGGGGCCGCTCGCGCACATTGCCCGCGCCCAGCGGCAGGAACCCGCTGGGGTGCACGGTGCCGGTGTGCGAGACGAAGACGAAGCCGCGGCCGGCGTTGACGTCGAGGGGCGGCCGGCGGGCGCGCCGCCCGCCCCCGGTCAGCCCCAGTTCGGCCGCCCGCTGCCGCAACCGGCGGTAGAGCGGGCCGAGTCGGAGCACGCGCTCGTGGTCCTCGCCGAGGTCGGCCAGGACGCGCCGCTGGAGGGCGACGCGGCGGAAGTGGTGGCCCTCGGTGGTCTTGGCGGGGACGGTCAGGCCGACGTCGTACACGAAGTTGAGGACGTCCTCGGTCTCCTGGGGCGTCAGTACGCCGAGCGCGCCGCCCCGTCCGGTCGGCACCAGCAGGAAGGCGCTCCACAACATGGCGCCGTGGGTGTGGACCAGGCGCACGATGCCGGGCAGGTCGTCCAGGTTGTGCCGGGTGACGGTGGTGTTGATCTGCACCTTCATGCCGAGGGCGCGGGCTGCGTCCCAGGCGTCGAGGGTCCAGCCGTAGACGCCGCGCACGCCGCGGAAGCCGTCGTGCAGTTCGGGGGTGGAGCCGTCCAGACTGAGCGAGAGGCCGGCCGCGCCCGCCTCGTGCACCTCGCGCAGCCGCTCGGGGGTGAGGGTCGGGGTGCCGGACGGGGAGACGGCGACGCGCACGCCGGCCTCTCGCCCGTAGGCGATGAGTTCGAGCAGGTCGGGGCGCTGGAAGGGGTCGCCGCCGGTGATCACGAACAGTGGGGCGGGGTGTCCGAAGGCGGCGATCTGCCGCATCAGGCCCTTGGCCGCCTCGGTGTCCAGCTCCCGCGGGTCCCGGTCGGGGACGGCCTCGGCGCGGCAGTGCAGACAGGCCAGCGGGCAGGCCCGGGTGGACTCCCAGATGACGATGAACGGGCGCTCCCCCACGTCCTGGTGCTGCCGCCGCACCACCGTCGCGGTGCGGCCCTGCTGACCACCGGCCGGTGTCGCGCCGGTCGCCGCCGCGCCGGCCGGGGGCCGGCCGGCGTTCACCGGTGCCCCCGGAAGGTACGCCCGGCCGCCCGGGAGTCAGGGCAGACGTGAGGGGCGGCCGGACGGCGATCGAACCGGAGGACGGCGCGGGCGGTGCGCCCGGCCGGCCGTGGCCCGGGACGGGGGATGAGGCCGGGCCGGCACTGGGTGCGGTGGTACATGCGCTGCCTCCGATTCGATCGACGCCAGCATGCACCGCGCGGGGTCCCCCGCCGCAGCGCCGAGCGGCCCTGCTCATAGGGCCGTTGGTCCCTGGCCGGACAGGACCGCCGGGGCCGTACGGCGTGCGGCGGGAGGGCGTTCGGCCCAGGTCGCGGACGGTGGGGGCGGCTTAGGTTTCCGGCCATGGAGAACGACGACAACGCACGGCAGCCCGAGCCGCGCGCCGGGCAGGGCTGGCCGCTGGCCGCCCGCCGGCTGCTGACCCGCAGCGAGGTGTCCGCCGACGGCCGTGCCGTGTTCGGGCGCAACGACGGCACGTGGGAGGGCTTCTACCGGGACCGCTGGGCCCATGACAAGGTGGTCCGCTCCACGCACGGAGTGAACTGCACCGGTTCCTGCTCGTGGATGGTGTACGTCAAGGACGGCATCATCACCTGGGAGCACCAGGCCACCGACTACCCCTCCATCGGCGCCGACTGCCCCGAGTACGAGCCGCGCGGCTGCCCGCGCGGAGCCTCGTTCTCCTGGTACACCTACTCCCCCAGCCGGGTCCGGTACCCGTATGTGCGGGGCACGCTGCTGAAGATGTGGCGGGAGGCCCGGCGCCGGCTGGGCGACCCGGTGGCCGCGTGGGCGGAGATCACCGGTGACCCGGCGAAGGCGCGGGCCTACAAGCGGGCCCGCGGCAAGGGCGGTCTGGTGCGGGCCGGCTGGGACGAGGTGACGGAGCTGGTGGCCGCCGCCCATGTGCACACCGTCAAGACGTACGGCCCGGACCGGGTGGCGGGCTTCTCGCCGATCCCGGCGATGTCGATGGCGTCGTTCGCGGCGGGTTCCCGGTTCATGTCGCTGATCGGCGGGACGCTGCTGTCGTTCTACGACTGGTACGCGGACCTGCCGGTCGCCTCCCCGCAGGTCTTCGGCGACCAGACGGACGTCCCCGAGGCGGCGGACTGGTGGAACGCCGGCTATCTGGTCATGTGGGGCTCCAACATCCCGGTCACCCGCACCCCGGACGCGCACTTCCTGACCGAGACCCGGTACAACGGCACCAAGGTCGTCGCGGTCAGCCCCGACTACGCGGACAACGTGAAGTTCGCCGACGAGTGGATGGCCCCCCACCCCGGCACCGACGGGGCGCTGGCGATGGCCATGGGCCATGTGGTGCTGCGCGAGTTCCTGGTGGACCGCGAGGTGCCGTACTTCCGCGACTATCTGCGGGCCTACACCGACGCACCGTTCCTGGTGACCCTGCGCGAGAGCGGGCACGGGCTCGTCCCGGACGGCTTCCTGACCGCGGCCGACCTGGGCGGCGAGCACGCGGCCGCGGAGCACGCCGGGTCCAAGACGGTGCTCGTCGACCGGGCCACCGGCGAGGCGGTGGTCCCCGGCGGCTCGCTCGGCTTCCGGTGGGGTGAGGCCGAGCGGGGCCGCTGGAACCTGGACCTCGGCGACGTCGAACCGGAGCTGAGCCTGCTGGAGACCGCCGAGGAGACGGTGGAGGTGGCGCTGCCCCGGTTCGACGAGGGCGCCACCGAGGGCGGCTCGGTGATGACGCGCGGCGTGCCGGTACGGCGCGTCGGCGGGCGGCTGGTCACCACCGTGTTCGACCTGATGCTCGCCCAGTACGGGGTGGCCCGGCCGGGCCTGCCCGGCCGCTGGCCCACCTCCTACGACGACGCCGAGGAGCCGTACACCCCCGCCTGGCAGGAGACCGTCACCTCGGTGCCCGCCGCGCAGGCGGCGCGGATCGCGCGGGAGTTCGCCCGCAACGCCGAGCGCACCAACGGCCGGTCGATGATCGCGATGGGTGCGGGCACCAACCACTGGTTCCACTCCGACACCATCTACCGGGCGTTCCTGGCGCTGACCACGATGACCGGCTGCCAGGGCGTCAACGGCGGCGGCTGGGCGCACTACGTGGGCCAGGAGAAGGTCCGTCCGCTGACCGGCTTCCAGCATCTGGCGTTCGCGTTCGACTGGCAGCGTCCCACCCGGCACATGGCGGGCACCTCCTACTGGTACCTCAACACCGACCAGTGGCGCTACGAGGCCTTCGGCCCCGACGAGCTGGCCTCGCCCCTCGGCGAAGGCCGCTTCGCGGGCAAGGCGTTCGCGGACTGTCTGGCGCAGGCGGTGCGCCTGGGCTGGACCCCCGGCCACCCCGGCTTCAACCGCAACCCGCTGGACCTGGCGGACGAGGCCGCGGCCGCCGGGCGCCCGGTCGCCGAGCACATCGTGGACGAACTGAGGTCCGGGCGGCTGCGGTTCGCCGCCGAGGACCCGGACGACCCGGCCAACTTCCCCCGGGTGCTGACCGTGTGGCGGGCCAATCTGCTGGGCTCCTCCGGCAAGGGCAACGAGTACTTCCTGCGGCATCTGCTGGGCACGGACGCGGCCGTACGCTCCGCCGAGACCCCCGAGGGGCAGCGGCCCGAGGAGGTGGTGTGGCGCGAGGAGGCCCCCGAGGGCAAGCTGGACCTGCTGGTCTCCATGGACTTCCGGATGACCTCGACCGGACTGCTGTCCGACGTGGTCCTGCCGGCCGCGACCTGGTACGAGAAGGACGACCTGTCCAGCACGGACATGCACCCCTTCGTGCACGCCTTCACCCCGGCCATCGCCCCGCCCTGGCAGGCCCGCACCGACTACGACACCTTCCTCGGCATCGCCGACCGGTTCAGCGAGCTGGCCGCGGAGCACCTGGGCACCCGCACCGACGTGCTGGCCGTGCCGCTCACCCACGACACCCCGGACGAACTCGCCCAGCCCGGCGGGACGGTGCGGGACTGGCGGCGCGGCGAGTGCGAGCCGGTGCCGGGCCGGACGATGCCCAAGCTGGTGGTCGTGGAGCGGGACTACGCGGCCGTGGCGCAGAAGATCCGCGCGGTCGGCCCGCTGCTGGACACGCTCGGCACCACCACCAAGGGCGTCACCGTCCACCCGGACCGGGAGATCGAGGAGCTGCGGCACCGCAACGGCACGGTGCGCGACGGAGCCGGCGCCGGCCGTCCCTCGCTGGCCACCGCCACCGACATGTGCGAGGCGATCCTCGCGCTGTCCGGCACCACCAACGGCCGCCTGGCGACCGAGGGGTTCCGGGAGCTGGAGCGGCAGACCGGCAGCGAGGGCCTGGTGGAGCTGTCCGCCGAGCGGGAGGCCGAGCGGATCACCTTCGCCGACACCCGCACCCAGCCGCGCGCGGTGATGACCTCCTACGAGTGGTCGGGTTCGGAGACCGGCGGCCGCCGCTACTCCCCCTTCGTGATCAACGTCGAGCACAAGAAGCCGTGGCACACCCTCACCGGACGCCAGCACTTCTTCGTCCAGCACGACTGGATCGCCGAGCTGGGCGAGCAGCTGCCGGTCTACCGGCCGCCGCTGAACGCCATCCGGCACTACGGCGACGAGCACCTGGGCGAGGACGGCCGCGCCGAGGTGACGGTGCGCTATCTGACCCCGCACTCGAAGTGGTCCATCCACTCCAACTACCAGGACAACAAGTACATGCTGGACCTGTCCCGCGGCGGCCCGGTGATCTGGATGTCGCACGCGGACGCGGAGAAGATCGGCGTGCGCGACAACGAGTGGATCGAGGCGTACAACCGCAACGGCGTGGTGGCCGCCCGTGCGGTGGTCACCCACCGGATGCCCGAGGGCACGGTGTACATGTACCACGCCCAGGACCGCAACGTGAACGTGCCGAAGACCGAGCTCACCGGCAGGCGCGGCGGCATCCACAACTCGCTGACCCGGCTGCTGCTCAAGCCCACCCATCTGGCCGGCGGCTACGCCCAGTTCACCTACGCCTTCAACTACTACGGGCCCACCGGCAACCAGCGTGACGAGGTCACCGTCATACGCCGCCGCAGCCAGCAAGTGGAGTACTGACATGCGTGTGATGGCTCAGATCGCCATGGTGATGAACCTCGACAAGTGCATCGGGTGCCACACCTGCTCGGTCACCTGCAAGCAGACCTGGACCAACCGGACCGGCGTGGAGTACGCCTGGTTCAACAACGTGGAGACCAAGCCCGGCGTCGGCTACCCGCGCCGCTACGAGGACCAGGAGCAGTGGAAGGGCGGCTGGACGCTGGACCGCAAGGGCCGGCTGGTGCTGCGCTCCGGCGGCCGGGTCAAGCGGCTGCTGTCGCTGTTCTCCAACCCGGACCTGCCGTCCATCGAGGACTACTACGAGCCGGTGACGTACGACTACGACAACCTGGTCAGCGCCCCGGCCGGCCCGGACATGCCGGTCGCCCGCCCCCGCTCGGTGCTCACCGGCAGGCCCACCTCCATCACCTGGGGCGCCAACTGGGAGGACGGGCTGGGCGGTGCGCCCGAGCACGCGGGCGGCGACCCCAACCTGAGCGGCGCCTGGGCGGAGAAGGTGAAGTTCGAGTTCGAGCAGACCTTCCTGTTCCATCTGCCGAGGCTGTGCGAGCACTGCCTCAACCCGGCCTGTGTGTCGGCCTGCCCGTCGGGCGCGATGTACAAGCGGGTGGAGGACGGCATCGTCCTGGTCGACCAGGACCGCTGCCGGGGCTGGCGGATGTGCGTCACGGCGTGCCCGTACAAGAAGGTGTACGTCAACCACGCCACCGGCAAGGCCGAGAAGTGCACGTTCTGCTTCCCGCGGATCGAGGCGGGGCAGCCCACGGTGTGCTCGGAGACCTGCGTGGGCCGGCTGCGCTACCTCGGGCTGCTGCTGTACGACGCCGACAAGGTGGGCGAGGCCGCGGCGACCCCGGACGAGCGGTACCTGCTGGACGCCCAGCGGAACGTCTTCCTCGACCCGTCCGACCCCGAGGTGATCGCCGCCGCGCGGGAGTCGGGCATCCCGGAGGACTGGCTGGACGCGGCCCGCCGCTCCCCGGTGTACGCGCTGGTGTCGAAGTACAAGGTGGCGCTGCCGCTGCACCCGGAGTACCGCACGCTGCCCATGGTCTGGTACGTGCCGCCGCTCTCCCCCGTCCTGGACGCGGTGACCTCGGCGGGTGGCGACCAGGACGACCCGGACCACGTGTTCGCGGCCGTGACCCGGCTGCGGATCCCGCTGGAGTACCTGGCGGAGCTGTTCACCGCCGGGGACACCGACGTGGTCGGCGGGGTGCTGATGAAGCTGACCGCGCTGCGCTCCTACATGCGGGAGCGGACCCTCGGCGAGGCCGGGGACGAGGCGGTGCTGAAGGCCGTCGGGCTGACCGCGCGGGAGGCGGAGGACCTGCACCGACTGCTGGCGGTCGCCAAGTACCACGACCGGTACGTGGTGCCGGCCGCGCACAAGGAGGACGCCGCCGCGCTCACCGCCATGGAGAACCGCTGCCCGGTGGAGTCCTCCGGCGAGCCCGCCGAGCGCAAGGTGATGCTCGGCATCCCCACCCTGCGCCGCCGCGATCCCGACGCCCCGGCGGGAGGCCACGCGTGAGCCCGCTGCCCGCCACCGGCGCCGGACGCCCGGGGGGAACCCGGTCCGTGCCCGCCCTCGTCCGCACCCGGCTGCGGGCGGCCGTGCGCCGCCCGTCCCGGCTCACCCCCGAGGAGATCCTGGACCGCGCGCTGGTACTGCGGCTGCTGTCGCTGCTGCTGCAGTACCCGGACGCCGAACTCGCCGCCGCGCGGCCCACCGTGGCCGCCACCGTGCGGGCGCTGCCCGAGTCGCCGGCCGCCGTGGAACTGGCCCTGTTCACCGACTGGTTCTCGGCGCAGGAGCCCGAGGCGCTGGAGCGGCACTACGTCGAGATGTTCGACCTGCGGCGCAAGAGCAGCCTCTACCTCACCTACTACCTGCACGGCGACACCCGCCGCCGGGGCATGGCCCTGCTCACCCTGGCCCAGCGCTACCGGGCCGCGGGCTGGGAGACCGGCGGCGGGGAACTGCCCGACCACCTGCCGGTGGTGCTGGAGTTCGCCGCGCTGTGCGGCCCGGGCGCCGGTGAGGCCCCGCTGCGCCAGCACCGGCGCGGTCTGGAGCTGATCCACCGGGCGCTGACCGACGCGGACTCGCCCTACCGGCACCTGTCGGCCGCGCTGCTCGCGCTGCTGCCGCCGGCCACCGAGGCCGACCTCGCGGCCGTGGCCGAACTGGCCGCCGAGGGGCCGCCGAACGAGGACGTGGGCCTCGACCCGTACGCGGGCGGCTCCTTCGCCCCGCCGGGCACCTTCGCCCCGCCGGGCACCTTCGTGCCGCCCGAGCAGGCCCCGCCCACCGTTGTGCCCCCCTTCCCGTCGTCCACGGATGGTCCCCGATGAACGCTTCAGGTACCGACCTCCTGCTGTGGGTCGCCCTCCCCTACATCTGCCTGGCCGTGTTCGCCGTGGGGCACGTCTGGCGCTACCGGCAGGACCAGTTCGGCTGGACCTCGCGCACCAGCCAGCTCCTCGAGCACCGGTGGCTGCGCTGGGGCAGCCCACTCTTCCACCTCGGGGCCTTCATGGTGATCGCCGGGCACGTGGTGGGCCTCGCGGTCCCGGCGTCCTGGACGGAGGCGGTGGGCGTCAGCGAGCACGCGTACCACACCACCGCCGTGTGGGCGGGCTCGGTCGCGGGCGTCGCCATGGTCACCGGGCTCGGCATGCTGTGCGCGCGCAGGCTGCTGACCCGGCGGATCCGGCTCGGCACCGACCGCAGCGACAAGGTGCTCTTCCCGCTGCTGTCCGCGACCGTGCTGCTCGGCATCTCGGCGACGGCCGCGCACAACGTCTTCGGCGGCGGCTACGACTACCGGGAGACCGTCTCGGTGTGGTTCCGCGGCGTGTTCACCCTCCAGCCCCAGCCGGAGGCGATCACCGGGGCGCCGCTGCTGTTCCAGCTGCACGCCCTGAGCGCCTGCCTGCTCTTCGCGGCCTGGCCGTTCACCCGGCTCGTGCACGTGTGGAGCGCCCCGGTCGGCTACCTGGTCCGGCCGTACCTGGTCTACCGGCGCCGCGCCGCCGCGCCGCGGGCCGCGGGGCACGGCGCGCTGCCGCACCAGCGCGGCCGTGCGGCGGGCGAGCCCCGGCGCCGGCGGGCGGCATGACCGCGCCGCACCCGGCCTGGTCCCGGCACGCCGCGGGGCGGGCGCGCTCCGCGGCGCCGGGCCGGCGGATCGGCCTGCTGCTGACGCTGACCGGGGCCGTCGGCTGGCTCGCGTCCTTCCAGCTGGCGGTGGAGGACTGGCGGGTGCTGAAGGACCCCACCCACCAGCTGTCCTGCGACATCAGCCCGGTGGTGGGCTGCGGCAGCGCCATGGCGAGCGCGCAGGGCAACCTGTTCGGCTTTCCCAACATGCTGCTGGGCCTCGGCGCGTTCGCCGCGGTCGTCACCCTCGGCGTGGTCGTCCTCACCGGCGGCCGGCCGCACCGGGCGGTGTGGCTGGCGCTGCAGGCGGGCGCGTTCACCGGCGTCGTCTTCGTGCACTGGCTGATCTGGCAGTCGCTGTACGTGCTCAACCGCGTCTGCCCGTACTGCGCCGTGGTGTGGGTCGTGACCATCGCCCTGTTCTGGTACGTCACCCTGCACAACCTGAGGGCGGGGATCGTCCGCACGCCCGCGGCGGCCCGGTCGTTCCTCACCCTGGTGCTGGACACGCACTGGCTCCTGCTGGCGGCCTGGTACGGCGTGATCGCCATGCTGGTGCTGACCCGCTTCTGGTCGTACTGGACCGGCCTGCTGTGACCCGCCGCCCGCGGCGGGCGGGGCTCCCGCAGCGGGCCTTCCGGGTCCGCCGGCCGGTGCGGGCCCGTCTTCCGGTCCGCCGGCCGGTGCGGGCGGGTGCGGGCGGCCCGGCGGGCGCGGTGCGGCGGGACGGCGGGCGTGCGGCGGCCCGGCGGCGGGACGGGGGGCGCGTGCGGCGGGCGCGTACGGCGAGCCCCCCGGCACCGGTCCGGTGCCGGGGGGCTCGGTAGGTCCGCGGGCCGCCGCGCGGGCTCGTCGTCAGCCCTCCGCGTGGGCCAGCCACAGGTCGGGGCCGAAGACCTCGTAGCGGATGCGCCGGGCGGGCACGCCGGCCTTCAGCAGCTGCGTGCGGGCGGCGCGCATGAAGGGCAGCGCACCGCACAGGTAGACGTCGGCGTCCGCGGGCAGGCCGAGTCCGTCGAGGTCCATCAGGCCCTCGTGCGCGCCCGGTTCGGCCGCGGCGTCCTGCTCGTACCAGAACTCGGCGCGGGCGTCGGCCAGTTCGCCCACCAGGCGGCGCGTGTCGGCGCGCAGCGCGTGGTCGGCCGGGGAGCGGTCGGCGTGCAGGACCCAGACGTTGCGGTCGGAGCCGGTGGCGGCGAGGTGCTCCAGCATGCCGGTCATCGGGGTGCATCCGATGCCGGCGGACACCAGCACCAGCGGCGCCCCGGAGTCGTCGAGGACCACGTCGCCGAAGGGGGCGGACAGGGTGAGCTCGTCACCGGAGCGGACGGTGCGGTGCAGTTGGCTGGACACCTCGCCCTCGGGGGCGTCGGCCACGCTCGCGACCCGCTTGACGGTGATGCGGCGCACCTGGCCGCCGGGGGCGCCGGAGATGCTGTACTGGCGCAGCTGGTGGACGCCGTCGGGCATCAGCACGCGGACGCTGACGTACTGGCCGGCGCGGGCGGGCGGCACCGGTCCGCCGTCGGCGGGGCGGAGCAGGAAGGACGCCACGTCGGCGGTCTCCTCCCGGCGCTCCACGACGGTCCACTGCCGCCAGGGGCGGCGCGGGTCGACGCCGGCCTCCTGGTACAGGCGCGCCTCGCGGGCGATGAGCGCGCCGGCCATCAGCCAGTACACCTCGTCCCAGGCGCCGGCGACCTCCGGGGTGACCGCGTCCCCGAGGACGTCGCCGATCGCCCGGAACAGGTACTTGTGGACGATCGTGTACTGGTCCTCCGTGACGCCGAGCGCCGCGTGCTTGTGCGCGATGCGGGACAGCAGCGCGTCCGGGCGGGCGTCGGGATCGGCGAGCAGCGCCTGGGCGAAGGCGGCGATGGAACCGGCCAGTGCCCTGCGCTGTTCGCCGCTGGCCTGGTTGCCGCGGTTGAACAACCCGTCGAGCAACTGCGGCTGTTCGGAGAACATCGTGGCGTAGAAGCGAGTCGTGATCTCGTCGAGGGCGCCGCCCACGGCGGGCAGGGTGGCGCGGACGACGGCGGCGGACTCGGGCGAAAGCATGGGTCTCCTCGGGAGTGCGGGTGGTGGGGGGTCCGCGGTTCGCGCGGCGCTGTGCCACTCGTCTATCAGCCCCGCGGGTCCCGGATGGGCCGAAAGGGCATTTCGGGGACGAACGGCCGCGCGGCCCGGGCCGGTCGGTCCCGCGGGCCCCGCGCGAACGGGGACCGTACGGCCCTACCGTCCCGCTCCCGGGGACGGGAGGGTCAGGCGTCCGGCACCCGCCCGGTGATGTCCAGGACCTCGTGGACGGGGCGGCGGGGCGTGGCCGGGCCGCTCGGTCCGTAGCCGAGGCGCAGCACCATCTGCACATGTCCGTGGCCCCCGACCGGGTCGCGGGTCAGCAGCCGCAGGTCCGGGCTCTCCAGCGAGTGGGAGCTCAGGGAGGTGGCCAGACCCGCGGAGGTGGCCTCCAGCAGGACGCGCTCGAGCGCCTGCCCGGCGACCAGCCAGTCCGCCCGGGTGTCGCCGCGGGTGCTCAGCAGGGCCAGATGGGGCCGCTGTTCGAAGTCGGCGGTGCCGCGGTCGGCCACCGGGCGGCGCCCGGCGAAGTCGCGCAGCGGGGCCCTGCCGCCGCGCGGGCGCGGCCCGAACGCGTACTCGGGTACGCCGTCGACGGCGGCGTCCGCCTCGGCGCCCAGCCGGGTCCAGCGCGTCAGGTCCTCGCTGGCGGCCGGGTCCAGGGCGTCACGGCTCTCCGCGTCGCGCACCAGCTCCAGCACCGCCTCGGAGTGCCAGACGCCCGGGAACTGCAGCTCGGCGCCCTCCCGGGCCGCGGCGGCGCGCAGGGTTTCGCGGACGCCCTCGGGGATGTCCCGCTCGTCGAAGGGGTAGCGGCTGGTGTGCCGCCGGGCGATCGCCGGGTGCAGCCGGCCCAGGCCGGGGTCCTCGTCCCCGCCGGGTGCGCCGGCGGCGGGCCCGGTGAGACGTACCGCGGCGAGCAGCAGCGGGTCGGCGGGGTCGGGCAGCAGCCGCACCTCGGCGCCGAGACCCTCGTGCGCGGCGGCGACCCGCAGATTGAACAGGGCGGCGCCGCAGCCGATGTGCAGGGCCCGGTCGCCGGGGTCGGACCGGCGCATGGACCGCCGTGGATCGGCGCTCAGGAACACGGTGGTGGTGTCGCCGTCGTAGCGGAACCTCCAGGGCTGCGCGTTGTGCATCGACGGGGCGGCCGTGGCCGCCCCGGCCAGCGCGGTCACCGTCCTGACGTCGGGCTGTCGTACGAGCATCGCGACCTCCTCGGAGCCGGCCCCTCCCGGTGCCGGCACTCCGCCTCTTCCGCGTTCCCAGTCAACTCCCGGGCGGCCCGTCCGCGCAGGAGCCGACCGGCCCCCGTCAAGGTCCCGATGGGCCCGGATCCCGCCCGGCCCTTCTCGGCCGCTCCTCTCAGCCGACCCCCTCAGCCGACCCCCTCAGGCGGCCCCGTCCGGCGGCGCTCTCAGCCGGCCCGCTCAGCGGTTCCGGTCCGTCACCGGTGCGTGCCACACGAGGCGGGTTCCCCCGCCCTCGGGCGTGCTCCACTCCAGGTCACCGCCGAGCTTGCGGGCCCGCTCGGCCATGTTCGCCAGCCCGCTGCGCCGCCCCTCGGCCGGGATCCCCACACCGTTGTCCGTCACCGTCAGCCGCACCTGCCGCCCGTCCGTCTCCAGCGCCACCTCGACATGGTCCGCGTGGGCGTGCCGTGCGACGTTGGTCAGCGCTTCGGAGAGCACGGCCACGATGTGCTCGGCGGTCTCCTTGGACACATGCGTGTCCAGCAGCCCCTCCATCCGCACACTCGGCGCGAACCCCAGCACCTGCGTCGCCTCACCCGCCACCCGCACCGCGCGCGCCCGCAGCCCCGGCGCCTCACCGTCGTCCCGCGCACGCAGACCGAAGATCGTCGAACGGATGATCTTGATGGTCTCGTCCAGGTCGTCCACCGCCCGCAGCACCCGCTCCTTGGCCCCCGGATGCTCGATCAGACGACCCGCGCTCTGCAACGTCATCCCCGTCGCGAACAACCGCTGGATCGCCAGGTCGTGCAGGTCCCGCGCGATCCGGTCCCGGTCCTCCAGCAGCACGATCTGCTCCGCGTCCTGCCGCCGCTCCGCCAGCTCCATCGCCACCGCCGCCTGGGCCGCGAAACCCCGCAGCGGACCGGTCTCCTCCTCGGCGAACGGAGCCCGGCCCGCCGCCCGCACCAGCAGGACCACGCCGCGCACACCGCCGCCGGTACCGATCGGCACGGCGACCGCGGGGCCGAGGCCGGCGAACCGCGGCGGGCCGGCCGAGACCCGCTCGTCGCGGGAGATGTCCGTGCTCGTGACGGGCGCGGCGGTGGAGAAGGCATGGCCCACCAGGCTGTCGTCCACGGGCAGGACCAGCCCGCGGTGCGCCGCCGCCTCGCGGCCGATGGCCAGCTCCACCGTGAGCCTGTCGGTGCCGGCCACCGGGACCGCGAGCACGGCGAGGGCCGCGCCGCTGATCTCCTGGGCGCGTTCGGTGATCAGGTGCAGCACCTCGCCCCGCTCACTGCCGGACATCAGGCTGTGGGTGATCTCCGCACTGGCCCGCAGCCAGCGCTCACGCAGCCGGGACCGTTCGTAGAGGCGGGCGTTGTCGATGGCCACGCCCGCCGCGACCGCGAGCGTCGACAGGACGGACTCGTCCTCCTCGTCGAACTGCGCCCCGCCCCGCTTCTCCGTGAGGTAGAGGTTGCCGAACACCTGGTCGCGGACCCGGATCGGCACGCCGAGGAAGGACGTCATCGGCGGGTGGTGGGGCGGAAAGCCGTACGAGGCCGGGTGCTCGGACAGGTTGGTCAGCCGCAGCGGCTCCGGGTGCCGGATCAGCTCCCCGAGGATGCCCTTGCCCTCCGGGTAGGGGCCGATGCGGGCGATCTCCTCCTCGCTGAGCCCGACGGTGAGGAAGTCCGACAGCAGCCTGCCGTCCGGGCCGATCACGCCCAGGGCCGCGTACCGCGCGTCCACCAGGGCCGCGGCGGCCTCGACGATCCGCCGCAGCGCCTGTTCCAGGTCCAGCTCGCGGCCGACGGTGAGCACCGCCTCCAGCAGGCTCTGGACCCGGTCCCGGGTGCCCCGCGCGGCGTCCAGGCGGGCCTGGAGCTCTCCCAGCAGTTCGTCCAGGCGCAGCTGCGGCAGGCGTACCCGGGCGTCCTCCTCCTCGGGGTTTCCCACGGCGGACCCTCCAGCTCTTCGACGCACCTACGGCCAACGCTTCCGCCATTCGCCACGGTAACGGTCCCGGAGCGGACGTCTCACGGCGGGCCGAGGGGTGGTGGGGCGGCGGTGCGGCGGCGGCCCCCGCCGGTCACCGGGGTCGCGCGCCCCGGCGGTCCAGGAGTGCAGGAGTGCCTCCCGTCATCCGGGACCCACGGGCCCGCGGGCGGGGCCGGGTGGCCCTGGGAGCGGGGTGGGGGCGGCGGCAGTCTGAGGGTCCGGCGACGATCCGAGGAGCGGAGCTCATGACTGCAGGAACTGCCAGAACTGCCGGAACTGCCGGGACTGCCGGGACTGCCGGGACCACCGGGACCACCGGGACCACCGGGGACCGCGGCACTCGTGACGTCACCACCCTTCATGTGCGGGCCGAGGGCGGGGTGGACGAGGAAGCGCTCGCCTACCTCCGCGAGAAGGTCGGCGCGGTGCTCGACCGCCCCGGGCTCCCGCCCGTCAGCGGCGAGGTCCGCGTCACGCGGTCGGCGGCCCACCACGTGGAACGCCCCTGGTCGGCGGGCGCCGAGATCCGGGTGGGCGCCGATCTGGTCGTCGTGCGCGCCCGGGAGGCCACCGCCCACGAACTCGCCGACCGGCTGCAGGACCGGCTCCGGGCCCGGACCGAACGGGTCGCGCACCGCTGGGACGCCGCCCGCAGGACGGCCGCGCCGCCGCCGTGGCGCGGCGGGCCGGAGCGTTAGGGGCACGGCACATGGCATCGCACACCGTCGGTGAGGTGATGACGCGGGAGGTCGTCCTGGCCCACCGGACGACCTCGTTCAAGGAGCTGGTCCGGCTGCTGGACCACCACCGGATCAGCGGGCTGCCCGTCGTCGACCACGACGACAAGGTGGTCGGCGTGCTCTCCGGAACCGATCTCGTGCGGGAGCAGGCGGCCCGGGCCCGCGGGGGGCCGGCCCGGGCCGTCACGGCCCAGGACCTGATGTCGTCCCCCGCGGTCACCGTGCACCCGGAGCAGCCCGTCCCGGACGCGGCGCGCCTGATGGAGCGGCACGGCATCGAGCGGCTGCCGGTGGTGGACGAGGAGGACCGCCTCATCGGCATCGCCACGCGCCGTGATCTGCTGCGGGTCTTCCTGCGTACGGACGAGGACATCCGCCGCGAGGTGACCGGCACGGTGGTGACCGGCGAACTGGGTCTGCCGCCCGGGACGGTCACCGTGTCGGTCCAGGACGGCGTGGTGACGCTGCGCGGCCGTGTCGAGCTGCGCAGCGACGTCGCCGTGGCCCTGCACCTCACCTGGCGGGTGGAGGGCGTGATCGGGGTGGTCAACCTGCTGGCCCACCGCACGGACGACTGCCTGCCCCCGGTCACGCCCCTGCCCACCCTGCGCCGCGCCCGGCCGTGAGACCGGCGGCGCGGCGCACGCCACGCCTGGTACACGGCCGGCGCACACCCGGCGGCGTACGCCCCCGCCGCGCACACCCGGCGGCGTACGCCCCCGCCGCGTACGCCCCCTGCCGCGCCCGTCCTCAGGCCGTACGCCCGCTCAGGCGAGGGACAGGAACAGCTTCTCCATGCGGGCCCGCATCCGAACGGCGTCCTCGCCGTCGGTCCGCCCCGACTCGATGTCGGCCACGCACTTCTGCAGTCCGGTGGCGATGATGGCGAAACCGGCCCGGTCCAGGGCGCGGGAGGCGGCGGCGAGCTGGGTGACGACGTCCTCGCAGTCCCGTCCCTCCTCGATCATCCGGATCACTCCGGAGATCTGGCCCTGCGCGCGGCGCAGCCGGTTCAGCACGGCCTTGAGGCCGTCGCCCTCGAGTTCCAGTTCCACGATCACTCCTCGCCCCATACCCCAGGGGGTACTGTACGTCCCGGTCCGGGACGACGTCGACCGCCCCACTCCCCCCAAGGACGAACCGGCCCCGCCCATTCCCCCGCGTGCTCCCGCTCACCGACCGACCGGTCGGCTCCGTCGCCGTGGACCACTCGGCCCTCCTGCCGCGGGTCCCCCCGTCAGCAGAGTGGAGGCATCCACCGAAGGAGGGCATGGAAATGTCGCTCACCCCCGTCCGTCCCGTCGTCGCCGGCCTGGACGGCCGCCGTACGAGCGTCGAGGCCGCCGACTGGGCCGCCCGTGAGGCCGTGCGGCGTGGAGTGCCGCTGCGGCTGGTGCACGCCTGGGAGCAGCCGATCGTCCCGTACGCCTCCCTCGCGCGCATGGCGGCTCCGCCGGACCCGGAGCGGTCGGCCGAGCTGCCGGCCCGGGCGCGTGACTTCCTGGCCGGCCGCCACCCCGGCCTCGACATCACCGTCGAGCGGCCGGGCGGTGATCCGGCGGCCGCGCTCCTGGCCGCGGCGGCGGACGCCGAGATGCTGGTGCTGGGCACCCGCGGGCTCGGCCGGACCGCCGGGTTCCTGCTCGGCTCCGTGGCCCGCAGCGTGGTGGCGCGGGCCGAACGGCCGGTGGTGCTGGTCCGGTTCCACGAGCCGGACGCCGACGGGGCCGACACCGTGCGGCCGGGTCCCGCCGAGGCCGCCGCGACGGAGGCTGCGCCGGCGGCGGAGGGCGCCGGCCGGGACGGCGAGGTGGTCGTCGGCGTGGACCTCGACGGTCCCGACGACGCGGTGCTCGCCTTCGCCTTCGACGCCGCCGTGCGGCGCGGCACCGGCCTCCGGGTCGTCCACGGCCGGTGCCCGGCCGACGAGCCGGCCGTCGCGGCGGGCCTCGCGGAGACCGACGCGCTGCCCGGCCCGCTGGCCGAGGCGCTGCGGCCCTGGCGGGAGAAGTTCCCCGGGGTGGCGGTGACCGCGGAGGCGGCGATCGGCCGGCCCGGCTCCCACCTGGTGGAGGCCTCGGCGAACGCCGCCCTGGTGGTCGTGGGGCGGGCGGCCCGCCACGCCTCCCTCGGCACCCACATCGGCCCGGTGACGGACGCGGTGCTGCGGCAGGCGGCGTCGCCGGTGGCGGTGGTGCCCCACGAGTGAGACGGCCTCCGGCCCGACGGCCGTACGGCGCACGGCGTCCGCGTACGGCATACGGCATACGGCATACGGCATACGGCATACGGCATACGGCGGGGACGGCCCCCGGGGCCGGGCGGACTCCACGGAGTCCGCCCGGCCCCGGTCCTGTCACCGCCGTACGGCCCGCGCCGCGCCGGAGCCGAGCCGCGCGGAGGCCGGGCGCGCGCCATCCGGGCATGACGCGCGCGTCCCGTCACGTCCGCCCTCCCGGCACGCCCGCCGTCCCGGCTTGCGCGCCGTCCGGCCTGGCGCGGGAAGTCAACAGCCCTCGCGGGGAGTTCGCGGCCGCGCAAGACGCCCGCGGCCCTCGCGGGGAGGCGCGGCCCGCGCGGGGAACTCGCGAGCCGCGCGGGGAATTCGCCAGCCGCACGGGGGATTCGCGAGCCGCCGCACGGCGTGCCCGCGCAGCCGGGCGGGCCCGCGGCGGCCCGCCGCCGCACGGCGGCGGAGTGCCGGTGCACGAGCCGTGGTGTCGTCGTCGCAACGACAGCGACGGCCGCGGTAGGCCGCCCCCGCGAACGACACGACGACCCCGCCCTCCGGGGCCCCGCCTGGTCGCGCCGGGTCCCGTAAGTCCGTTCCCCACCGGATCCGTTCCGGACCGACCGCGTGCGGCACCGTTCAGCCGGGGGTCCGGCCCAGCCCCGGGCCGTGCGGTCCAGCCGAGTCCGACCCGGCTCACCGGGTCCGCTCCCGGCCGTCCGCGTGCCGCGCGGAACCGGGTCAGGTCCGGTCCGCTCAGCCGGGCCGTGCGGTCCAGCCGGGTCCGGCCCGGTTCAACGAGTGCGCCCCGGACCGCCCGTGTGCCGCGCGTAACGGGGCGCGGTCCGGTCAGCCGCGTGCCGTGCCGCGGCTCAGCCCGCGCCCCTTGCGGGCCACCGCATGCCGTGCGATCAACCGCCGTCGTGCGGTTCGCGCAGGACCGCTCCTGGACAGCCATGTCCGGGAGCGGTCCAGGCGGGTCCGGTTCGGGCCCGTTCGCCGGCCGCTCCCGGTCGTAGGGACCGCACGGGCCCCGACGGGTGCCGTCCGGCCCTGGTACCGGCGGGCCGGACGCCGGACGCTGGAGGGACGAGCGCCGAGACGGGAGGAGTGACATGCGTCGCGTCACCCGGGCACGCGGAACACCCCGAGCGCACCGGCCGGCCCCCGCGCCGGTGGACGATACGACGGCCGCCGTGATGGCCACGACTGCCGAGGCCCCCGAAGCCGCCGAGGCCCCCGAAGCCGCCGAAGCCGCCGAGGCCCCCGAGGCCGAAACGGGCGCGGCGGCGGGAACCCGCCTCACCCGGCTCGAGCCGGCCCTGCTGGCCGTCACCGCCGCCGCCCTCGTGGCCGGGGGCGTGGCGTGGCTGCTCGGCCACGGCGACGTGGCCGACCTGTGCTGGGCGCTGGGCACCGTCGCCGCCGTCGGGCCCTCCCTGGGCTGGGTGCTCGGCGCGCTGCGGCACGGCCGCGCGGGCGTCGACCTGATCGCGGTCCTCGCGCTCGGCGGCACCCTGGCGGTCGGCGAGTACCTCGCCGGCGCCCTGATCGCCCTCATGCTGGCCACCGGCCGCACCCTGGAGGCGGCGGCCCAGCGGCGGGCCTCACACGACCTGCGCGCCCTGCTGGAGCACGCGCCCCGCACCGCCCGCAAACGCACCGGCGCCGGCACCGGCGGCGCCGTGCGTACGGTGCCGCTCGCCGAGGTGCGCCCCGGCGACCTGCTCGTCGTGGGTCCCGGCGAGGTGGTCCCGGTCGACGGGACGGTGGTGGGCGCCGCGGCCGTGCTGGACGAGTCGGTGCTCACCGGCGAGTCGGCGCCGGTCGAGCGGGCGCCCGGGCAGTCCGTGCGCAGCGGTGTCGTCAACGCGGGCGGCGCCTTCGACCTGCGGGCCACCGCGACCGAACGGGACAGCACCTACGCCGGGATCGTCCGGCTGGCCCGGCAGGCGGGCGCGGAGTCGGCCCCCGTGGTCCGGCTGGCCGACCGCTACGCGGCCTGGTTCCTGCCCCTGTCGCTGGCGGTCGCGGGGGCGGCCTGGCTGGCCGGCGGCTCGGCGGTGCGGGCGGTGGCGGTGCTGGTGGTCGCCACGCCGTGCCCGCTGCTGCTCGCCGCGCCGGTCGCGATCGTCTCGGGACTGTCCCGCGCCTCCCGGCTCGGTGTGGTCGTCCGGGACGGCGGCGGCCTGGAGAACCTCGGCCGGGCCAGGACCCTGCTGCTCGACAAGACCGGCACCCTCACCGGCGGGCGCCCGCGCGTGGAGGACGTGACGGCGGCGCCCGGGCGGCAGCCCGCCGAGGTGCTGCGGCTGGCGGCCGGTGTCGACCAGTACTCGCCGCACGTGCTGGCACACGCCATCGTCGAGGCCGCCCGCGAGCGCGGCCTGGAACCGGTGGCGGCCACGGAGGTCTCCGAGCAGGCCGGCCGGGGCGCCCGCGCCGTCGTCGACGGCCGGGTCACGGCCGTCGGCCGGCTGGAGCCGGGCACCCCGGTCCCGGACTGGGCGCGGGCCGCGGAGAACCGGGCGCTGCTGGACGGCGCGGCCGTCGCCTGGGTGACCGTGGAGGGCGTGCCCGTCGGCGCGGTCCTGCTGCGCGACCCGCTGCGCCCCGACGCGCCCCGCACCCTGCGCCGGCTGCGCGCGGCCGGCATCGAGCGCATCGTGATGCTCACCGGCGACCGGCCCGAGCCGGCCCGCGAGATCGCCGCCGTGCTCGGCCTCGACGAGGTACGGGCCGAGCTCTCGCCCGCCGGCAAGGTGGCCGCCGTCCACGCCGAGCGCGAGCGGGCGGTCACCGTCATGGTCGGCGACGGCGTCAACGACGCCCCCGCGCTGGCCGCCGCCGACGTGGGCGTGGCGATGGGGGCGCGCGGTTCCACCGCCTCCTCGGAGGCCGCGGACGTGGTCCTCACCACCGACCGGGTGGACCGGCTGGCCGACGCCGTCGCGATCGCCGTACGGGCGCGCCGTATCGCCGTGCAGAGCGCGCTGGGCGGGATGCTGCTGTCGCTCGCGGCCATGGGCGTGGCCGCCGTGGGACTGCTGCCCCCGGCCCTGGGCGCGCTGCTGCAGGAGGGGATCGACGTCGCGGTGATCCTCAACGCGCTGCGCGCCCTGCGCGTCGACCGGGCGGCCCGGCCGGCCCTGGAGCCGGCCACCGAGGCCCTGATCCACCGCTTCGCCGCCGAGCACGACGACCTCCAGGACGTGCTGCAGGCCGTGCGGGACGCGGCCGCCCGGCTGACCGAGGACGGCGGCGAGCAGGCCCTGGACTCGGTGCGCGAGGTGCACCGGCTGCTCACCGAGCGGCTGCTGCCGCACGAGTACGCGGAGGAGCACCAGCTGTATCCGGCGCTCGGCCGCACGCTGGGCGGCCCGGAGGCGACCGCCACCATGAGCCGGGCGCACGCCGAGATCGACCGGCTCGCCCGCCGCGTCGCCACCCACCTGGCACTGGCCGAGGACGGCGGAGGCGCCCTGGCGCCGGAGCAGCTGGAGGACCTGCGGGCGTGCCTGTACGGCCTGCACACCGTGCTGCGGCTGCACTTCACCCAGGAGGAGGAGAACTACTTCTCGCTCGCGCCGTGACGTGCCGGGGCAGGCGGCCCCGCCGTGCACGGCCCCCTATGAGTGGGCGGGGCCGGGACGCCGCACCCGGCGCCCCGGCCCCGCCCGTCCCGTCGGCGTCTCATCCCGAGCCGCTGAGCGGACGGTCCCGGGTCTCCTGGTGGTCCCGGGTCTCCTGACGCAGTACGGCCAGCCGGCGCCGGTACTCCTCCTCGTCGACCTCCCCGCGGGCGAACCGCTCGGCGAGCAGCTGCTCGGGAGTGGGGCGCCGGACGGGGTCGTACGGCTGCCCGGCGGCGGGGCCGGAGCCGCGGTTCAGGGCGCGGAAGAGGAGCACGCCGGCGGTGATCAGCACGGCCCAGAACAGGACCGTGCCCAGGGACATGGCGAACCAGCCCCAGCCGTTCATGCCGTGCGGGTACCAGTACATCATCGGGTCAACTCCTCCGGTGGGTCGTCCGGCCCGCCGTCGCCGGGCCCTTCCCCGGCCGGGGCGGGCGGTGCCGGTCGCGGGCCTCCCCGTCCCCAGGGTCGCGCCGTCCGGCGCGCCCGGGCAGGGGCTCCCGGCCCCCTTCGCGGGCCGACCGGCCCGCCCGCCCACCGGGTGCGGACCGCCGCCCGGGCGCGGACCGCCGCCCGGGCGCGGACCGCCGCCCGGGCGCGGACCGCCGCCCGGACGCGGACCGCTGTCCGGGCGTCGGCCCACGCCTGCGGTCGGCACCAGCGTCGGCACCCGCCCCGCCGCCCGCGGTCACTCCAGCAGCACGAGCCGGCAGGTCTCCCCCGGGCGGACGGAGACGGACCGGTCGGGCAGGCGGACGTCGATCGGGGAGCGGTCGGAGGGCGGCACGGCGATCTCCACACGGCCGTGCTCCAGCCGCAGCCGGACGCCCCAGTGGCCGCGGTAGCGCAGGATGAAGCCGTACGAGGACAGCTCCGGCAGCGGCACGGGGTCCAGCCACAGCGCGTCCTCGCGGGTCTCCAGGCCGGTCAGCCCGCGCTGGACCAGGTCGAGGGTGCCGGCCATGGCGCCGAGGTGGATGCCCTCGCCGGTGGTGCCGCCCTGGAGGTCGGCGATGTCGCCGCGCAGCGCCTCCTGGACGAAGGCCCAGGCGCCGGCCCGGCGGGCACGGGCCAGCACCCAGCCGTGCACCAGGCCGCTGAGCGTGGAGCCGTGGCTGGTGCGGGCGAGGTAGTAGTCGACGGTGCGCAGCCAGGTCTCGTCGTCCAGGCGGTAGCCGAGCCGCGCGAAGAGCGCGGCGAGCTCGGAGGGCGCGAAGAGGTAGCCGAGCATGAGCGCGTCGGCCTGTTTGGACGCCTTGTAGCGGTTGACGGTGTCGCCCTCGGCCTCCAGGATCCGGTCCAGGCGGCGGATGTCGCCGTAGCGCTCGCGGTAGCCGGCCCAGTCCAGTTCGGCCAGCTCCGCGTAGCCCTCGAACTGACTGATCACGCCGTCGTGGAAGGGGACGTACAGGGTGCGGGAGACGTCCTGCCACTGTTCGAGCTCGCCGCCGTCCAGGCCGGTGCGCTCGACGAGTTCGCGGCGGCGGGGCTCGGGCAGGGTGTCCAGGAGCTCCAGGGCGCGCAGGAGCACCCAGGCCGCCGTGACGTTGGTGTAGGCGTTGTCGTCCAGGCCCGGCCGGGTGGTGTCCGGGTAGGCGTCGTGGTACTCGTCGGGGCCCATCACGCCGCGGATGCGGTGGCGGCGCAGGTCCTCGTCCCAGGTGGCGGAGTCCGCCCAGAAGCGGGCGATCTCCACCAGCATCTCGGCGCCCCTGGTGTGCAGGAACTCCGCGTCGCCGCTCGCCTGGCAGTACTGCCACACGTTGTAGGCGATGGCCGAGCCGACGTGCCGCTGGAGGTGCGAGTGGTCGGGCAGCCAGCGCCCGGAGCGCGGGTTGAGGTGCAGCCGCTGGGTCTCCTCCCGGCCGTCGCTGCCGCTCTGCCACGGGTACATGGCGCCGCGCCGGCCGGCCGCGCGCGCCGCCGCGCGGGCCCGTTCCAGGCGCCGGTACCGGTAGCACAGCAGGGCGCGGGAGACCTCGGGGAAGTGCAGGTTCAGACCGGGCAGCACGAACAGTTCGTCCCAGAAGACGTGCCCCCGGTACGCCTCGCCGTGCAGGCCGCGCGCGGGCACCCCGACGTCCAGGTCGGCGGTGTGCGGGGAGAGGGTCTGCAGCACATGGAAGAGGTGCAGGCGCAGGATGCGGCCCGGCTCGCCGGGTACGTCGATGTCGGCGCGGCGCCACAGCTGGTCCCAGGCCGTCAGATGGGACTCCAGCAGTTCCTCGAAGCCGGGCGCCCCGGCGACCCGGTCGACGGCGGCGCACAGCGGGTCGCTGATGGCCGGGTCGCGGGAGGTGTGCACGGCGGCCGTCTTGTCGACGGTGACCGTGCGGCCGGGTTCCAGCACCGCCCGCAGCTCCTGCGCGGCGCGCGGGTGCTCGTGCCGGATCTCCACCGGACCGGTCCACTCGTCGCAGGTCAGGCGGGTGGCCATGGCGATCCGTAGGTCGGAGGTGCGGGTACGGCAGCGCAGCCACACGGTGTCCGGGGCGGCGGTGCCGGAGTGCACATGGGCGAGGTGCCGGCCGTCCAGGTCCCGGTAGCGCGCCACCCCGGAGTTGGTGACGCCGCCGTCGATCGCCGCCTCGATGTCCAGCCGGCCGGTGAAGCCCTCGGCGGTGAACTCGGTGCGCAGGGCGGCCAGGTGCGCGTCGGCCATGTGCACGATGCGCTGCTGACGCACGGTCAGTGCCCGCCCCTCGCCGAGGCCGTACCGGGTGCGGCGCTCCAGCAGCCCGGAGTCCAGGTGCAGGACCTGGCGGTGGGCGAGCACCGTCGCGGTGTCCGGGGTCAGCCAGGGGCCGTCCGGGAGGCGGAAGCGCAGCGGCAGCCAGTTGGGGACGTTGACCATCTCCTCGTTCTCGACCTGCCGGCCGGCCACACGCGAGACCAGCCGGTTGTAGCAGCCGGCCACATAGGTGCCGGGGTAGTGCACCTCGTCCGCGGCGCACTCCGGCAGCGCCCCGCGGGTGGCGAAGCAGCCGTTGCCGAGCGTGCACAGCGACTCCCTCAGCCGCTCCCGCGCGGGGTCGTAGCCGTCGTACTCCCAGGTCCCCGCCTTCTCCGCCCCCACCGCGCGCTCACACCCGCTGCGGTACGAGGGCCACCGGGCACTGGGCGTGGTGGAGCAGGGTGTGGGCCGTGCGGCCGAGCTGGAGGCCGAAGCGGCCGGTCCTGCGGTGGGCTCCGATGATCACGAGGTCGGCGGCGGCCGAGCGGTCCACCAGCACCTTGTGCGCCGGGCCCTCCACCGTCGCCCGGCGCACCCGTACCGCCGGATGCCGGGCCGTCTCCTCGCGCAGCAGCTCCTCCAGCAGGTCGGCGGCGCCCTGTTCGTGGGCGCGGGCCGGCTCGCCCTCGAGCGCCGGGTCGCCCTCGGTCTCGTGGGCGGGGCTGCGCCAGGCCCGTACGACATCCAGGACGCAGCCGCGCGCCTCGGCCTCACGGAAGGCGAACCGCACGGCCTCGGCACCGGTGTCGGACCGGCCGGCGCCGAGCAGGATGCGCTCGTGGGTGCCGGCCAGGCCCGCCTTGTCGCCGCGGACCACGACCACCGGGCAGCGCGCGCGGGCGGCCACGGCCAGGCCGGTGGAGCCGAGCAGCAGCCCCTTCAGCCCGCCGCGTCCGCGGCAGCCGGTGACCAGGAGGGAGGCGTCGTCCCCCTCGCGCAGCAGGGCGGACACCGCTTCCTCGGGGACGACGTCGGTGGTGACCTTCAGGTCCGGGTTGCGCCGCCGGACCCGTTCGGCCGCGGAGGCGACCACGTGTTCGGCCATCACCTGCTCGGAGGGGCGCTCCACCCTCCCCGACGGGACCGCGCCCTCGTAGCGCTCCCAGAGGGAGGCGTACACCAGCCGCAGCGGCAGTCCGTGCCGGGCGGCCTCGTCCGCCGCCCAGTCGACCGCCGTGAGGCTCGCGTCGGATCCGTCGACGCCCACGACCAGGGGCAGTTCCATCGCTCCACCGCCTTTCGCCGGGCCGCCACGTTGTGCGGCAACCGCGTTCCCACTGTCACCGTCGCACCGTTCACGGCGGCGCGCGAGGGCGGATCGGCCCCGTCCGGGGACGTTCGGCCCCCGCCGGTGCCCGCTCAGCCCCTGGGGCGGCGGGCGGGGCGGCGCGAGGGTGGTGGGCATGGCTCCGGAGGGAGAGCGCGCGATGTCCGACACCCAGCAGCAGCCGGTGCACGCCCTGCTGACCGACGGGACGACGGTACGCGTCCGGGCGGCGGGGCCCGGCGACCACGACGCCGTACTGCGGCTTTACGAACAGATGTCCGACGACAATCTGAGGCTGCGGTTCTTCTCCGTCAGCCGCACCTCCGCCCGGCAGGGCGCCGACCGGGTGGCCGGTCCGCCGCGGCCGGGTTACCGTGCCCTCGTGGCCGAGCACGCCGGCCGCCTGGTGGGCCTCGCCGAGTACGAGGCGGAGCCGAACGGCAGCACCGCGGACGTCGCCCTGGCGGTCGCCGACGACTGGCACCACCGCGGGGTGGCCACGCTGCTGCTGGAGCATCTCGCGGACGCCGCCCGCGGGGCCGGCGTCACCGCCTTCACCGCCGACGCCCTGGCCGAGAACCACGAGGTGCTGAAGGTCTTCCACGACCTCGGCCTGCGCGTGACCCGCCACTACGACGGGCCCGAGGTGCACTGCGTGGTCGAACTCGCCGAGGACGAGGACTACTTGCGCGCGGTGGACGCCCGCGCCCGGCTCGCCGGCACGGTCAGTCTGCGTCCGCTGCTGCGGCCCCGGGCGGTCGCCGTGATCGGCGCGGGCCGCCGGCCCGGCTCGGTCGGGCGGGCGATCCTGCGCAACATCCGCACCGGGTCCTTCACCGGCCGGGTGTTCGCCGTGCACCCGGAGGCGGCCTCGGTCTGCGGGGTGCGGGCGTTTCCGTCCGTGGCCGCGCTGCCGCGGGTGCCCGACCTCGCGGTCGTCGCCGTCCCGGCGGCCGCCGTGCCGGGTGTCGCCGAGGAGTGCGGGAAGGCCGGCGTGGGCGCTCTGCTGGTCGTCTCGGCGGGTCTGGACCCCCAGCAGGCGGCCGCCCTCATCGGCGCCTGCCGCCGCCACGGGATGCGCCTGGTGGGCCCCAACTGCCTGGGGCTGGCCAACACCGAGGACGCCGTACGGCTGGACGCCACCTTCGCCGCCCGGCACCCGGGGGCCGGCACCGCCGGGGTCGCCGTGCAGTCGGGCGGGGTCGGCATCGCGCTGCTGGACGGGCTGGCCCGCCTCGGCATCGGTGTGTCCACGTTCGTCTCGCTCGGCGACAAGTACGACGTCAGCGGCAACGACATGCTCCAGTGGTGGGAGGGCGACGGCCGCACCGGCCTGGCGCTGCTGCACCTGGAGTCCTTCGGCAACCCGCGCGCCTTCTCCCGCACCGCCCGCCGGGTGGCCCGGACGATGCCGGTGCTCACCGTGGACGCGGGCCGCTCGGAGGCCGGGCGCCGGGCCGCGGCCTCGCACACGGCGGCGGCCGCCACCCGCACCATGACCCGGCAGGCGCTGTTCACCCAGGCCGGTGTCACCGCCACCCGCACCATCGCGGAACTCCTGGACGCCGCCGCCCTGCTGCACACCCAGCCGCTGCCCGCCGGCACCCGGGTCGCGGTGGTCACCAACGCGGGCGGCGCGGGCGTACTGGCCGCCGACGCGTGCGCGGACGCGGAGCTGACCGTGCCGCCACTGCCGGCCGCCCTGGCCGACGAACTCCTCGCGCTGCTGCCCGAGGGCGCCACCGCCGCCAACCCGGTGGACGCCACCGCGGCCGTCGGCGAGGAGCAACTGCGCGCCTGCGTACGGCGGCTGGCCGCGCACGGGGCCGTCGACGCCGTCCTGGTCGTCCTCGTCCCCACGGCGGTCGCCCGGGCCACCGGCGAGGACCTGGTGCGGGCGCTCACCGACACCCCGGTCCCCCAGCCCCGGCCCGTCGTCGCGGTGCTGCCGGCACAGGCCGCCCGGGTGGAGCTGCTCGAGGCGCGCGAGTCGGGCAGGGTGCCCGCCTACTCCGACGCCGAGGACGCCGCGCGCGCCCTCGCCCACGCCGCCGCCCGCGCCCACTGGCTGGGGCAGCCCCCCGGCAGCGTGGCGCAATTGCCGGACGTCGACGCGGAACACGCCAAGGCGCTCGTCACCGCCTTCCTGGAAGAGCACCCGCGGGGCGCCTGGCTGGACCCGCGGACCACCGGCGAACTCCTCGCCTGCTACGGCATTCCGCAGATCGAGTGGGCCTGGGCGCGGGACGAGGACGAGGCCGTCGCGGCGGCCGAGCGGCTGGCCGGCCCGGACGGCCGCGTGGTGATGAAGGCGTACTGGCCGGGGCTGGTGCACAAGAGCGAGCAGCACGCCCTCCACCTCGACCTGCAGAACGCCTCCCAGGTCAGGGCCGCCCACCGGGACCTGGTCACCCGGTTCGGGGACCGGATGACCGGTGTGGTGCTCCAGCCGCTCGCCGAGCGCGGCACCGAGCTGTTCGCCGGGGTGGTGCAGGACGAGGTGTTCGGGCCGCTGGTGGTCTTCGGGCTCGGCGGCACGGCGACCGAGCTGCTCGCCGACCACGCGGGGCGGCTCGCGCCGCTGACCGACCGGGACGTGCGCGAGCTGATCACCTCGCCGCGCAGCTCGCCGCTCCTCTTCGGCTACGGCGGCACCCCGGCCGTCGACCTGGACGGCCTGGAGCAGTTGCTGCACCGGCTGTCGCGGATGGCGTGCGACCTGCCGCAGCTCGCCGAGGCCGACCTCAACCCGGTGCTGGCCGGCGCGCACGGCGTGCGGGCACTGGACGTACGGATCCGGCTCGAGCCCCGGCACCCCCACGACCCGTACCTGCGCCGACTGCGCTGACGGGCGAAGGGCGGTCCGCGAAGGGTCCTTCGATCAGGGGCCCTTCGGTGAAGGGTCCTTCGATCAGGGGCCCTTCGGTGAAGGGTCCTTCGATGAGGGGTCTTCCGGCGACCGGTCCTCGCGTGGCCGGTCCTCGCGTGGGCGGTCCTCGCGTGACCGGTCCTCGCGTGGGCGGCCCTCGCGCGGCCGGTCACCCGCGACGGGGGCCTCCGGTCACGATGACCGGGGCCCCGGTCCGCTGCCGGCGGGGAGCGCTGCCCGACCGGTCCTCCGGTCGCCGGGCCTACGGCGGCCGGTCCTACGGTCGCCGGGCCTACGGCGACGGGTCCTCTGTCTCCGGTGACGGGCGCCGGTCCTTCGCCGACGGGCCGACCGGCCCTTGCCCGGCTGGTGCTTCCGGGCCGGTCCGCTGCCGGTCCGCGGCCGCGCGGTCCTCCCGGCCCTCCGCCGCCGGACGGCCCCCGTCCGGCCTGCGCCGCGCGTCCCGATCCACGCCGCGGCAAGCGGCACCCCGGCCACGCCGGCCGGGGCCGTGCCGGAGCGCGGTGCCGCACCGGCCGGCACGGGTCCGTCCCGGGCCGTCGGGGCGCCCACCGGCCGTACGGCCCCGCGGAGACCCGCATCAGGTCGGCCGGGCCGGTCGGGCCGGCAGGTTCCCCGCCAACCCGCCGCGGGGCGCGGGGCGTTGCGGTCCGTGCGGCCCCGCTTCCGGGGCCGTTCGGGCTGCGGGCGGGACCTTCGGCGCCTGTCCGGGGCCCGGCGCGCACACGAGAGTGGAAGTCAGGGAGCGGCATCCCATCCCCCGTGGTGCCGCTCCCGCCCTCGCGCCGCCGTACGCGCACGGCGGCCCCGACCGTGGAGGCCCACCCCATGACCCGCAAGGCAGCCGGCACGAAGAACGCGGCCACCGCCGCATCGGCTCAGGCCGCACCCACCGAGTCCCCCGCGGTCGCCCGGCCCGCGAGCACCGGGTCCACCGCACCCACCACCGCCGGGCGCACCGTTCCTCCGCGGCCCGCCGCCGCCGGCGAGCCCGCGGCCACCGCTCCCGCGCACCCCGCCACCACCGCCGAGCCCGCCACCACCGCCGAGCCCGCCACCACCGCGGCCGGGGCGGCCGCGCAGGGCCGGGCGGTGGCGCCCACGGTGACCGCGATCGCCGTGGACCTGCTGGTCCGGGCGGGTCTCAAGGCGCTCGCCGACTACGAGGCCCTGACCCAGGAGCAGGTCGACCACATCGTCAAGAAGGCCTCGGTCGCCGCCCTGGACCAGCACACCGCGCTGGCCCGGCTGGCGGTGGAGGAGACCGGCCGCGGCGTGTTCGAGGACAAGGCCGCCAAGAACCTCTTCGCCTGCGAGCACGTCACGCACAGCATGGGCCCGATGAAGACCGTCGGGGTCATCGCCCGCGACGACATCGAGGACATGGTGGAGGTCGCCGAGCCGGTGGGCGTGATCTGCGCGGTGACGCCGGTGACCAACCCGACCTCGACCACCGTCTTCAAGGCGCTGATGGCGCTGAAGACCCGCAACCCGGTCGTGTTCGCCTTCCACCCCTCCGCTCAGCGCTGCAGCGCCGAGGCGGCCCGGATCGTGCGCGACGCCGCCGTGGCCGCGGGGGCGCCGGAGAACTGCGTGCAGTGGATCGAGTCCCCCTCGGTCGAGGCCACGCACACCCTGATGGAGCACCCCGGCGTCTCGCTGATCCTGGCCACCGGCGGCAACGCCATGGTCAAGGCCGCCTACTCGGCGGGCAAGCCCGCGCTGGGCGTGGGCGCCGGCAACGTGCCGGCCTACGTCCACCGCAGCGCGAAGCTGCGCCGGGCGGTCAACGACCTGGTGCTGTCGAAGTCGTTCGACAACGGCATGATCTGCGCCTCCGAACAGGCCGTCATCCTCGACGCGGAGATCTACGACGCGGCGCTGGAGGAGTTCCGCGCCCTGCACGCGTATGTGGCCACCGCCGAGGAGAAGGCGCTGCTGGAGTCCTTCCTCTTCCCCGCCACCGGCGGTTCGGGCGGGGGCTGCGAGCCCCGCGTCAACTCCGCGGCCGTCGGGCAGAGCCCGGCGTGGATCGCCGAGCGGGCCGGGTTCAGCGTGCCGGAGGAGACCTCGGTCATCCTGGTGGAGGCCGGGCGGGTCGGCCCGGACGAGCCGCTGACCCGGGAGAAGCTGTGCCCGGTGCTGGCCGTGCTGCGCGCCGGGGACGAGCGGCAGGGCTTCGACCTGGCCGCCGACATGGTGGCCTTCCACGGGCAGGGCCACAGCGCGGTCATCCACACCGGCGACCCGGAGCTGGCCGAGGCGTACGGGCGCCGGATGAAGACCGTCCGGATCATCGTCAACGCGCCCTCCTCGCAGGGCGCCATCGGCGGCATCTACAACAGCCTGCTCCCCTCGCTGACCCTGGGCTGCGGCTCGTGGGGCAGCACCTCGGTGTCCAACAACGTCTCCGCCGCCCAGCTGCTGAACGTCAAGCGGGTGGGTGTGCGGCGCAACAACCTCCAGTGGTTCAAGGTGCCGCCCAAGATCTACTTCGAGCCCCAGTCGATCCGCTACCTGCGGTCCATGCCGGACGTCCACCGGGTCACGCTGGTCACCGACGCGACCATGACCCGGCTCGGCTTCGTCGACCGGATCACCCGGGTGCTGCAGCGCCGGGCGGAGCCGGTGACGGTCCAGGTCATCGACAACGTCGAGCCGGAGCCCAGCATCGACTCGGTGCGGCGCGGGGCGCGGCTGATGGGCGACTTCCGCCCGGACACGATCATCGCGCTGGGCGGCGGCTCGCCCATGGACGCGGCGAAGGTGATGTGGCTGCTGTACGAGCAGCAGGTCGCGGGCCGGGACGTCGACTTCGCCGACATGCGGCAGAAGTTCTCCGACATCCGCAAGCGGGCCTTCCGCTTCCCGACGCTCGGGAAGGTCGCGCGCCTGGTGTGCGTCCCGACCACCTCGGGCACCGGCGCGGAGGTCACCCCGTTCGCGGTCATCTCGGACCCGGCCTCCGGCAAGAAGTACCCGCTGGCGGACTACGCGCTCACCCCGAGCGTGGCCATCGTCGACCCGCTGCTGACCGCGGCGCTGCCGCCCGCGCTGGCCGCCGACAGCGGCTTCGACGCGCTCACCCACGCCATCGAGGCGTACGTGTCCGTGTACGCCAACGACTTCACCGACGGCCTGGCCCTGCACGCGATCCGGCTGATCTTCCAGAACATCGAGGCGGCGGTGACCGACCGCGCCGGCCAGGAGGAGGCCCGGGAGAAGATGCACAACGCGGGCACCATCGCGGGCATGGCCTTCGGCAACGCGTTCCTCGGCATCGTGCACGCCATGTCGCACACGCTGGGGGCCACGTTCCACGTGGCGCACGGCCGCACCAACGCGATCCTGCTGCCGCACGTGATCCGCTACAACGGCACCGTGCCGGCGAAGCTCACCGGGTGGCCCAAGTACGAGCACTACCGTGCCCCCGAGCGCTTCCAGGACATCGCCCGCACGCTCGGACTGCCCGCGGACACCCCGCGGGAGGGCGTGGAGTCCCTCGCCCGGGCCGTGGAGCGGCTGCGCGACGCGGTGGGCATCGAGCCGTCGTTCCAGGCCGTGGGCGTCGACGAGCGGGCCTTCCTGGACGCGCTGCCCCAGCAGGCGCTCAACGCCTACGAGGACCAGTGCGCGCCGGCGAACCCGCGGATGCCGATGCTCGCCGACATGGAGGGCCTGATGCGGGCGGCGTACTACGGCTGAGGGACTGATGCGGGCGGCGTATTACGGCTGATGGCGTACCACGGCTGATCCACGGCTGATCGGCACCGCCCGTCGGCACCCCCGGCCGGGGGACGTCCACCGGCACCGCCCGGCCGGGGCCGAACGGCCCTGGCGCCCCGGCAGCGCGTGTGGTGTCCTTGAGGTGACGGGAAGGACTCCCGGAAAGACGCGGGGAAGCGGTTCCCCCGGCCGCGCACCGCGCAATCAGGATCCGCGAGAAGCGGATGGTCCTTCCCGTCCATTCGTGCTGTCCATTCATGCCCTGCCGCCCCCGGTCATGCCCTGCCGCCCCCGGTCATGCCCTGCCGCCCCCGGTCATGCCCTGCCGCCCCCGGCCGTGCCCGGTGGCTCCGCCCCGCCGACTCGCCGCGGCGGCCTCGCCGACCCTGCCCCGCGGGCCGCGCCCGGCCGCGCCCGACCGGCCCGCCCGCCCGGCGGACCCGCCCTGCCCCTCCTCGCCCCGCCGGCGCCGTACCGCCGGCGGGGCTCGCCGCGTCCGCGCGGGCCCGTCGCCCGGGTGCACCGCCTGAAGCGGGCCCGAGGCGGGCCCGTCGGGGCGGGCGGACGGTGCCGGGGCCGAAAGGCCCGCGCGTGGGACCGGGCGGCCCGTGGTGGCGAAGCCGGACGCGGAGGAGGCTGGAAGCAGAAGGGCACACGCCCGGACGCGCTCGCCGGCGGTTGCGGCGACAGGCACGAGAGGAGACCGTGCGATGACCTCCACCACCACCCTGGCCGCGGCCCTGCCCGCCGAACACCGCGAGCGGCTGATGGGGCTCGCCCGAGAGGTCTCCTTCGACATCGGCACCCGGCTGTTCGAGGAGGGCCGGCACGCCGACCGGTTCTGGATCATCCGGACCGGCACCGTCGCCCTCGACCTGCGCGTCCCCGGCCGCCGCTCCCCCGTCATCGAGACCCTCGGCCACGGCGAACTGGTCGGCTGGTCCTGGCACTTCCCGCCGTACGTCTGGCAGCTGGGCGCCGAGGCCATGAGCCCGGTGCGGGCCTGGGAGTTCGACGCGGACACCGTGCGCACGCTGTGCGACCAGGACCCCGAGTTCGGGCGGGCGGTCGCCGTCTGGGTCGGCCGGGTCGTCGCCCACCGGCTGCACTCGGCCCGCGTCCGGCTCCTCGACCTGTACGCCCCGTACGGCAGCGGGACCAGGTGACGGGCCCGCCCCGGCGGCGCACCGCACCATCCGGACACCGAGGAGGACCACCATGCACGGCAGTCCGCACATCGTCAGCGACGTCATGACGCACACCGTCGTGGCGGTGGGGCGGGACGCCCCGTTCAAGGACATCGTCACCCTCATGGGGCAGTGGAAGGTCAGCGCGCTGCCCGTGCTGGAGGGCGAGGGCCGGGTGGTCGGTGTCGTCTCCGAGGCCGACCTGCTGCCCAAGGAGGAGTTCCGCGACAGCGACCCCGACCGCTTCACCCAGCTGCGCCGGCTGCCCGACCTCGCCAAGGCCGGCGCGCTGATCGCCGGGGAGCTGATGAGCAGCCCGGCCGTGACCGTCCACCCCGACGCCACGCTCGCCGAGGCGGCCCGCATCATGGCGCTGCGCAAGGTCAAGCGACTGCCCGTCGTCGACGACGAGGGCATGCTCCAGGGGCTGGTCAGCCGCGGCGACCTGCTGAAGGTGTTCCTTCGGCCGGACGACGACATCGCCGAGGAGGTCCGGCGGGAGGTCGTCGCCCACCTCTTCCCCTCCCCGGTCTCGCCGATCCACGTCCAGGTCAAGGACGGGGTCGTCACGCTGACCGGCCGCATCCGGGACACCTCGCTGGTGCCCGTGGCCGCCCGCATGGTGCGGGCCGTGGAGGGCGTCGTCGACGTCGACTGCCGGCTCACGAGCGCGACGGCCCCGGCGGAGCCCCGTTAGCCGCCGGCCGGCGGCCGGCGTACACGAGTGCGGTCGGCGCACATGAATGCCGGTGCGTCGAACGCACCGGCCGCGCCTGTGCGGCGCCCTCGCCGCCCTCGTGCTCAGGCGTACCGCACCGGGACGGTCCGGGCGTCCGTCCACTCCTCCGGGACCGGGACCGTTCGCGGAACGGCTCCTCATCGGGACGACGCGGGACAACCCCTTGCCCGCGGGCCCGCGGCCCGGGCCGTCGTGCCTCATGACCCGGGTTCCGCCGCCTGTGCCGTCCCCGTTCCCGGCGTCGCCCGGGTACCCGCCCCGGCGGTTCCCTCCGGCGACGGCGGTGCCTCTTCGGTCAGGTCTTCGGTCAGATCGGGCTCCTGCAGCGGGCGGCGGCGCGGTCCGCTGAGCGCGCAGCGCACGTCCACCACGCCCTCGACGGAGCGCGCCAGGCGTACGGCCAGCGGCACCAGGGTGGTGTCCGGGACCTGGCCGGTGAGCGTGACCACCCCTTCCCGCACCGTCACCCGCATTGAGTCCAGCGGGACCGGGAACCGGCCGGCCACGACCTCCCGCCGGATCTCCTCGGCGATGTCCTCGTCGTCGCGCAGGAACACCTTCAGCAGGTCCGAGCGGCTGACGATGCCCGTGAGCACGCCGTCGTCGTCCACCACGGGCAGCCGTTTGACGCCGTGCCGGGCCATCAGGCGGGCGGCCCGGGCCAGCGTGGCGTCGGCGCGGACGGTGACCGCGGGGGTGTTCATGAGCTCCTCGGCGGTCACCGCGAGCGCCTTGGCCGAGCCGGCCGGGCCCGGGTGGTCCGGCCCGCGGCCCGGCGGGCCGGCGTCGGTACCGGTGCCGGCGTCGCTGTCGGTGTCGCGGAACTCCTCCTTGCGCAGCAGGTCGGCCTCGGAGACCACCCCGGTGACCCGGCCCCCCGGGTCCAGCACGGGCATCGCGCTGACGCCCCACTCCTCCATGGTGCGCACGATCTCCTTGAACATCGCCCCACCGGCCAGGGCGACGACCGTACGGGTCATCACGTCGCCGACGGTGAACCGGGAATCCTGCATGGCGTCCTCCTCCAGCGGGCCGGATCGGATGACGGGGCGGACCGGATGACGGGACGGACCCTCACGAGCCGGACCCTCACGAGCGGTACGGCCACGAGCCGGAAGCCCATGGGCCGGAAGCCGGCGGACCGGAGGGGCACGGGCCGGACGGCCCGAAGAAGGCCTCCAGGCCGTACACGCTGCGCCCGCCGACGAGTTCGCGGCCGGTGACCAGTTCGGGTTCGATGCGGACGAAGACCTCCCGCGGCGAGGGCACCCAGGAGCGCGGGCCGCCGGCCGCCAGCCGCCGGTGTTCCTCCGGATCGCTCACCACCGCGGCGGAACCGGTGACGACGACGCTCCAGCCGGAGTGGGCCACCGGATCCACCTCGTCGGCCTCGAAGGCGACGACGGTGCCGTCGATCGCCCGCACCAGTTCGGACCGGGCCGAGGTGCGCAACAGCACGGCGCCGTCGCCGTCCAGGCAGAAGTTGACCGGCAGCACCGCCGGCAGGGCCTGCCGCGTGTGCACGATCCGGCCCACGGCCGCCTTCTGAAGCAGCCGGAGGCACTCCTGCCGTCCGAGCTCGCGGAATCCGTCGTTGTCATACATCAACCGGTCCGTCTTTCCACCTCGTGAAGCGCGTACGGCCGTTCTCCGCGGCCTTCCTTCCCCGCCCGTCCATGGTCGGGCGCGCCCGGGGCCGGACGGCAGGGCCGTCCGTCCCGGCCCGGGCGGAGAACGGCCCCGCCCCTCAGGCCTCGGGCACGGGCACGGGCACGGGCACGACCTCGCGGCGCGGGCCGCCGAGCACGACCTTGAGCGCCCCGGTCTCGGCGGCGTGACCGAAGACCTCGTACGCCTCCTGCATGCGCTCCAGCGGGAAGGTGTGGGTGACCAGCTGCGAGGTGGGCAGCCGCCCGGCGGCGGCCATCCGCAGCAGGGTGGGCGTGGAGTGGGTGTCGACCAGGCCGGTGGTGATGGTCACGTTCTTGATCCACAGCTCTTCCAGGTGCAGCGTGGCCGGCCTGCCGTGCACGCCGACGTTGGCGACGCGCCCGCCGGGGCGGACCATGCGCGTGCACAGCTCGAAGGTCTCCGGCTCGCCCACGGCCTCGACGACCACGTCCGCGCCCAGACCCCCGGTGAGGTCGGCGACCAGTTGCTCGGGGGCCTCGCGGGCGTCGGCGACGGCCTCGGCGCCGAGCTTGCGGGCGGCCTCGAGCCGGGTGGGGGCCAGGTCGACGGCGACGATCCGCTCGGGGGCGAACAGCCGGGCGGTGGCGATGGCCGCGAGGCCGATGGGGCCGGCCCCGACCACGGCCACGGTGTCTCCGGGGCGCACCCGGCCGTTGAGCACGCCCACCTCGTAGGCGGTGGGGAAGATGTCGGCCAGGAGCACGGCGTCCTCGTTGGTCACCCCGGCGGGCAGCGGATGGACGGAGAGGTCGGCGTAGGGCACGCGGACGTACTCCGCCTGGGTGCCGTCGACGAGGTGGCCGAGGATCCAGCCCCCGCCGCCGAGGCACTGGCCGTACATGGCCTCGCGGCAGTAGCGGCAGCGGCCGCAGGCGGTGATGCAGGAGATCAGGACGCGGTCCCCGGGCCGTACGGTGCGTACGTCGGTGCCGACCTCGACGACCTCGCCGACCGCCTCGTGGCCCAGCACGGTGCCCGGCCGGACCTCGGGCACGTCTCCCTTGAGGATGTGCAGGTCGGTGCCGCAGATGGTGACGGTGTCGACGCGGACGACGGCGTCGGTGGGTTCCTTGACGTCCGGGTCGGGGACTTCCTCCCAGGTGGACTGCCCGGGCCCGTGGAAGACGTAACCCTTCATGGGGATCCTCACCCTCCTGTTCTCGGGCGGGCGTCCGGGACCCGGCGGTCCGTGGTGGGCGGAGGCGGCCCGGACTCCGGCGCGATGCCGGGATTGCCCCGCAGTTCCAGCTTGTCCCGGGACCGCACGTCGCGCACGGGGCCGGACGGCCCCAAGGGGGCACCGAGAGGACCGTCCGGGAGCACGGCGGCGCACGGCTCCCGGACGTCGCGGGAACCGGACCGGCACCCGGACCCCGCGAGCCGCCGCGAGCCGCCGTGACGAGCAACGGTCCCAGCGGCCCCCGCGGGGGCCGACCGCCCGTGCCCGGCCCACGCGGACCCCGACCGCCCGTGCCCGGCCCACGCGGACCCCGACCGCCCGTGCCCGGCCCACGCGGACCCCGACCGCCCGTGGGCGTTCCCGTCCCGCCCGGGCGGGACGGTCCCAGCCACCAGGGCGGACCGTCCCCACCACCCGGGTGGACGGTCCCAATCACCCGGGCGGGGCTCTTCGGGCCCGCCGGGCGGGGGCCCAACGGCCCTTCCGCGCGCGGTGGCACACGGGCTTTGCTCGCTGTATGCCCGTAAGCCACTCCCGGCCCGGAGGCGATGACGCCGGGCGCACCGGTCACGAGGAACACGACGCCGCCGGTACGGTCGTGTTCGCCCTGTACGGCGAGGTGGACCTCGCCACGACGCTGTCCCTCGGGACGCGGCTGGACGCGCTCACCGCCGGGCCCAGGCCCGACGTCGTGATCGACCTGCGCCGGGTGACCTTCATGGACTGCGCCGGGCTGGGCCTGCTGTGCCGGGCGCGCAACCGGGCCGCGGCCCGCGGCGGCAGGCTGCGCCTGGCCGGCGCCGACGCGTCCCTTCTGCGGCTGTTCGGCCGTACCGGACTGGCCGGCCGCTTCGAGTGGGCGCCGTCGGCCGGACGGGTGGCCGTGGTCCCCTCCCCGGTGGTCCCCGCGGGGCAGGGCTGACCGGCCCGTATTCGCGGACGAGGAGGGTCCGGTCGGCCCCCGGACGCCGCCTGGAAGGCCCATGTCCCGGCGCGCCCGCTCCTGCCACCTTCGAAGACATGGGAACGAGGAGGTGTGGCGAGCGATGAGCACCAACGGCGCAAACGGCAGGAACACGCGGGGCGGGGACAGTGCCCGGAAGGCCACGCGGCACGCGCGCAGGCGGCTGTGGCGGTGGCGCCACAACCCGCTGCGGCGGCGCGAGGACGTCGTCGAGGCATGGATCGTGCTCGTGACGTGGCTGGTCGTCGTGGTCGGCGGCGCGATCGCCGGAACGCTCACCGCGCTGGCCGCCGACCGGGAGTTCGCCTGGCAGCGCGCCGACCGGCAGCCCGTCCGGGCGGTCCTGGCCGACGACTCCCCGCGCAGCTCCTCCAACGACGGCAACGGATACCGCGAGCCGGTGAAGGTCCGCTGGACCGCACCCGACGGAACCACCCGCACCGGACGCACCCTGGTGGCCACCGGCCTGGACGCCGGCGCCTCGGTCACCGTCTGGCAGAACGGCCGCGGCGCCCTGACCACCGAGCCTCCCGGCCCGACCGAGGCACGCGTCGAGGCCGCGCTCTTCGGCGTGTCGGCCGCGCTGGCGCTGGCCGGCCTCGCCTGCGGCACCTCGGCGCTCGCCCGTTGGCGGCTCGACCGGCGGCGCTACGACCAGTGGGGCGCCGAGTGGGACCTCATCGGCCCGCGCTGGGACCAGAAGACCGGCTGACGGCGACCGCCGGGTCCCCCGTCCGGCATCCGGTCCGCATCGGGCCGGCATCCAGTCGGCGTCCGGCCCGCACCTCCGCTCCCCCCGGCTCCGGGAAAGGCCGAACGGCCCCTTTCCCGGGGTCGGTCGTCTCTGCCTCCGCCGCGCCCGGCGCGTTCCCATGGAAGTGAGGCCCGGAAGCAGGACGGTCCGGGCGACAAGCGGCGGCCCCGCCGCCGGCGCGCGGCCGCGGAGCGTACGAGGAGGTGGCGGCGCATGCGTTACGAGAACCGAGCGGACGCGGGACGGCGCCTGGTCCCACGCCTGGAGCGGCTGCGCGACACGGACGCCGTGGTGCTGGGCGTGCCCCGGGGCGGCGTCCCGGTGGCCTTCGAAGTGGCCCGGCACCTCGGTGCGCCCCTCGACCTGGCCATGGTGCGCCGGCTGCGCGTGCCGTGGCAGCCGGAGCTGGGCTTCGGCGCCGTCGGCGAGCACGGGGTGCGCGTGAGCGACCCGGACGTCGTACGGGAGAGCGGGCTGACCGCCGCCGAGCGGCAGACCGTGGAGCGCGCCGAGCTGGCCGAGCTGGAGCGGCAGGGACAGCGCTGGCGGGCCGGCCGCGCGCCGGTTCCGCTGAGCGGGCGCACCGCCGTGGTCCTGGACGACGGCATGGCGACCGGCGCGGTCGCGGAGGCCGCCTGCCGGGTGGCCCGGGCCCGCGGGGCCGCCCGCGTGGTCCTCGCGGTCCCGGTCGCGCCGGCGGCCGCGCTGCCGCGGCTGCGCACAGTGGCGGACGAGGTGGTCTGCCTCCAGCCGCTGCGGCACGTCGGCTCCGTCGGCGCCTGGTACGAGGACTTCACGCGGACCACCGACGCACAGGTGGCCGCGCTGCTGGCCGAGGCCGACCGGTCCACGGCCGCCTGCGGCCCCGGCGGCCGGCTCGCGCCGCCGGCGTCCTCGCCCGGGGCGGCCGCCCCGGACTTCCCCGTCACGGACCGGGAGGTGGAGGTGCCGACGGGTGCGGTGCCGCTGGCCGCCCGGCTCGCCCTGCCGGCCACGGCCCGGGCGGTGGTGGCGTACGCCCACGGCAGCGGCACGTGCCGGCACGTCCCCTGCCACCAGTACGTCGCCGCCGTCCTCCACCGCGCGGGCCTCGGCACCCTGCTGCTGGATCTGCTCACCGAGGAGGAGGAGCACGATCCGCACAACGTCTTCGACATCGTGCTGCTGGCCCGGCGGCTGCGGGCCGCGGCCGGCTGGCTGCGGCGGGAGACGGGCCTGCCCGTGAGCCACTGCGGGGCGGGCACGGCGGCCGCGGCGGCGGTGGAGGCCGCCGCGGAGGACGAGGACGTGCACGCCCTGGTCTGCCTCGCCGGCCGTCCCGACCTGGCCGGCCCGGCCGCGCTGGCCCGGGAGCACGCTCCGGCCCTGTTCGTCGTCGGCGCCCTGGACACACGGCTGCTCGGTCTCAACCGGCTCGCGGCGGACTGGATGCGCTGCGAGCACCGGGTCGCCGTGGTGCCCGGCGCCACCGGCCTGTTCACCGACCCGGGCACGCTGGAGACGGTGGCGGGGCTGGCCCGGGACTGGTTCGTCACCCACCCGGCCGCAACGGCCCCACGCCTGACACCGGCCTGAGCGACGGCCGCCGGGACCCCGGCGGGCCCCCGCGGCTCTCCCGGCGGGCCCGGCGGGCCGGGTCCTCGCGCCCCGCTGGGGGAGCCGCCTGTCCCCCAACTGGTGACGCGAAGCCGTCTGTCCCCCCACCGGGTGACGCGCCGGGCCGCGCGGGCCGTGATCCGCCTGCCGGTACGGACCCCGTGAACCGCCCGCCGGGAGAGACCGACCGGCTCGCGGCGGCCCGGACGCCGGACCGCCTACGGCGCCACCGGCCACGGCGGGTGGGGGGCGGCACTACCAGCCACGGCGGGCCGGCCGGCCCGCGGTGGACGGCGTCGCGGCGAGGACGTGGTGATGTCCCGGTGCCGGCAGTCCCGGCACCGGGACATCACCTTCCCCCCTCCCCCCGGTCCCCGGTCCCCCGGCGCGATCAGCCCTTCGTCGATCCGGCCCGTGCGGCCCTCACGACCCGGCCGGACCGGCCCACCCGGCCGAACCACCGAACCGGCCGAACCGGCCGATCAGGCCCACCCGACCGGTCAGCCCGGCCCCTTCGGTCAGCCCGGCCCGTTCGGTCAGCCCGGCCCGCTCGGTCCAGCGGTGGTTCCGGCCGGTCCCGGCCGCCCCTCGCCGTGGCCCAGTTCGCGGGCGATGTGGTCCGCCCAGGCCTCGATCGCCGGGAAGTCGCGGAAGTCGCCGCCCTTCCCGGAGCGGACGATCATGCGGGCGACGCGGCCCTTGGCGCCCTCCTCCAGGCGGCCGCCGAAGGTGGCGTGCTCGTTGACGTCGAGCCGTGTCATCGCGCGCCGCACCCCCGACACGGGCGGGATGTCCCGTTCGGACGCGGAGGCGTCCAGCGGACCGCTGCTGAAGAACCACAGCGGGCGTCCGGCCAGCGCCCTGCGGTGGCGCCGCACGAAGCGGCGGGCGTCCTTGTGCCAGCGCCCGCCGTACAGCCCGCCGCCGACCACCACGGCGTCGTAGGAGGACACCGCGGGCACGGACGCCGCGGGCAGCGCCTCGGCCTCGAACCCGTCCCCGCGCAGCACCTCGGCCACCCGCTCCGCCATCTGCGCGGTCGACCCGTTGGTCGTCCCGTAGGCGACCAGCACCCTGTCCGGCATGGTGGTCCGCCTCCTCTCACAGTCCGCGCAGCCAGTCCTCGGCCACGCCGTGCAGGGCCTGCTCCTCGGGCTGGAGGCGGGAGTCGTCCAGCCGGTAGGTGAGCTTGTCGACCACGTCGACCACCCCGTCGACCTGCCGGGTCATGGACACCGCGATCTCGGTGTCGCTGCGCCGTTCCAACCGGCCCTCCAGCGTGACGACGCCCTCGGTCACCGAGACGGAGACGGTGCGCGGGGCCTGCCACAGGGTCCGCAGCAGCACCTCGCGGACGACCTCGTCGCGGATCTCCGCGTCCGGCCGCAGGAAGACGCTGAGCAGGTCACGCCGGGTGACGATGCCGACCAGCCGGTCCTCCTCGTCCACCACCGGCAGCCGTTCCACGTGCCGCCGGGCCATCGTGCGGGCGGCCTCCACGATGCTGTCGTCGGCGTGCACGGTGACGGCCGGCGCGGTCATCAGCTGGCCCGCGGTGCGCGCCTTCTGCTTCGCCGCCCTGCGCCGGGCCGCCGCCGTCAGCCCGGTGAACCGCGGGCGCCGGGCGGGCTCGTAGGGGCCGGGCGTCCCGGCCTGGCGCATCATCAGGTCGGTCTCCGAGATGACGCCGATGACCTGGTCGTCCTCGTCGACCACCGGCAGTCCGCTGATCCGGTGGCCGGCGAGCAGCCGCGCGACCTCCTTGAACGGAGTGCCGTACCCGGCCCGGACGACCTCGGCGGTCATCACGGAGCCGATCTTGTTGTGCTTCATGTCCGTTCCCTCCTCGGCGGTGCCGGCCGGGCGACGGCCCTCCGGTGCCCGGCGCGCCCGCGGCGCGGCGGCGCGTGATGTCCCGACACTTCGAGCATGGGCCGCGGGCGGCCCGCGGCCCATGGGCTGTTGGGGGGCGAACACGGGGCCGGTAGGCCCCAAGCGGCCCGGTACCCTGTGCGCATGGCCGGCAAGAAGGCGGCGGGGCCGTCGCGCAGCAGCTACGAGAAGGAACTGCTGCGCCTGCAGATGGAGTTGGTCAAGCTCCAGGAGTGGGTGCGGGCGACCGGCGCCCGGCTGGTCGTCGTCTTCGAGGGCCGGGACGCGGCCGGCAAGGGCGGCACCATCAAGCGGGTGACCGAGCACCTCAATCCGCGGATCGCGCGGATCGCGGCGCTGCCGAAGCCGACGGAGCGCGAGCGCACCCAGTGGTACTTCCAGCGGTACGTCGAGCAGCTGCCGGCCGCCGGGGAGATCGTGCTGTTCGACCGGTCCTGGTACAACCGGGCCGGGGTGGAGCACGTGATGGGCTTCTGCACCAAGGACGAGTACCAGCGGTTCCTGCGCCAGTGCCCGATCTTCGAGCGGATGCTCGTCGAGGACGGCATCCTGCTGCGCAAGTACTGGTTCTCGGTGAGCGACGCGGTGCAGCAGGAGCGGTTCCGGCGCCGTCTGGAGGACCCGCTGCGGCGCTGGAAGCTGTCGCCGATGGACCTGGAGTCCATCACCCGCTGGGAGGCGTACTCCCGGGCCAAGGACGAGATGATGGTGCACACCGACATCTCCGAGTCGCCGTGGTACGTCGTGGAGAGCGACGACAAGCGGCGCGCCCGGCTGAACATGATCGCCCACCTGCTGGACAGCGTGCCGTACCACGAGGTGTCGCCGCCGGTGCTGGAACTGCCCGAGCGCCCGCCGTCGACGGGCTACGAGCGTCCGCCGCGCGATCTGCAGACCTACGTGCCCGATCACGCGGCGGATCTGTGACCCCGGCGGCCGGGGCCGCCCGCACCTGAGGCCGGCCCCGGCCCGCCTTCGCACGGCGGACATCGCTCGGGACCGCGGAGGACATCGCCCGGGACCGCGTGGGACTCGCGGGACCGCGCGGGATCTCCCGTGGGCCGGGCCTCACCCCGGTCCGGGCACGACGGCGACCGGGCAGGCCGCGTGGTGCAGGACGGTGTGGGCGGTGCGGCCGAGCTGGAGTCCGATGTAGCCCGGACGGCGCCGGGCGCCGACGACCAGCAGGTCGGCCTCGTGCGCGGCGGCCAGCAGCACCCTGCGGGCCGGTCCCTCCACGGTCCGGCGCTGCACCTTCACCTCCTGCGGTACGTCCCTGAGCGCCGCGTCCAGGGCCTCGCAGGCCCGCTCCTCGTGAAAACGCTCGGGCTCCCCGGCGATCAGCGGGTGGTCCACGCTCTCGTGCGGGGGGCACCGCCAGGCCCGTACGGCCTCCAGCAGGACCCCGCGCCGGGCGGCCTCCCGGGCCGCGAACCGCACCGCCGCGGCCGGCTCGTCCCCGACGCCGACGACGATCCGGCCGTGCACCGGTGTGCGGACCTGGTTGTCGTTGTTGCCGCGGACGACGACGACCGGGCAGTCGGCGTGCGCGGCCACGAACAGGCTGACCGAGCCGAGCAGCAGGTTCGCCACCCCGCTGCGGCCGCGGGTGCCCACGACCAGGGCCGAGGCGTTGCGGCCCTCGCGCACCAGGGCGTACTCGGGCTCCTCCGGCAGCGCGGCCTTGCTGATCGGCAGCCCGGGCTGCCGGGCGCGGGCGCGCCGGGCGGCGGCCTCGACGACGTCCTCCGCCCGCACCCGCTCGTCCGGCTTGCCGAGGTCCCGGGCGAGCGCGCCGCCCTCGTAGCGCTCCCAGAGGGAGGCGTACACGATCCGCAGCGGCACCTGCCGCAGGGCTGCCTCGTCCGCCGCCCAGTCGGCCGCCCGCAGGCTGGGCTCCGAGCCGTCGACCCCGGCCACCAGCGGCAGTTCCATGGCGGTCACCCGCCCTGGCCGAGGTCGAACACGATGCGCGCCTTGACCGCGCCGCGCAGCACCTCGTCGATGGCCTCGTTGACGGCCTCCAGCGGGCGGGTCTCGTGGATGACCCGGGTCCGGCCGGCCGCGTGCAGTTCGAAGACCTCCGCGAGGTCCTGCCGGGTGCCGACGATGGAGCCGATCACCGAGGTGCCGTTGAGCACGGTGTCGAAGATCGGGAGGCGGACCGTGCCGTGCGCGGGCAGGGCGACCATGACGAGCTTCCCGCCGCGCCGCAGCCCGGAGTTGACCGCCTCGAAGGCGGCGTCGTTCACCGCGAGGGCGATCGCGGCGTGGGCGCCGCCGTGCCGTTGGAGCTCCTCGCCGACGTCCTGGGTGCGGGCGTCGACGACGATGTCCGCGCCGAGTTCGGTGGCGAGGCGGAGCTTGTCGTCGGTGACGTCGATGGCCGCGACCCGGGCGCCGGCGATCTTCGCGTACTGCACCGCCAGGTGCCCGAGTCCGCCCACCCCGGAGACCGCGACGAGCTGGGCCGGCCGGACGCCGGCGACCTTGAGCGCCTTGTACGTGGTGACGCCCGCGCAGGTCAGCGGGGCGGCGTCGAAGGGGGTGACGCCGTCGGGCACCGGCTGGGCGAAGTCGGCCCAGGCCAGCATCTTCTCGGCGTAGCCGCCGTCGCAGCCGTACCCGGTGTTGACCTGCTGCTCGCACAGCGTCTCCCAGCCGGACAGGCAGTGCTCGCACCGCCCGCAGGCCCGGCCCAGCCACGGCACCGCCACCCGCTGCCCGACCGCCAGGTGGGTGACGCCCTCGCCGAGCTTCTCGACCAGGCCGACGCCCTCGTGGCCGGGTACGAACGGCGGGTTCGGCCTGACGGGCCAGTCGCCGTGGGCGGCGTGGATGTCGGTGTGGCACAGCCCGGAGGCCTCGACGCGGATCCGGACCTGGCCGGGGCCGGGCTCCGGGTCGGGGCGTTCCTCGACGACGAGGGGCTCGCCGAAGCTCCGTACGACCGCTGCCTTCATGATGTCTGCTCCTAGGACGGGTGTGGGGGGCTGCGGGAGGGTCAGCCGTGGGCGACGACGGCGACGGGGACGGCGCCGTGGTGCAGGACGGCGTGGGTGACGTGACCGATGTGGGCGCCGAACGGGTTGCGGCGCACCCGGCGGCCCACGACGACCAGGGACGCCTCGCGCGAGGCGCGGACCAGCAGGTCGGCGGGGCTGCCGCAGCGGGACTCCTCGACGACCTCCACGTCCGGGTACTTCTGCCGCCACGGGCGCAGCGCGTCGGTCAGGGCGGCGGCCTCGGTGGTCGCCGGCGACACGTGGAGTTCCGCGTCGGCGGGCATCGCGTAGCCGTAGTAGGGCGGCGGGTACCAGGCGTGCAGGACGCGCAGCGAGGTGCCGCGGCGCTCGGCCGCCTCGAAGGCGAACTCGGTCAGGTCGTCGTCGGGGGCGGCGGTGTCCAGGCCGAGCAGGACGGGACGGTAGGGGGCCGCGGTCGACGGGATACCCGAGAGGTCCATCTCGTGTTCGTCCGCGGCCTGTTCGCCGGCGTGGACGAGGACGACGGGACGCTCGGCGTGCGCGACGACGTGCATGGCGACGGAGCCGACCATGAAGCCGCCCAGCCCGCTCAGCGGGCGCGAGCCCAGCACCAGCAGTTCCGCCTCGGCGGCGACCTTGCGGAGCACCTCGGCGGCGTGGCCGGGCAGTTGCTCGGTGACGACCTCGACGCCCGGGTGGCGCAGCCGCAGCCCCTCGGCGGCCTCCCGCGGCACCCGCTCCACCCAGTGCTGGTGCGTCTCCCCGCCGATCAGCGGCGCCTGCGCGACGGGCTCCGGCACCGGCTCCCACACATGGACGAGCTTGACCGGCAGGCCCATCAGCTTGGCCTCCCGCGCGGCCCACTCCGCGGCGGCCCGGCTTTCGGGCGATCCGTCGAGACCCACGGTGACGGTGCGGGACATGGTCTCCTCCTCCTGCGACGGGTGCTTCCATTACGAGCATCCCGGCGCAGGGCCGCCACGGGCATGGGCCGCAGGTCCCCTCCGGGGCCCGACCGACCCCATGGACACCGGGCCGGCGCCGGGGCAGCGCGTCAGGGGCGCGAGCCGGGCGGGCCGTTGGCGGCCGGCGGACTCGCCGCGGGGGCGGCGGAGGGGCGGATCCGGTCCGCGAACCGGGGTGCGCCGTACGGGGGACGGGGGCGGGCCCGGGGCGGGAGCCCCGCCGGGCTCGCGGGACAGCGCGCCGGGCCGTGCGGTGCCGCTCGCCCAGCCCACCGCCCGCCCGGCGGGGCGGTGTCGGCGCGGGGGCGGCCCGGACCCAGCGGAAGGGCGGCCGGGACCGGCGGGGCCGGGCGGGGCGGGTGAGCCCATCAGGGGGCCGTACGGGGGCCGGTCGGGGCCGTCCGGCCCCTGGGGTGGGCTGTGGGGGCGGGTCAGACTGGGGTGGTCGCCCGCTGGTCGTGCGGGTCGTCGGACCGCGGTGGGAGGGTTCCCATGAGCACCGTCATGAGCCTGGACGTGTCGACGCTGGAGAGGCTGGTCGCCTCCGCCGCGGCCGCGCCCTCCATCCACAACACCCAGCCCTGGCGCTTCCGACCGCGACCGGAGAGCGAGACGCTGGAGATCCACGCCGCCGCCGAGCGCGGCCTGCGCCACGCCGACCCGACCGGCCGCGCGCTGCACGTCTCCGTGGGCTGTGCGCTGCTCAATCTGCGCGTGGCCGCCGCCCGCTTCGGCCGGGAGCCGGTCACCCGGCTGCTCCCGCGCCCCGACCGGCCCACCCTGCTCGCCACCGTGCGGCTGGCCGGCCCGGTCCACGGCGACCCCGCGCCCGGCCTCTACGACGCCCTGTGGCGCCGGCACAGCAGCCGGTCCCCGTTCTCGTCCCGGCCGCTGCCCGCGCAGCTGCTCACCGAACTCACCGAGTCCGCCCGGACCGAGGGCGCCGTCCTGACGCTGCCCGCACCGGAGGAGGCCGCCCGGGTACTGCGGGTGACCCGGGAGGCGGAGCGGCGCAACACCGCCGACGCCGACCGAGCCGCCGAGAGCCGCCACTGGCTGCGCGGCCCGGGGGCGGGACCGGTGCCGCCGGGCCTCGGCGTGCCGGCGGCGGCCGTGGGCCCGCAGGACTTCCGCGACCGGATCCCGATGCGGGACTTCGGCGCCCACCGGCACCCCGCCGTACTGCCCGCCCGCCCCTACGAGCCGCGCCCGGTGATCGCGGTGCTGTCCACCGCGCACGACCGCCGCACGGACTGGCTGCGCGCGGGCCAGGCGCTGGAGCGGGTGCTGCTGGTCGCCACGGCGCACGGCGTACGGGCCTCGCTGCTGCACCAGGCCATGGAGTGGCCCGACCTGCGCGCCCGCGTCGGACCGCCGTCCGACGGCCTGCGCGGCCACGCCCAGATGGTCCTCCGCCTCGGCTACGGCCCCGAGGGCGCCGCCTCGCCCCGCCGCACGGTCCCGGAGGTCCTGACCGGACCCCGCTGACCGGCACCCGGCACCCGGAACAAGGCGGGCCGCCCCCGTCCCGGCCAGTCCGCCCCGCCTGCCCCCCGTTCGTCCCGCTTGCCTGGTTCATTCCGGCCCGTCTGCCCCGTTCGTCCGGGCCCCTCCACCCCGTCCGGCCGGGGACACCGCCCCGCCGGCGCACGGTCGGTCGCGTCCGGGCAGTCGGGGACGGTCAGTTGTCGTGGTGAAGGGGCCAGGGTCGGGCAGCCCGCGGACAGTAGGCGACATGTGCACGTGGACTGTGCCCGGATGCGCTGAGATGCCGCATCGGCTTCCTAGGCGGACGGCACGGACATGAGCGCACACGTTGACGAACCGACGCGGCCGGATGCGCCCCGGGCGGTCCAGGAGTGCCGCTGCGGCGCCCCGCCGGGCGAGCCCGGACCGGCGGCCGCCGAGGAGCGGTTCCGCGGTCTGCTGGAGGCGGCCCCGGACGCCATGGTGATCGTCGACGACACCGGCACCATCCGGCTGGTCAACGCCCAGACGGAGGCCCTGTTCGGCTACCGGCGCGAGGAACTCCTCGGCCGCCCGGTGGAGATCCTCGTACCGCACCGCTTCCGCGGCAACCACACCCGCCACCGCGACGGGTACGCCGCCAACCGGCAGGTGCGCCCCATGGGAGCCGGTCTCGAACTGCACGGACGCCGCCGCAACGGGACCGAGTTCCCCGTCGAGATCAGCCTCAGCCCGCTGGAGACCACCGACGGCCTGCTGGTGTCCGCGGCCGTCCGCGACGTCAGCGACCGCAAGGCCGCCGAGGCCCGTATCAACGAACTCGCCGCGCTCGTGGAGTCCTCCCAGGACGCGATCCTGGCCAAGACGCTCGACGGGTACATCACCTACTGGAACGCCGCCGCGGGCCGCCTGTACGGCTACACCGCCGAGGAGGCCATCGGCCGGCACGTGTCCCTGATCGCGCCCGCCGACCTGGGCGAGGAGATCAGCATCCTGCTCCAGCGGCTGCGGCACGGCCAGAAGGTCGAGCACTTCGAGACGCTGCGGGTGCGCAAGGACGGCGGGCTCCTCGACGTCGACGTCACCCTGTGGCCGACCCGGGACACCCGCGGCCGGGTGGTCGGCGCGTGCGCCATCGTGCGGGACATCAGCGACCGCAAGCGCGCCGAGGCCGAGCTCACCGCGCTGCTGGAGCAGCAGCGCCACATCGCCCTCACGCTGCAGCGCAGTCTGATGGGAACCCCGCCCGCACTGCCCGGGCTGGCCACCGCCAGCCGCTACCGGCCCGCCACCCAGGGCGCCGGCGTCGGCGGCGACTGGTTCGACCTCATCCCGCTGGGCGCCGGGCGGGTCGGGGTGCTCATCGGGGACGTGATGGGCCGCGGGCTGGAGGCCGCCGCCGTCATGGGGCAGCTGCGCTCGGCCGCGCACGCGCTGGCGAAGACCGGCATGCAGCCGCGCCAGCTGATGCAGGCCCTGGACACGGTGGTCGCCGACCTGGACGTGCCCGACCAGCTGGTCACCTGCTGCTATCTGGTGGTCGCCCCGGACGCCGGGACCGTCACCGTGTGCTCGGCCGGCCATCTGCCCACCCTGGTGGCCACCCCGCGGGACGGCGTACGGCCGCTGCCCGCGCCGGTCAACGCCCCGCTCGGGGTGGGGAACATCCTGTACGAGCAGTCGTGCGCGGACATCCCGCCCGGCGCCACCCTCGTGCTCTACACCGACGGCCTGATCGAGACGCCCGGCAGCGACATCGAGTACCGGCTCGACCAGCTCACCGGCGCGCTCGACGTGCTGTTCACCGGCGCGATGGGCCTGGAGGCGGCGGCCGACCACGTGCTCGGCTCGCTGCTGCCGGACGCCGAGAGCCACAACGACGACGTCACCCTGCTGCTGGCCCAGCTCCCCGCGCCGCCGCTCGCGGCGCTCACCACCCAGTTGCCCGCCGCGCCGTGCGCGGTCCCCCAGGGCCGGGCCTTCCTCGGCCGGGCGCTCGCCTCCTGGGACTGCGCCGCCCCGGCCGACGACGCGCTGCTGCTGCTCTCCGAGACCCTCACCAACGCGGTCCAGCACGCCGAGGGCCCGATCGCGCTGCGGCTGTGCCGCACCGCCACCGACCTCACCGTCGAGGTCGGCGACCGCAGCCCGCACCTGCCCCAGCCCCGCAACGCGGCCGAGGACGAGGAGTCGGGACGCGGCCTGTTCCTGGTCCGGGCGCTCGCCGACAGCTGGGGGGTGCGGCCGACCGACGAGGGCAAGACCACCTGGTTCACCCTGAAGCTGTGAGGGCGCGCCCGCTCCGGTCGGTGCGCTCCGGCTGGCGCGGTGCCGCCGGGCCGGGCAGCGTGGACGTAGGACAGCGACTGCTGAGTGAGGTGGCCATGCAACCCTCGGAACCGCGACGCCGGGTGGTCGTGGGTGTGGACGGTTCGCCGTCGTCGTACGCGGCGCTGCGCTGGGCCGCGGACTACGCCCGGCTGATCGGCGGGGTCGTGGAGGCGATCCACGCCTGGGACACGCCGTCGGACGTCGGCTGGACCGGTCCGGCGATCGACCCCGAGTTCGACCTGGAGCAGGCCCGGGAGCGCTTCGCCGAGGAGCTGCGCGCGGTGTTCGGCGAGGAGCACCCGGCCGAGCTGGTGGAACACCTCGTCGAGGGCGACCCCTCGGAAGTGCTGATCCGTGCCTCCGAGGGCGCCGAGGTCGTCGTGGTGGGCAGCCGGGGCCGCGGCGGGTTCGCCCGCGCGATGCTGGGCTCGGTCAGCCAGCGCTGCGCCCAGCACGCGGCCTGCCCGGTGGTGGTGGTCCGTCAGGAGCACGACCGGCGCCGCTGAACCCGCCCCGCCGGGCCCGCGCGCACCGACCCGGTTCGCACCGGCCCGGTGCACGTTGTGAGCCGGCGCGCACCGGGCCCCGCGCGGCCCGTCGGACCCGCGCCCACCGTCGGATCCGCGTGCACCGTCGAACCCGCGCCCACCGTCGGGCCCACGCGCAACGGGCCGGCGTGCACCGTCGGATCCGCGCGCACTGGGCCGACGCGCACGTACGGCCCGAGCGCACCGGGCCGGCGCGCACCGGGCCCCGCGCGGCCGTCGGACCCGCGCCCACCGTCGGATCCGCGTGCACCGTCGAACCCGCGCCCACCGACGGGCCCACGCGCAACGGGCCGGCGTGCACCGTCGAACCCGCGCCCACCGTCGGGCCCACGCGCAACGGGCCGGCGTGCACCGTCGGATCCGCGCGCACTGGGCCGACGCGCACGTACGGCCCGAGCGCACCGGGCCGGCGCGCACCCGTCCGGTGCCCACCGGCGTCGGCGGGCTCCGGCGGGCAGCGGTCCGACGGTGTCCCTCACCCCTTGCCGGGGGACCAGGCGGCCCCGGCGGGCCCACCGAGCCCACCGGTCTCATCCGTCCCCGGCGGGCGGGCGGCCGCGACGGTCGCGTACGCGCTCATGACGCGCTCCCCTCCGGGGCCGGCACCGCCGGCTCCGCCTCCCGGGCGCCGCACACGGCCTCGAGCCGGATCCCGGGGGGCTGCGCGAGGGTGTTGCTCACCGTGCAGTGGGAGACCACGGCCCGCAGGGCGGGCAGCCGGTCCGGCGGCAGGGCCGGCGCCTGGACCGTCAGGGACAGCTCGGCCACGCGCGCCGGGCGGTCGCCGGCCATCCGGAAGCCCGCGCCGACGCGCAGCCCGTCGCGGCGGACGCCGTGCCGGTCGAGGAACCGTCCCGCGTAGTGGGCGGCGCAGGCGGCCACCGAGGCGACGAACAGCTCCACGGGGGTGGGCGCGGTGTCCTTGCCGCCCTCGGCGCACGGCTGGTCGGCCGTCAGGACGTGGCCGCGGACCCGGATCTCGTAGGCGTCGCCCGCCACGGGCACCACCTCGACGCGGCCGGGCGGGCGGTCCGGCGCGGGCTCCACCGCCGCCGCCTGGTACAGCAGCAGGGCGGCGAGGCTCCTGGCCTCCTCCGGGGTCATGGACGCCCACAGCTCGCCCTTGTCCCGGGGTGTGCAGGAGGCCTCCAGGACGACGCGTCGCATGGAGGCGGGCAGCCCGTGCGGCGCGAACCGGGTGACGTTGATGCTGCGACCGCAGCGGGTCTCGATGTTCATCGCCGGTGGCTCCCTCCCGGGCCGGACCGCTTCGGGCACCTTCCAGTCCACTCCGCCGGCCCGCCGCCGTCCCGGGCCGAACAGTCCACGGCGGCGCGCCCAAGGTCCCTTCCCGCGCACGCCCGGACGTGACGGGACGCCAAGGTCCCGTCGGCCACGATCCGTCTCGCACCCGCCCGGACACGGCGGGGCACCCAAGACGCCATCCCCGCACCCGGACACGGCGGGGCAGCCAAAAGACCCCATCCCCCGCACCCGGACACGGCGGGCAGCCAAAAGACCCCATCCCCCGCACCCGGACACGGCGAGGCACCCAGCGCCCCTCCCCCCGCGCCCGCCCGTAGCGGCACCCCGCGGCCGGCCCGGCGCGGGCGCGGCTCAGCGGTCGGCCGGGGTGATGCGGCGGCCGGTCAGGCGGTCCGGGCGGATGCGCAGCCACAGGGTGCGGGCGCCGCCGGCCCAGGGCTCGGAGCGCACGCGCCCGGCGAGCCGGTCCACCTCGCCGGGGTCCGTGACGGCCTCGGCGCGGCCGACCGCGAGCACGCTCCAGCCCTGGCTCATGGTCTCGTCGAGGTGGTCGACCTCGAAGGCGACCTCCGTGCCCACCGCGGAGGCGGGGACCGTGCCGGGCGCGGTGCGCAGGACCAGCGCGTCGTCCACGACGTCGTAGTTGAGCGGGAGGACGGCCGGGCCGTCGGGGGTGGTGAGCGCGATGCGCCCCACGCCGTGCGTGGACAGCAGGGCCCGGCACTCCCGCGGTGACAGGTCGTCGAGCCGGGGGTGGAGCAGCGCGTGGCCCTGGCCGGGCGGCGCGTCCTGGTCGCCGCCGCGCAGCGCGACGACCGTGGTGCCGAGTGCGTCGGCCAGCCGCAGGACGGCCCCCATGCTCGGCTCCGACGGGCGCTGCTCGAGATAGGTGAGGTACTGCGGTGACATCCGGGCCCGCGCGGCCGTCTCCCGCACGCTGAGCCCCCGCCGTCGGCGGGCCGCCGCCAGGCGCCGCCCGAAGTCCCCGGGACGGGCCTCGCGTGCGGCGCCGTCGCCCGTGTCCGGCCGCGCCCCGCCACCGCCGGCGGGGGGCTCGTCGTGCGCCAGGTGGCGCACATGGGCGTCGGGGCCGGGGAAGACCAGGGTGACCTCCCCGGAGTCCGACCAGCGCACGTCGTACGGCGGTGTGCCGTCGTCGTGGTGGAGGCCGACGATCTCGCCGTCGCGCCGGGTGGTGCCGGTGACCGGGGATTCGACGACCAGCCGGTCGCCTAGCTGAGCGCGCATGGCGTGCCCTCCCTTCGGACTCCGCCCTCGGGGTCCGCACTCCAGCATCGCCCGGGGCGCGCCGCACCACCAACGGGCGAGTGGTCCCGGCCCGCGGGACGTACGGCACCCGTCCGGGGCGGGGCTCGGGACCGCTCCCGGGGCGGGGCCCGGGCCGGTGCCGGGTCAGTCCCGCGAGTCGCCCACCGGTGCGTGCCACACGAGGCGGGTTCCCCCGCCCTCGGGCGTGCTCCACTCCAGGTCACCGCCGAGCTTGCGGGCCCGCTCGGCCATGTTCGCCAGCCCGCTGCGCCGCCCCTCGGCCGGGATCCCCACACCGTTGTCCGTCACCGTCAGCCGCACCTGCCGCCCGTCCGTCTCCAGCGCCACCTCCACATGATCCGCCTGCGCGTGCCGGGCCACATTCGTCAGCGACTCCGACAGCACTGCCACCACGTGCTCGGCGGTCTCCTTGGACACATGCGTGTCCAGCAGCCCCTCCATCCGCACACTCGGCGCGAACCCCAGCACCTGCGTCGCCTCACCCGCCACCCGCACCGCACGCGCCCGCAGCCCCGGCGCCTCACCGTCGTCCCGCGCACGCAGACCGAAGATCGTCGAACGGATGATCTTGATGGTCTCGTCCAGGTCGTCCACCGCCCGCAGCACCCGCTCCTTGGCCCCCGGATGCTCGATCAGACGACCCGCGCTCTGCAACGTCATCCCCGTCGCGAACAACCGCTGGATCGCCAGATCGTGCAGGTCCCGCGCGATCCGGTCCCGGTCCTCCAGCAGCACGATCTGCTCCGCGTCCTGCCGCCGCTCCGCCAGCTCCATCGCCACCGCCGCCTGAGCCGCGAAACCCCGCAGCGGTTCGAGTTCCTTGTCGGTGAAGTCGGCGTCGCCCGTCTCCCGGGCCAGCAGCACCACGCCGCGGATGTGCTCGCCCGTGCCGATCGGCACGGCGACCGCGGGGCCGAGGCCGGCGAACCGCGGCGGGCCGGCCGTGACCCGCTCGTCGCGGGAGACGTCCGTGCTGCACACGGTCGTCCCGCCGGCGAACGCCTCCCCGGTGAGCGTGCCCCGCACGGGCAGGACCAGCCCGCGGTGGGCGTCGGCCTGGGTGCCGATGGCCAGTTCCACGGTGAGCGTGTCGGTGTTCCGCACCGGCGTGGACATCGCCGCGAGGGCGGCGCCGGTGATCTCGCGGGCGCGTTCGGCGATCAGCTTGAGGACCTCGGCCTGGTCGGAGCCGGACATCAGGCTGTGGGTGATCTCCGCGTTGGCCCGCAGCCAGCGCTCACGCAGCCGGGACTCCTCGTAGAGGCGGGCGTTGTCGATGGCCACGCCCGCCGCGACCGCGAGCGTCGACAGGACGGACTCGTCCTCCTCGTCGAACTGCGCCCCGCCCCGCTTCTCCGTGAGGTAGAGGTTGCCGAACACCTGGTCGCGGACCCGGATGGGCACGCCGAGGAAGGAGTTCATCGGCGGGTGGTTGGGCGGGAAGCCGTACGACGCGGGGTGCTCCGACAGCTTCGACAGGCGCAGCGGCTCCGGGTGCCGGATCAGCTCCCCGAGGATGCCGTGGCCCTCGGGGTAGTGGCCGATGCGGGTGATCTCGTCCTCGTCGATACCGACGGTGTGGAACGCCGACAGGCGCTTGCCGTCCGGGCCGATGACGCCGAGCGCGGCGTACTCGGCGTCGACGAGGGTGGCCGCGGTGTCCACGATGCTGTGCAGGACCTGCTCGAGGTCCAGTTCGCGGCCGACGGTGAGCACCGCCTCCAGCAGGCTGTGCACCCGGTCCCGGGTGCCCCGCGCGGCGTCCAGGCGGGCCTGGAGCTGCTCCAGCAGCTCGTCCAGGCGCAGCTGCGGCAGCCGCACCCGTGCGTTGTCCCCCGACTCCTCGAAGCTTCCCACCTGTGACCCTCCAAGCCCCCCGACGTGGCGAAAGCCGTCCCGCTCGTCCGCAACAGTAGCCGTTGCGGACGCGGGACGGCACGGCAGTGCCCCCTCGGGCCTGGTCGAGAGGGGTGCGGGGGGCGGGCCGGGGGACTCCGGCGGGTCAGTGGGTGTCGTTGCGCAGGCGGTCCCTGGCCTGGGTGGCGATGACGGCGGCCTGGATGCGCCGCTCGACCCCGAGCTTGGCGAGCAGGCGGGAGATGTGGTTCTTGACCGTCTTCTCGGCCAGGTAGAGCCGCTGGCCGATCTGCCGGTTGGTCAGGCCCTCGCCGATCAGGGCGAGGATCTCCCGCTCCCGGTCGGTCAGGCCGGGCAGCCCGTCCGGCTCCTCCTCCTGCTGCTGGCCGCCGCGCAGCCGGGCCATGAGCTTGGTGGTGGCGCTGGGGTCGAGCAGGGACTGGCCGCGGGCCACGGTGCGCACGGCGGAGACGAGGTCGGAGCCCTGGATCTGCTTGAGCACGTAGCCCGAGGCGCCGGCCATGATCGAGTCCAGCAGCGCCTCCTCGTCGTCGAACGAGGTCAGCATCAGGCAGGCCAGGTCCGGGATGCGGGAGCGCAGTTCGCGGCAGACGCTGACGCCGTCGCCGTCCGGCAGCCGCACGTCGAGCACGGCGACGTCCGGGCGCAGGGCGGGAACGCGCACCAGCGCCTGCTCGGCGGTGGCGGCCTCGCCGACCACCTCGATGTCCGGTTCGTCGTTCAGCAGGTCGTGCACCCCGCGCCGGACCACCTCGTGGTCGTCGAGAAGGAAGACCCGGATGGGGGTGTCGGGGCCGGCCTGCTCACGGTCCGCCATCGATGACTCCTCGTGAAGTGTTTCGTGTCCGGGTGAAGTGTTCCCTGAAACCGGGGTCCGAGGCCAGGGCCGGTCGGCCCTGTTCCTCGGCCGGCGCGCCCGGGACGGACCGGCGCGCCCGGGACGGAACCGGACGGCGCACTCAGCGTACCGCCGTCCTGCATACCTTCGGAATTGCAAAGTTCTGCAACTGAATACATGCTAGGACGGTTCGTGCCGGCGGAAAGAGGAAGCCGAGGTCGCCGCCCGATGACGTCCCTACTCAGCCGGGGTCGATCCCGGATCGTTTCCCTGCTGCCCTCACGGGCCGACCTGGCCGAGATGCGCCGTGCCCCGCGCCGGGATCTGCTCGCCGGTCTGACCGTGGCGATCGTCGCGCTGCCGCTCGCCCTGGGCTTCGGCGTGTCCTCCGGGCTCGGCGCGGAGGCGGGCCTGGCGACCGCGGTGGTCGCGGGCGCGCTCGCCGCCCTGTTCGGCGGCTCCGAGCTCCAGGTGTCCGGGCCCACGGGCGCCATGACGGTGGTGCTGGTCCCGATCGTCGCCCGCTACGGGCCGGGCGGGGTGCTCACCGTCGGGCTGATGGCGGGGGTGATGCTGGTCGCCCTGGCCGTGCTGCGGGCCGGGAAGTACATGCGGTACGTCCCCGCTCCCGTGGTGGAGGGCTTCACCCTCGGCATCGCCTGCGTGATCGCGCTGCAGCAGGTCCCGAACGCGCTCGGGGTGGCGAAGCCGGACGGCGACCGGGTGCTCGTGGTCGCCTGGCGGGCGGTGGAGGCCTTCGTGCGGCACCCGAACTGGCCGGCGGCGGCCTGCGCCCTCGCGGTCGCGGCGGTCATGCTGGCCGGGGCGCGGTGGCGGCCGGCCGTCCCGTTCTCCATCGTGGCCGTGATCGCGGCCACCGTGGTGGTCCAGCTGGCGGGCGTGGACGGCGTACGGCCCATCGGCGACCTGCCCTCCGGGCTGCCCGCGCCCTCGCTCGGCTTCCTCCACCCCGGCGCGCTGGGCTCGCTGCTCGCCCCCGCGGTGGCCGTGGCCGCGCTCGCCGCGCTGGAGTCCCTGCTGTCGGCCTCGGTCGCCGACGGCATGACGGTGGGCCGGCGGCACGACCCGGACCGGGAGCTGTTCGGGCAGGGGCTGGCCAACGTCGCCGCCCCGCTGTTCGGCGGGGTTCCCGCCACCGGCGCCATCGCCCGGACCGCCGTCAACGTGCGCACCGGCGCCGGCTCACGGCTCGCCTCCCTCACGCACGCCGCCGTCCTCGCGGTGATCGTCTTCGCCGCCGCGCCGCTGGTGTCCCGGATCCCGCTGGCCGCGCTGGCCGGGGTGCTGCTGGCCACGGCGGTGCGCATGGTCGAGGTGGGCTCGCTGCGGGCCATGGCGCGGGCCACCCGCTCCGACGCGGCCACCCTCGCGCTGACCGCCCTGGCCACCCTCGCCCTGGACCTGGTCCAGGCCGTGGTCATCGGGCTGGTCGTGGCCGGCGCCCTCGCCCTGCGCGCGGTGGCCCGGCAGGCCCGCCTCGACCAGGTGCCGCTGGACCGGGGCGACCACAGCGATGAGGAGCACGCCCTGCTCGCCGAGCACATCGTCGCCTACCGCATCGACGGGCCGCTCTTCTTCGCCGCCGCGCACCGCTTCCTGCTGGAGCTGAGCGAGGTGGCCGACGTGCGGGTGGTGATCCTGCGCATGTCCCGGGTCTCCACCATGGACGCCACGGGCGCCCTGGTGTTCAAGGACGCCGTGGAGAAGCTCAACCGGCGCGGCATCGTCGTGCTGGCCTCCGGCATCCGCGACGGGCAGCGCCAGGTCCTCGACTCCGTGGGCGCCCTGGACGTCCTGCGCCGCCGGGGCCGGGAGTACGCGGACACGCCCGAGGCGATACGCGCCGCCCACCGGCTCCTGGAGACGGCCGGCGTGCTCGACCCGGCCGGCGTGCTCGACCCGGCCGAACCCACGGGGCCCGCTCCCGCGGAGCGGCCGGTGCTGCCCGCGCTGCCCGCATCGCCCCCCGCCCAGTGAATTGCACATCCGCGCAATTCTTGATGTTGTTACTGACTGCCGCGACGCACAGCAGAGCCGGAAGAGCCGGCGGACCCGGGACGAACGATGGTGACCACGCCGCTGTACCAACTGAAGGCCGAGTTCTTCAAGACGCTCGGCCATCCGGCGCGCATCCGCGTCCTGGAGCTGCTGAGCGAGCGCGAGCACGCGGTCGCCGAGATGCTGCCCGAGGTGGGCATCGAACCGGCGGCGCTGTCCCAGCAGCTGGCCGTGTTGCGCCGGGCCAGCCTGGTCGTCACCCGCAAGGAGGGCTCGACCGTCTACTACTCGCTCACCGACCCGCACGTGGCGGAGCTGCTGCGGGTGGCGCGGGAGATCCTGTCCGGGGTGCTGGCCGGCCAGGCGGAGCTGCTGGCCGATCTGCGGGCGGCCCAGGGCGAGGCCCGGCCCGCGCGGTGACGACGGCGGCGCCGGCGGCCGTGTCCCCGCGCGCACGACGGCCCGTGTCCCCGCGCGCACGACGGCCCGTGTCCCCGCGCGCACGACGGCCCGGGGCCCCACCGCGGTGGCGGTGGGGCCCCGGTACCGGGCCGTGGTGCCGTCAGCGGAGCCAGCGGTTCCGGGCGACGAAGGGGAGGCGGGCCCACAGCCGGCCCAGTCCCCAGGTGGCGCCGGCGCCGGCTGCCGCGAGGGCGATCAGGGCGACGGCGTAGAGCAGGTGGTAGTCGGCGAACGGGTTCGTCGACATGCTCGGCGAGCCGTCGGACAGGTGCCGGGCCGGTGGCCATTCGGCCATCCACATCAGGGCCATCATCACGGTGCCGGCCACCGCCGCGAGCCGCAGGCCGATGCCCGCGATCAGCGCGACGCCGATGCCGAGCAGACCGAGCATGAACAGCCAGTCGGCCCAGGCGTCGCCGGCCCACGCGTGGAAGGTGGACTCCAGGGGCCCGGCGGAGACCGAGCTGAGGAAGCCCTTGGTCGGCGAGCCGCCCTCGGTCCAGGCCTTGGCGGAGGGGGTCGCGTAGCCGAGGCCGAACGTCTTGTCGAGGAAGGCCCACAGGAAGACGAAGCCCAGCAGGACCCGGAGCGCGGCCAGGGCGCGGGCGGCGAACGCGGTGGTCACGGTCGTCTCCGAGGCCGCGGTGGCCGAGCCGGATGCCGATCCGGTCCGGCGCGGGAACGCCAGGTGGAAGCCGACGTGCCGGTGGGAGTGGTCGTGCACGGCCATGATGTCCATCCCTTCCAGGGATCTCGGGGTGTTGGCTCGTTCTCGGTGCGCTACCAATGTCCCGCCGGGGCGGCCGGGTGCGCAGGGGCTGCGCGGCCCGGCCGCCGGGGCCGAACGTCCCTGTTTCAAGTACCCGTTCAGCCGTGTGGCCGCCGATCTCCGTGTGAAGGCGTCTGCTTGACGGCGCGTCAGCCGTCCCAGGTCCAGTCGGCGACCTCGGGCAGGTCCACGCCGTGCTCGCGGATCCAGGTGTGATGGCGCAGCCGCGTGTCCTCCATGCGCTGCCGTACGGCCGCGGCGCGCACCGCCAGGCCCGGCACCCGGTCGATGACGTCCATGACCAGGCGGTAGCGGTCGAGGTCGTTGCTGAGCACCATGTCGAAGGGCGTGGTGGTGGTGCCGATCTCCTTGTAGCCGCGCACATGCGTGTTCGGGTGCCCGTGGCGGCGGTAGGCCAGGCGGTGGATCAGCCACGGGTAGCCGTGGTAGGCGAAGACGACCGGCTTGTCGGCGGTGAACAGGCCGTCGTACTCGAAGTCGGTCATGCCGTGCGGGTGTTCCCCGCTGGGCATCAGCCGGGCGATGTCGACCACGTTCACCACCCGCACCGTCAGTTCGGGCAGGTGACGGCGCAGCAGCTGCGCCGCGGCCAGCACCTCCTGGGTGGGCACGTCGCCCGCGCAGGCGAGCACCACGTCCGGTTCGCGGGAGCCGTCCTCGGTGCCGGCCCACTCCCAGATGCCGGCGCCGCGCGCGCAGTGCACCCGCGCCTGCTCCATGGACAGCCAGTCGAAGCAGGGCTGCTTGCCGGCCACGACGACGTTGACGTAGTCCCGGCTGCGCAGCGCGTGGTCGGCCACGGACAGCAGGGTGTTGGCGTCCGGCGGGAAGTACACCCGGACCGCCTCCGGGCTCTTGTTGAGGATGTGGTCGACGAAGCCGGGGTCCTGGTGCGAGAAGCCGTTGTGGTCCTGGCGCCACACGTGCGAGGTGAGCAGGTAGTTGAGGGAGGCGATGGGGGCGCGCCAGGGGAGCCTGCGGGTGGTGCGCAGCCACTTGATGTGCTGGTTGACCATCGAGTCGACGATGTGCACGAACGCCTCGTAGCAGGAGAACAGCCCGTGCCGGCCGGTGAGGAGGTAGCCCTCCAGCCAGCCCTGGCAGGTGTGTTCGGACAGGATCTCCATCACCCGGCCGTGCCGGTCGAGGTCCTCGTCCACGTCGAGCGTTTCCGCCTGCCAGGCCTTGCCGCTGGCGCCGTAGACGGCCTGGAGGCGGTTGGAGGCGGTCTCGTCCGGGCCGACCAGGCGGAAGTCGCGGCGTTCGGCGGTGGCCGCCATCACGTCCCGCAGCAACTCGCCCAGCACCCGGGTGGGTTCGTGCAGGGTGGCGCCGGGCTTGTCGACCTCGACGGCGTACTTCTCCAGCGGGGGCAGGGGCAGTGCGCGCAGCAGCAGCCCGCCGTTGGCGCGGGGGGTGGCGCCCAGCCGGCGGTCGCCGTCGGGGACACAGGCCAGGACATCGGGGCGGGGGGCGCCGTGCTCGTCGAACAGTTCCTCGGGGCGGTACGAGCGCAGCCACCGCTCCAGCTGCCGCAGGTGCTCGGGGTTGTCCCGGACGGCGGCGAGCGGGACCTGGTGGGCGCGCCAGGTGCCCTCCACGGGCAGGCCGTCGACCTCGGCCGGGCCGGTCCAGCCCTTCGGGGTGCGCAGCACGATCACCGGCCAGCGCGGCCGGTCGGTGACGCCCTTCTCGCGGGCGGCGCGCTGGAGGGCGGCGATGCGGTCGAGCGCGGTGTCCATGGCGGCGGCCATGGCCCGGTGCACGGCGGCCGGCTCGTCGCCGGTGACGTGGACCGGGTCGTGCCCGTAGCCCCTGAGGAGGTCGTCGAGTTCCGCCTCGGGGAGCCGGGCCAGCACGGTCGGGTTGGCGATCTTGTAGCCGTTGAGGTGGAGGATGGGCAGGACGGCCCCGTCGTCGACCGGGTCGAGGAACTTGTTGGAGTGCCAGGACGCGGCCAGCGGGCCGGTCTCCGCCTCGCCGTCGCCGATCACGCAGGCCACGACCAGCCCGGGGTTGTCGAGCGCGGCGCCGTAGGCGTGCGAGAGGGCGTAGCCGAGTTCGCCGCCCTCGTGGATGGAGCCCGGCGTCTCGGGGGCCACATGGCTCGGCACCCCGCCGGGGAAGGAGAACTGCTTGAACAGCCGGCCCATGCCGTGGGCGTCGCGGGTGATGTCCGGGTAGGTCTCGGTGTAGGAGCCCTCCAGCCAGGAGTTGGCGAGGACCGCCGGCCCGCCGTGACCGGGGCCCCAGATGCACAGGGCGTCGAGGTCGCGGGCCTTGATGACGCGGTTGAGGTGGGTGTGGACCAGGTTCAGACCGGGTGAGGTGCCCCAGTGGCCGAGCAGGCGCGGCTTGACGTGTTCCGGCCGCAGCGGCTCGGTCAGCAGGGGGTTGGCCATCAGGTAGATCTGGCCGACGGAGAGGTAGTTCGCGGCGCGCCAGTGGGCGTCCAGCGTCGCGACCTCCTCGTCCGTGAGCCCGGCGGGCGCCTGCGGGGATTCGGCGGGCATCGGGGGTCCTTCCGGGGTCGACGGGCGGTTGGCGGGCGGGTGCGTGCGCGTGCCGGCGGCACACCACCCACCCTCCAGTGGCCGCCCGGGTACCCGACAGAGCCGTTCGGGTCACGCCGGTGACCGGCCACCCCGCCGGGCGCCCGCCGACGGCCGCGGACCCGCCGGTCCGCGGGCGTCACCGGCCCGCCGGGACGGCACGGGACCGCCCGGGGCACCCCCTGGACGCCCCCGGACCGCCCGGGACTACCCCCGGACCGCCCGGGACGCTTCCGGCGGACCCCGGACCCCGGACCGCGGGGCCGGTACCCGGAGGCGTCACCGCCCGCGGGCCCGCCGCCCGCCGGCGTCACCGGACCGCCGCCGTCACTGGGCCGCGAGGCCCCGCGCCCGGAACTGGCCGCGCACCCGTTCGACGAGGGCGGCGTCCGGGACCGGGTTGTCCTTCAGCGGGAAGGGGATGCCCAGGGCCTCGTACTTGGCGGCGCCGAGCTTGTGGAACGGCAGGACGTCCACCCGTTCGACGCCGTCCAGCCCGGCCACGAAGCGGGCCAGCCCGTCCACCGCCCGCTCGTCGTCGGTCCAGCCGGGGACCAGCACGTAGCGGATCCACACGCGCTTGCCCAGCCGCGCCAGGCGGGTGGCGAAGTTGAGGGTGGGCGTCAGCTCGCCGCCGGTCAGCCTCCGGTAGGTGGCGACGTCGAAGGACTTGATGTCCAGCAGCACCAGGTCGGTGTCGGCCAGCAGCCCGTCCGTCGCGCGGGCGCCGAGGAACCCGGAGGTGTCCAGCGCGGTGTGCAGGCCGGCCTCCTTGCACCGGCGCAGCACCGCGCCGGTGAAGGCCGGCTGGAGCAGGGGCTCGCCGCCGGTGACGGTGACCCCTCCCCCGGCCGTGGTGACGAACGGGCGGTACTTGCCGATCTCGTCCATCACCTCGTCGACGGTGGCCCGCCGCCCGTCCCGCATGTGCCAGGTGTCGGGGTTGGCGCAGTACAGGCAGCGCAGCGGGCACCCGCTGACGAAGAGCACGAACCGGGTCCCCGGGCCGTCCACGCCGGTGGACAGGTCCCAGGAGTGGATCCGGCCGGTGACCGGGCCGTGCGGGGTCTCGTCGCTCACGGTCTCGTCCTCACGCACGGGGTTCCCGCGCACGGCGGCGGTCAGGGCGCGGGGCACGGCGCTCACAGCGCTCCGTGGAAGGTGCGGCTGATGACGTCGAGCTGCTGCTCACGGGTCAGCCGCACGAAGTTGACGGCGTAGCCGGAGACCCGGATGGTCAGCTCCGGGTACTTCTCCGGGTGCTCCATGGCGTCCTGAAGCACCTCCCGGTTCAGCACGTTGACGTTCATGTGGAAGCCGCCGGCCGCCATGTAGGCGTCGAGGATGCCGACCAGGTTGCCCGCCCGGTCCGCGGGGACGTGCCCCAGGCCCTCGGGGGTGATCGTGGTGGTCAGCGAGATCCCGTCGCGGGCCTGCTCGTACGGCAGCTTCGCCACCGACAGCGCCGAGGCGGCCACCCCGTGCCGGTCGCGCCCGTTCATCGGGTTGGCCCCGGGGGCGAAGGGCGTTCCGGCGCGGCGGCCGTCGGGGGTGTTGCCGGTGTGCTTGCCGTACACCACGTTGGACGTGATGGTCAGCACCGACTGGGTGTGCTCGGCGTCCCGGTAGGTGGGGTGCCGGCGCACCTTCGCCATGAACGACTCGACCAGGCCGGCGGCCAGCCGGTCGGCGCGGTCGTCGTTGTTGCCGTAGGCCGGGTAGTCGCCCTCGACGACGTAGTCCACGGCCAGGCCCGTGTCGTCGCGGATCACCTTCACCCGGGCGTGCCTGACGGCGGACAGGCTGTCGGCGGCCACCGACAGGCCGGCGATGCCGCAGGCCATGAAGCGGTGCACGGGGTGGTCGTGCAGGGCCATCTCCAGGCGCTCGTAGGCGTACTTGTCGTGCATGTAGTGAATGACGTTGAGGGCGTCGACGTACGTCCCGGCGAGCCAGTCGAGCACCCGGTCGTAGGCCGCCGACAGCTCCTCGAAGTCCAGGTACTCCCCGGTCAGCGGGGGCGTGGGCGGGGCGACCTGCTCGCCGGTCAGCTCGTCGCGGCCGCCGTTGATCGCGTACAGCAGCGCCTTGGCCAGGTTGACGCGGGCGCCGAAGAACTGCATCTGCCGGCCGACCGCCATGGCCGACACGCAGCAGGCGATCGCGGTGTCGTCGCCGGTGCGCGGGCGCATCAGGTCGTCGGACTCGTACTGGACGGCGCTGGTGTCGATGGAGACCTGGGCGCAGAACTCCTTGAACCCGGCGGGCAGGTCCGGCGACCAGAGGACGGTCAGGTTGGGCTCGGGCGCGGGGCCGAGGTTGTAGAGCGTCTGCAGGAAGCGGAAGGAGGTGCGGGTGACCAGCGTGCGGCCGTCGCGGCCGATGCCGCCGATGGACTCCGTCACCCAGGTCGGGTCGCCGGAGAACAGCGCGTCGTACTCGGGCGTGCGCAGGAACCGCACGATCCGCAGCTTGATCACGAAGTCGTCGATCAGCTCCTGGGCGCGGCTCTCGTCCAGGGTGCCCTCGTCCAGGTCGCGCTGGAGGTAGACGTCCAGGAAGGTCGAGGTGCGGCCCAGGGACATCGCGGCGCCGTTCTGCTCCTTCACGGCGGCGAGGTAGCCGAGGTAGAGCCACTGCACCGCCTCGTGCGCGGTGGCGGCGGGGCGGGTGACGTCGCAGCCGTAGGAGGCCGCCATACGGGCCAGCTCGCCCAGGGCGCGGATCTGCTCGGCCAGCTCCTCGCGGTCGCGGATCACGTGCTCGGTGGAGGGGCGGGCGTCCAGCAGCGCCTTCTCGGCCAGCTTCCCCTCGATCAGCCGGTCGGTGCCGTAGAGGGCCACCCGCCGGTAGTCGCCGATGATCCGGCCGCGGCCGTAGGCGTCGGGCAGGCCGGTGATGATGCCGGCCTTGCGGGCGGCGCGCATCTCGGGGGTGTAGGCGTCGAAGACGCCGTCGTTGTGGGTCTTGCGGTAGGTGCCGAAGACCTTGGTGACGAACGGGTCGGGCTCGTAGCCGTACGCCTTCAGGCCGTTCTCGACCATGCGCAGCCCGCCGTTGGGCATGATCGCGCGCTTGAGGGGGGCGTCGGTCTGCAGGCCGACGATCAGCTCGCGCTCGCGGTCGATGTAGCCCGGGGCGTGCGAGGTGATCGTCGAGGGCGTGGCCGTGTCGACGTCGAGGACGCCCTTGCGGCGCTCCTCGGGGAACAGCGCGCTGACCTTCCTCCACACGGCCGTGGTGCGGTCCGTGGGACCTGCCAGGAAGCTCGCGTCGCCCTCGTAGGGGGTGTAGTTGGCCTGCACGAAGTCGCGGACGTCGATGCGCTCGCGCCACCCGGTCCCGGCGAAGTCCCGCCAGGCGCCGTGGGTCTCGGTGCCGTTGCTGCTGCCGGCTGTCACCGTCGCGGTCATCACGGGTCCTCTCCTGGATGCGTCTCACCGTCGATGCTCGCCGTGCGCGGCGCGCGCGGGCAGTGCCGGACAGTGCAGGCCGCGAGCCCGTCCGGCCCCCGGGCGATGGGGACCTTCGGACCCGGCGGGCGGACCGCCGGATGGTCCCCCAGCCGGCCCATGGGTCCCCGGGTTCACGGCGCCGTACGGCCGTCGCCGGTCAGGCGGTCGCGCAGGCGTGGCCGTTGAGCGTGAAGCCGTACGGCGTGGAGTTGCGGCTCTCCAGGGACCCGATGAAGCCGAAGGAGACGGTGCCGCCGGCCGGTACGGACCTGTTGTAGTCGGCGGCCGTCGCGGTGACCCGGGAGCCGCTCTGGGCGGCGGTGGCGTCCCACATCTGGACGACCCGCTGGCCGTCGCGGAAGGACCAGGCCAGCCGCCAGGCGTCCAGCGAGCGGGTGGTGGTGACGGTGACGGCGGCCTGGAAGCCGTCGGACCACTGGTCGTTGACGGTGTAGCGGACCCGGCAGGTGGCCGGCGCGCTGGTGCGCGGGCCGGGCGTCACGGCCGGGGCGGCGGTGGACGAGGAGGTGCCCTGGGGCTCGGGCTCGGGGTTCTCGCGGGAGCCGCCGGAGGTGGCGCCCGCGGACGGCCCGGCGGAGCGGGAGGCGCGGGGCGAGGAGGCCGCCGGGGCCGGGCGTGAGCCCCGTTCGGACGTCGTGGGGTCGAGGGAGGGCAGGGCGATGCCGGGGTCGGCGACCGGCCGGCGGCCGGCGTCGTCGCGCGCCGCCTCGCTCGCCGAGCCGCCGAACGGCATCATCGACACCGCCAGCGCCAGGCCGGACAGCGCCACCGCGGTGGCGAGCAGGCCGCCGCGCACCATCCGGGCCCGGCCCGCGCCCTGCTCGGGCTCCCCGCCCGCGTCCGCCCGCGGGGCGCCGGCGCCGAGCCGTGCCTCGGCGGCCCGGCGGCGGCCCTCCAGGTAGGCGAGCCCGCCCCAGCCGATCACCCCGCCGGCGAGGGCCGCGGGCAGGCCGCCGTCGTACGGCCGCAGGCAGGCGGCGGCCTCCGAGCACGGCACACAGGTGGCCAGGTGCCGGGAGAGGTCCCCCAGGGTGCCGGCGGCGGCCGCGGAGCGGCTCAGGGCGTCCAGCAGCCGGGCGTAGCTGCGGCACTCCGGGTCCATGGGGGTGTCCAGGTGGTCGCGCCGGCAGCGGTCCCGGAACAGCGCCCGCACCTGGTCCAGTTCCTCGGAGACGGCCGCCGGGTCCAGGCCGAGGCGGCGGGCCACGACGACCGGCGGCAGCGCCTCCACCTCGGCCAGCCACAGCAGCGCCGCGTCCGCCTCGGGCAGGTCGCGCAGCGCGCGCAGCGCCAGCGGGCGGCGCAGCGGCGGGCCGGTGTAGCGGCCGGCCTGGTCGGAGTTGAGCCACAGTCTCAGGCCGGGGTCGAGCCGGTGCCCGAGGCCGTCGGTCTCCCAGGACGCGGCGGTGGTGCGGACGGCGGTCAGCATCTGCGGGATCGCCGGGAGCCGGGGGCTGCGGCGGCCGCGGGCCGCGCCCGCGTCGGCGGCGCGGATCTCGCGCTCGCCGAGCGCGAACGCCTCCGCGGCCAGCTCCTGGGCGGCGCCGGACCCGGCGGTGCACAGCCCGGCGAAGGCGAGCACCGCCTCCTGGCATTCCGTCAGCAGCGCGGCCTCGGCGGCGTCCTTGGGGCTCGGCAGCTCGGGCATCGGACTCCTGCATCCACGGGCGAGATCAACTCACCATGTTCGAGATGGAGTTGTGGGGAGCCTCGCGGCAGGGCACGAGCCTTTCACGCCACGGAACAACTGACAAGCCGCGTATTCAGATGTCATGACGGGCACCGCGGCGCACGACCCCGCTCCGTAGTACGGACGGGGCCCGCCTTCTTCTCACGGTGCCCGCGTCCCTCTCACGGTGCCCGGCGTCCCACTGGAAGGGACGAGGAGGCGGTGGCGAGGAGGCGGTGGTGTGCGGCGGGGGTGCGCCGGGGCCGCCCCGGTCGCGCCTCGCGCCGCGCGCCTCGTGCCGCGCGCCTCGCGCCCCTGCCCCTACACCGCGGCCGTCTCCCCGGTGTTCTCCTCGGCGTCCTCCCGGGCGGGGAGGCTGTCCATGAAGGAGCTGACCGAGAAGACCGCGCGGCCGGGGCCGGGCGGGCCGTAGCCGGGGGGCGAGGAGAGGCCGAAGTCGTCCATGGTGGCGCGGTAGGCCTCCAGGAGCCGGATGTGGTACTCCAGCGGGGCCCCCTGCGGGTTGGCCTTGCCGAGCGGGGTGGTGGGCTCCGGGCACCAGGTGGTGAAGCGGGGCGTGATGCCGTGCGACATGAAGAAGCGCAGGCCCTCGGTGGTGGAGGCGATCGCCTCGTCGACGGTGGTGAAGCCGAACGGCTCGGCCATCTCCACACCGGCGACGAAGTTGGGGATCACGTTGCGCGCGCCGAAGACGTCGGCGGAGTCCAGGATCCGGCGGTGCCACTCGTCGCGGCCGACGTAGCGCTCCTTGCCCGGGCAGTACAGCTCGAACAGCCGGCGGTCCCACACCTCGTAGTTGGGGTGGTAGATCTGGACGCCGTAGTCCTTGAACCGCTGCACGTCCGCCTTCGGCAGCGCCTGGGCGACGACCTTGCCGATCCAGCGGCCCGGGAAGCGCTCCTCGATGGCCTTGGCGTAGTGGCCGTAGAAGTCGGCCTCGTCGCGCCCGGCGACGGTCTTGGTGATGGCGCCGCCGGTGAGGGTGTAGGCGGTGGACGCCTTCTGGGTGTCGTACCGGTCGATGATCTCCAGGGCCTCCAGCACCTCCTCGACGTCCTTCACACCGGTGTAGGGCCGGCCGGCCGCCTTGTGCTGGCGCCAGTTGTGGTTGATGTCGCAGTACTGGCACTCCTCCTTGGCGCCGAAGTACTGGCAGACCCGGAAGACGGTGAGGTAGATCAGATAGCCCCACTGGATGGTGGGGGCCACCTCCATGACGGACTTCCCGTTGGACAGGGTGTGCCGGTAGTACTCCGGCATGGGCGGCACGCCCACGTCCGCGATCCGCTTCCCGTCGAGGTACAGCCCGAGCAGCCCCTCCGCGTCGGCGGCGACCCGGTAGGGCGAGGCGGGGTTCACCCGTACGGAGACGACGGTGCGCCTGAGGTCGTACGGCCCGCCGGTGAGGATGATCTCCTCCGGCGGCCGGCGCAGCGCGGCCTCGCCCAGCTCGGGGAGCGTGCCGTGGTCGAAGGAGAAGATGAAGTAGGACTTCGGCTTGACCTCGCCCTGCTCGTTGTCGCTGAGCGCGGAGGCGTCGAAGGCGACTCCGCCCCGGAGCAGGTCCTCCTTGAAGACCGCTTCCCGCGGCACGTGCGGGAAGCGCCCCATCAGATCCTCGACCAGCGCGGTACGGCTGCCCATCCCGTGTCTCCTCCCGGCTTCGTGCGTACGACTCCTCACGGTATGCCCCCGCTTCCCGGCGGGCCGTACCGGGTCCCCCCGGCGCGGGAGGCCGCCCCGGCCGCCCGGGGCACGGCGCCCGCCGCGGCCGGGTGATCGTCGGGTAGGTTCCCCACGTGCGCGGATGCGCCGTGGGACGGCCGCGGAAGCGCCGTGGGACGGCTTGGAGGGACGACGGCATGACCGGGACCGTGACCAACTGGGCGGGCAACGTCGCCTACGCCGGGCCGGTGCGGCGGCCGGACTCGCCCGGCGCGCTGCGGGCGCTGGTGGCGGACAGCGCACGGGTGCGCGTCCTGGGCAGCGGCCACTCCTTCAACCGGATCGCCGATCCGGGCGCGGACGGCGTGCTGCTGTCGCTGGACGCGCTGCCGGCCGAGGTGGACGTCGACACGGCGGCCCGCACCGTGCGGGTCGGCGGCGGGGTCCGGTACGCGGAGCTGGCCCGGCGGGTGCACGCGCACGGGCTGGCCCTCGCCAACATGGCCTCGCTGCCGCACATCTCGGTGGCCGGGTCGGTGGCGACCGGCACCCACGGCTCCGGGGTGGCCAACGGGCCGCTCGGCTCGGCCGTGCGCGAGGTGGAGCTGGTCACGGCGGACGGCTCCGCGGTGACGCTGCGGCGGGGCGAGGAGCGCTTCGGCGGCGCCGTGACCTCCCTCGGCGCGCTCGGCGTCGTCACCGCGCTCACGCTGGACCTGGAGCCGGACTTCCTGGTGGAGCAGCACCTGTTTACCGAACTGCCGCTGGACGGACTGGACTTCGAGGCGGTGGCGGGCGCGGCGTACAGCGTCAGCCTGTTCACCGACTGGCGCGATCCGGGGTTCCGCCAGGTGTGGCTGAAACGGCGCACCGACCAGCCGCTGTCCCCCTTCCCCTGGGCGGTGCCCGCCAAGGTGGCGCTGCACCCGGTGCCGGGCATGCCGGCCGGGAACTGCACCCGGCAGTTCGGCGAGCCGGGGCCCTGGCACGAGCGGCTGCCCCACTTCCGGGCGGAGTTCACCCCGAGCAGTGGGGCGGAGCTGCAGTCGGAGTACCTGCTGCCGCGCGCGGACGCCCTCGCGGCGCTGCACGCCGTGGCCGCGATCGCCGGGACGGTCGCCCCGGTGCTCCAGACCTGCGAGGTGCGGACCGTCGCCGCCGACGAGCAGTGGCTCGGCCCGGGCTACGCACGGGACACGGTGGCCCTGCACTTCACCTGGGTCGAGGACGAGACGGCCGTACTGCCGGTGGTACGGCGGCTGGAGGCGGCGCTGGACCCCTTCGGCCCGCGCCCCCACTGGGGCAAGGTGTTCACCGTGCCGCCCGCGGTGCTGCGCGAGCGGTATCCGCGGCTGGCGGACTTCCGCGCGCTCGCGCGCGAGCTGGACCCGGCCGGGAAGTTCACCAACGACTTCGTGCGCGAGCTGCTGGACGGCTGAGGGCGGAGGGGGCGGGCGCGGGCGGCCGGGCCGTCTGTGGCCTGCCCGTCGCCGGAGAGGACGGAGCGACCGCGGCGGGAGGGCGAAGCGGCCGTCGGCGGGGAGGGCGGAGCGGCCGTCGGCGGGGAGGGCGGAGCGGCTAGGCTGCCTCCCGCAGTCCCCAGGTCAGGAGGTGTGCCCGTGGCCCGGGCCGGTCTCAGTGTCGACCGTCTGGTCGCAGCCGCCGCCGAACTCGCCGACGAGGTGGGGTTCGAGAACGTCAGCCTCTCGGCGCTGGCTCGGCGCTTCGGGGTGAAGGACGCGAGCCTGTACTCGCACGTCAGGAACCTCCAGGAGCTGCGCACCCGGCTCGCCCTGCTGGCCGGCGGCGAGATGACCGACCTGATCGCCGACGCCGTGGCCGGGCGGGCCGGCAAGGACGCCCTGGCCGCGTTCGCCGGCGCCTACCGGGAGTACGCCCACCGGCATCCGGGCCGGTACGCGGCCACCCAGAGCCGGGTGGACCCCGCCCTGGCGGCCGGCTCCCCCGTGCTGCGGCGCACCGCCGAGCTCACCTACGGGATGCTGCGCGGCTACGGCCTCGAGGAGCCGGACCTCACCGACGCCGTACGCCTGCTGCGCAGCACCTTCCACGGCTACTGCGTCCTGGAGGCGGGAGGCGGCTTCAACGCGCCGCGGGACGTGCGGCGGTCCTGGGACAAGGCCGTCGAGGCCCTGCACACGGCCCTCATCCACTGGCCCCGCGAGACGCCTGCCTGAGCCCCGGCCCGCGCGGGGGCCGGGCGTTCCGGAGGCCGGACCCGCGCGGCGGGCCGGGTCTCACCCCGCCCGTTCCGCCGCGCTCCGCTCCACGCAGAACTCGTTGCCCTCGGGGTCTCCGAACACTCCTTAGACCACGTTCTGAGGAGTGGCCCCAGTGGCAACAAACGCCCAGGTCAGCGCCGGTCAGTCGCCGACTCCCTTCATGGGAGGCATGAACGCCCCCGACACCTTCCGCCCCGCGCTCCGGGGTCTGTCCGCCGTCCGCCTCAGCGTCCTCACCGACGAAACGACGTCGCCGGAACGTCAGCGCGCTGCAAACGAAGAAGCCGCCGCGTCCCTGGGTATCGACCTGGGCGACCGTGAAGCCGTAGACCTGGGCGTGTCTGCCAGCAAGACCACACCATTTGAGCGCCCGGAATTGGGGGCGTGGCTGACTCAGCGGGTGGACGAATTCGACGCGCTTGTGTTCTGGCGCTTCGACCGTGCTATTAGGTCAATGGCCGACATGAACGCCCTTGTTGAATGGGCGCGCACCAATCGCAAAATGATCGTGTTCGCTGAGGGTCCCGGCGGGCGGCTTGTGCTGGACTTCCGCAACAGCGTTGACCTGATCACGCAACTGATCTTGCAAATTTTCGCGTTCGCCGCAGAGTTCGAAGCCCAGTCCATCCGTGAACGTGTTACCGGTGCTCAGGCGGCAATGCGCCTCATGCCGCTTCGTTGGCGCGGAAGCCGTCCGCCGTACGGATACATGCCCGCTGAGCTTGAAGGCGGCGGGTGGACGCTGACGCCCGACACGGAAACCGTGGAAGGGTGCGGACCAGCGCCGGTAACCGTCATTGAACAGATCGTGAAGGAACTGCACGACGGCAAGACAGTTTCCGCCATTGCCGAGAAGCTGAACGCCGAAGGTGTGCCGTCGCCCCGCGATTACTGGGCGCACCACCACGAAGCCCCGTAGGTACCTGGGATTGATCCCGGGGCGTCTACGGGGCTTTTGTGTATTCGGGCGGCTTCCCGAAAGCCTGAGGCTGAGGCTACGTCGTTAGCGAATCTGTTTTGTCAGGACGTCACGCGCCCCAGCCACAAAAGCTGATCGTGCCGCATCCAAGCGAGTGAAGTGCCTACCGAAGTCTCTGTCTTCTGAGTTGACTACTCCATCAGGCCGGACCATGTCACGGCGCGAGTTAATGGTGTCCACGAAGCATTCGGCTAGCTCCTTTGCCTTGACGTCCATATCTGGCGGTCCCACGATTGCGACCACCGTTCGCGCTTCTAGGGCAGCGGAGAGAATTTCAAGGGCGACAGTGTCATTCAAATACTCATCCCCTGATGATAGGTGCACCCGAATAATCTCCATCCCCCGTCGGCAGGCGTCGAGTAGCGCGGCGTACGCCGTCTGCCTTTCTTGCCGTAGCCAATGCCTGTGTTCCGCGCCCTCCTGGTCCCGCACCTGTTTGCGTGTAGCGCGTGCGGCGACCATGGCGCCTCCGAGGGAGCCAAACAGCGTCCCTGCGATCCCCAGTGCTGCCGCGATTACGGCGGCGTTGCCTTCGTCCATGCACGCATAGTGCAACAGGGTCGAGAGTCGTGGAGGCTGAACGTACAACCTGAGCGGAACTGGGCACCGTTGTTGTCTTCCTGCGCTCTAGACGGACGGGAGCCACACACATCAGAATCAGCGCATGAATGCAGTCGTTGCGGCACTACTCGGTACCCTTCTGGATCGCGTCCCATGAAGTGGTGTAGCCGGGCAGGCTCCCGGAACGCGCGGGTGTCTGCCCGGGGCGTGCATCCGCTGGCCTTGCATGCTCCCTGAACAAGGGCAGGCCATCGCGCAAGTCTCCTTGGTGAACGGGCAGTTCGACCGGAGGAGCACGCGATGGCCTTGTCCCAGTCTGAACTGATGCGGCTGCTTGAGTCACTACGTCGGGCCGACGGAGTTGAAGCAATCAGGGTGGCGTGCGAGCGCATCCTGCAGGAGCTGATCGAGGCCGAAGCCACCGATGTGATCGGTGCCGCGCCGCGCGAGCACGCCGAGACGCGCACGACCTGGCGCAACGGACACCGGGAGAGGCTGCTGACCACGCAGGCCGGCGACCTGGACCTGAAGATCCCGAAGGTGCGCAGCGGGTCATTTTTCCCGTCTCTGCTGGAACGCCGGCGGCGGATCGACCGGGCGTTGTTCGCCGTGGTGATGGAGGCATACGTGCACGGTGTCTCGACCCGCTCGGTCGATGACCTGGTCAAAGCACTCGGTGCGGATAGCGGGATCTCCAAGTCCGAGGTCTCCCGCATCTGCGGTGAGCTGGACGAGAAACTGACCGCGTTCAAGGAACGGCCGCTGGACCACACCGTCTTCCCCTACGTCTTCCTGGACGCCACCTACTGCAAGGCCCGGGTCAACCACCGGATCGCATCGCAGGCCGTGGTCATCGCCACCGGGATCTCCGCCACCGGGCACCGCGAGATCCTCGGGCTGATGGTCGGCGACAGCGAATCGAAGCCGTTTTGGACGAAGTTCCTGCGCTCACTGCGGGCCCGCGGCCTGGAGAACGTCCAGCTGGTCATCTCCGACAGCCACAGCGGTCTGGTGACCGCGATCCGCACCGTTTTCCTCGGCGCGGCCTGGCAAAGGTGCCGGGTTCACTTCGTCCGGGACGTGTTTTCGGTGATCGAGCGGGGCTCCGGGGAGATGGTCGCCGCCACCATCCGCACCATTTTCGCGCAGACCACCGGCGAGCAGGTGCGCACCCAGCTGAACGTGGTCGCCGACATGCTCGGACGACAGTTCCCGCAGGTCAAGACGATGCTGCTGGATGCGGCGACGGACATCACCGCGTTCGCCGACTTCCCGCCGGCGCACTGGAAGAAGATCTGGTCGACCAACCCACTGGAACGGCTGAACAGGGAGATCAAACGACGGGCCGACGTCGTCCAGGTCTTCCCCAACCCCGCCGCCCTGGACCGGCTCGCCGCCGCGGTCCTGGCCGAGCTCCACGACGAGTGGCAGGTCTTCGACCGCCGCTACCTCTCCGAAGCCTCCATGGCCGAGCTCTTCACCACCAAGCCAACCGAACCCGAACCGCAGATCACCCCACAAGCGGAACCGAAACAGCTGCCGTGACTACACCACCCCGCGGGACATGACCCCCTTCTGGGATCACTGGCAACAATCGGCGCTGCCGTCGTGGCGGGCTGGGCGCAGCGTGAAGGGGCGCGAATAGCTGCGAGGTCCCAGTACGTGAAAGATCGACATGAGCCCCGACGTGCCGAGTACAAGGCTTTCATGAGGGTAGCGACCGACCTGAATGAGCGGATTCTTACGGCCGAAGGGTATCGGGATAGCACGCTGGATGAAGAGATAGCGCTGCGGAAACATGTTCACGAACGGTGGATTGATCTAAGCCTTGCCGGTCCGGATTCTGTGATCAAGGCCGGTGCGCAACTCCGGGATTGCGTCTTTCAAGTGCTCGCGCAAATGGCGTATTCGCGTCGTCTTGTTGAGCGGCTGCACAGTGTGAATCACGAAGACGAAGAGGCTGAAGAGCGAGCCCTAGGCGTGTACGAAGAATCACTGCACGCTCTTGATGCGCTCGCGGAATTGCTCATTGAAGAGGTGGGTAAGTTCGCTGAGGCTGCTAGCGCGGCCCTTGACGACGACGGCACGGCTCCCCGAAGCCTGCCGCGAGGAAAGCGCACTGCGCGACGCCGTGAGGACCGTGGGGTGCGCTGACTACACGAGAAGCCCCCTACAGACACCCGGCATGTCCTGGGCGCTGTAGGGGGCTTCTGTGCGTAATGGCGGAGCCGTTTAGTTGTCCGCTGCCGCGAGTCGTTCGCCGCGTAGCTCAGCGACGTTCAGCGCGTCACGCAGGCACTCGGCCGTGCGTCGCAACATGAACCACGATTCGTCGGCGGTCAGTTGCGGGCCGTCGAGCATGGCGCGTACGAGCCCCAGGACGACGGCGCCCGACTCAATCAGTTGGTTCTCGATTGCGTCGCTGAGTTCGGCCACCAGTCCGCCCGGCTGGCAGTAGCCGGTTTTCCCGTCGGTCCCCGGAGGCATACGGCGAAGGTCGCTCATGCCGCACGCCCCTGGGGGCCGTACGGGTAGTCAATGCCGAACGTTGCGAGCGTTGCCGCTGTGCGCCGTTCCCGCTGAAGCGCCCGTTCGCGTTCCCGTTCATGCGCGATCAGGAAGGGACGCACAAAAGGGAGTCGGTCAGCGTCGATCACGTCGAGCGGACGGGGCGACCTGGGGGCAGGCAGCGGACGGCGTACCGGTGCGGGTGCAGTCGGAACGGGGGCAGGTGTCGCGCGGCGCCTTCCACGGGACGGCAGGAAGAGCGCGAGAAGCGCAAGGATAAGGTTTCGCATAGCCGAAGCTCCGTTCTTCGGTCAGCCCCTGGGATGAGCCCTTGCCCGGCTCACCTGGGGGCCTTTCTGTGTCCGGCGGGTGCCGGATCACCCACGTTACGCGACCTTGCTATAGCTCGCTATCCCTAGCCGTATTTCGCCGCAGCGCGGAGCATTGATCATGTGGAACTGGACCCGACCCGCGCGAAGTGGACTCAGATTGCCGCCGAGATCGAGCGGCGCATTGACGCGGGCGTGTACCCAGTGGGCACGAAGCTTCCCGGCATCCTGGCCTTGTGCGCTGAGTTCGGCGTCGCCCAGGTGACCGCGCGGAAGGCGCTTGCCGACCTACGCGAGCGCGGGCTCATCCGCACCGAGAACGGCATCGGGTCGTTCGTCGCGGACGGCGACAACTAGCGGTTGCCGTACGGGAGTTGACGGGTTGGGTGAAGCCGCCACACGGGCGCTGAGCTGGGGGTATGCTCAGAACTGCTAGTTGTGAGTGTTCGGGTCGGCGAGGACGGCCCAGCCCGTCCCGTCCGCCCTGCGCCGGTCGTCGACCAGGGTCGCGCCGAGCGCGAGCAGCCGCTCCACCTCCGCGTCGCGGGTGCGGTCCTGCGGCTGGAGGTCGAGGTGCACGCGGTTCTTCACCGTCTTGCCCTCGGGAACGGTCACGAAGAGCAGACCGGCGCCCTCGATGAGCGCCTCCTCGTCACCCGGCTTGTCGTCTTCGTGCAGGGGCGTCCCCAGGACCTGGGACCAGAACCCGGCCAGCGTGTAGGCGTCGGCGCAGTCGATCGTCACATGGCGGATCAGAGAGGTCATGCCGCGATCATGTCATGCACAGGACGCGCAACCCCGCCTACGGCGTCCGGCCGCCCGGGAGCCCAGCCCCTGAAGCCCGGCGCGGGGCCGGACCGGAGGCGGGCCGGACCGGAGGCGGGCCGGACCGGAGGCGGGCCGGACCGGAGCGGGCCGGGATGGCCGGACCGGGCGACCGGGGATGGGCAGGCCGGGTCGGCCGGGACGCAGCGGGCCGACTCCGGATGCGGTTCGCCGGACGGCCGTTGGCGGCGGCCGACCGCCGCTGACGGCGGGGCCGGCGTGCCGTCCGCGGGTCGGCGGACGGCACGCCGGCCGGGTCAGCGCGGTGGCCGGCCGGGCAGGAAGGGGCGGGAGGAGACCGTGACGGCGAGGGAGACCGCCGCCAGCGCGGTGATCGCCGTGCCGGGGCCCAGCCACTGGGCGGTGCCCCCGGCGATCGCGGCTCCGATGCCCTGCCAGGTCATCCGGCCGGCCGACTCCACGCCCTGCACCTGGCCGCGCACCTCCTCGGGCGTCACCTCGAGCAGCCGTTCCTGCAGGGGGAGGGTGGCCGCGAACCCGGCGCTCGCGGCGCACACCGCGGCCGCCGCCACCGGCAGCGGCGGGTGGACGGCGAACACGAGGTACGGCGCGGCGAGCAGCAGCCGCAGGCCGAACGCCCAGCGGCGGCGGCGCCGGGCGGTGAGCAGGCGCCCGACGGCCAGGTCCCCCAGGAGCATGCCGGCCGACCCGGCGGCCAGCAGCGTGCCCGCGCCGTCATGGGCGTAGGGGATGAACAGCGCCTCGCAGCCGACGATCAGGCCGTTGGGGACCCACAGGTTCAGCAGCAGCACGCGCGAGCCGGAGCGGGACAGCAGCGCGGTGTTGACGGTCCAGGTCCGGCGCAGTCCGGGACGGCGGGCGAGTCGGACCGAGTGCTCGCGCACGGTCGCCGCGACCACCACCAGGGCGCACCCGGTCAGGGTGGCCGCCACCATGAACACCTCCCGCGGGCCCGCCAGGCGCAGCAGCACGGCGCCGGCGGCGAAGCCCAGGACGGCCATGCCGCCCGAGGTGATGTTCATCAGTGACCGCGCGAGCGCGTACGCGGAGGCCGGCACCACCTCGGCGAGCAGCCCCATCCGCGTGCCCGTCCCCAGTGCCTGGAAGAAACCCAGGACCAGCAGCAGTGCGAACCGGGCGGCCAACGGCAGCCCCGGCAGCGCCTGCGCGGCCACACCGGCGAGCGAGACGCACTGGAGGGCGACGAGGGTGCGGCGGGGGCGGCCGCCGTCCGCGACCGACATGAGGGTGAGCGCGCCGAGCACCGTCGCGAAGGTGGCGCCGTACATGCTCACGGCCGTCAGGAACGGCGACCCGGTCCGCTGCTCGACCAGCGTCCCCAGGGCGAATCCGGAGAGCGTGCTCGCGGTTGCCGTGAGGGTGAAGCCGGCGTACAGGCCGGCGAACTCGCGGTTGCGGAGGAGGGCGCGGTAGCCGGCGGGCGGGGGCGCGGGCACGGGTACGGGCGGGGTGGGAGGGTGCGACGGGCTCGGGGCGCCGGGCAGGGCGGGAGCGGTGCGGGGTGGGGTGGCGGGCGCGGGCGGGCCCTCGGGTGTGGAGTGTGCGGGCATGAAAAAAGCCTCCGGACGCTCCCGCCCGGGGCGCCGAAGGCCTGCGCGGGAAGTATAGCCGGTGGCCCCGGGGGCCCGCGGCCGGTCGCGTCGGCGCCCGCTTCGGCTACGTTCGAGTCATGGCCAGCGACTCCTCCCCCGGTCTCGCCGACGCCCTCGCCGCCGGGCCCGTCGTGCTCGACGGGGGCCTGTCCAACCAGCTCGAGTCCGCCGGGCACGACCTGAGTGACGAGCTGTGGTCGGCGCGGCTGCTGGCGGAGTGCCCTCAGGCGGTCGCCGAGGCCCATCTCGCCTACTTCGAGGCCGGCGCGAGTGTCGTGATCACCGCCAGCTACCAGGCGACCTTCGAGGGCTTCGCGCGGCGCGGTACGGGACCGGAGCAAGCCGCCGCGCTCATCGCCTCCAGCGTGGAACTGGCGCGGGAGGCGGCGCGGCGGGCGCGGGCCAGGGGCGTGACGCGCCCGCTGTGGACCGCGGCGTCGGCGGGCCCGTACGGCGCGATGCTCGCCGACGGCTCGGAGTACCGGGGCCGCTACGGACTCACGGTCGGCGAACTGGAGCGCTTCCACCGGCCCCGGCTCGAGGTGCTGGCCGCCGCCCGCCCGGACGTGCTGGCGCTGGAGACGGTCCCGGACGCCGACGAGGCGGAGGCGCTGCTGCGGGCGGTGCGCGGGCTGGGGGTGCCGGCCTGGCTGTCGTACACGGTCGCCGGCGGACGCACCCGCGCGGGGCAGCCGCTGGAGGAGGCGTTCGCCCTGGCCGCCGGCGCGGACGAGGTGATCGCGGTCGGCGTCAACTGCTGTGCGCCCGAGGACGCGGACGCCGCCGTGGCGACCGCGGCCCGGGTGACCGGGAAGCCGGTCGTGGTCTATCCCAACAGCGGCGAGACCTGGGACGCGGCGGCCCGCGCCTGGATTGGCGGCACCACCTTCACGCCCGGCCGGGTCCAACGCTGGCAGGCGCTGGGCGCCCGCCTGATCGGGGGCTGCTGCCGAGTGGGCCCCGAGTCGATCGCGTCGGTCGCCCGCACACTGACACCCGACCGCGCTTGACGCCGCCGGGCGGCCGTTCCGCGCCGTCCCCCGCCCGGACATCCGCCCCGGCTCGGCCCCGGACTTCACGCCGGCGCCCGCGGCTCCGGGGGCGAGCGTCTGCGGCTCCGGGGGCGAGCATCTGCTGCTCCGGGGGTGAGCGTCTGCGGCTCCGGGGGCGAGCATCTGCTGCTCCGCGGTGGTCCGGCGTCCGCGGCTCCGGGGGCTGGCGCCCGTGGCTCCGGGTGGTCCGGCGTCCGGGTGTCCGGGCGCCGGGGGCCGCGCCACCGGCCGGCGCGGCACCACGGACTGGCGCGGCACCGCCGGGACCGCGCCACCGGCCGGGACCGCACCACCGACCGGGCCCGGCCGCCGGGGCCCCCAGGGCCTGGCCGGGGTGAGGCGCACGGTAGCCCCGTTGCCCGCCCCGGCCCGCCCGGTCCGGCCCCGGAGACCACGCCGCATCCGTTCAGCCGGGCGGGACCCGGCTCCCGGCTCCCGGCCCGCGCCCCGATCGGAGCGCCGCAGTCGCGGCGGGGGCGCGTGGCGTCAGGCGCCGCGGATGCCGCCGGTGCGGCGGAGACGGCGTACCACCGCGCGCAGGTCGGCCGCCCGCACGGCCACGCCGTCCGCCGGGGTGCCGGGAGCGGCCTCCGGGGTGCCGGGAGCGGCCTCCGGCACGGGCGCGGGGGCCGGGGCGGGCGCGGGGGCCGGGGCGGCCGTCCACAGGGCGAGTTCGGCGTCCCTCGGCCCGAGGGCGGTGTACGGCGCACCGTCGCCGAGGACCCGTACCGGATGCGTGGCGTCCCAGGGCTCCCAGCCGGGGTCGCCCTCGGTGACGAAGCGCACCCAGGCCCGGTGCATGGTGTCGGCCAGCTCCTGCGGGGCGCCCTCCCCGGCCAGCCGCCGGGAGTCCGGGACGTCACCGGTGTCGAAGACGAAGCCCAGCTCCAGGGCGTGGCAGGCGCCCAGGCCGGGCAGCAGCGAGGGCCAGGCGAACTCGTACACGTACGACGATCCGGGGCGGGCGTCGGCCAGCCGGTGCAGGGGGCGGCGCAGCAGATGGTCGGTGACCAGCTGGCCGACGATCTCGGCGGTGCCGGCCCGCGGATCGAGGGCGCGGTAGCCGCGAACCACCTCGTGCCCGCAGTGGCAGCGGGCCATGGCCCCGGCCAGCGCGACCGCGCCGAGCCGGTCGACCCGCTCCAGCAGGCCGCCGGGCACCAGCCACAGCCGGTACTCCTCGCGGGTCCAGCCCATCAGCAGCCGGGCGTCCCGCGCGGCGTCGCCGTCCACCAGCGCCTGGAGCGGGTCGCGCGGGACGAGGTCGCCGTCGACGACGATGCCGAAGGCGGGCCCGCCGAGGACCGGGCTGCTGAGCCGGCCGACCTCGGCCTGGGTGCGCAGCAGCAGGTCCCGGTCGACGGCGGCGAAGGCCTCCGCGGTGGCGGGCACCTTCAGCCGGGCCGCCATCCGGCGCACCATCCGCCGCACCTTGTCCCGCTCGGAGGCCTCCGGGGGTCCGCTCTGCAGCACGGCCTGCCGGAACAGGCCCTGGGCCTGGGGAGCGGCGATCAGGGCGCCGGTGCTGATCGCCCCGGCCGACTGGCCGCACAGGGTGATCCGGTCCGGGTCGCCGCCGAACGCGCCGATGGACTCGCGCACCCACCGCAGGGCGGCGAGCTGGTCGCGCAGGCCGGCGTTGGCGGGGGCGTCGGGGAACAGGCCGTAGCCCTCCACGCCGAGGCGGTAGTTGACCGAGACGAACACGACGCCGTCCCGGGCGAAGGCGCGCCCGTCGTACACGGGCACGGCCGAGGAGCCGCGGGTGAGCGCACCGCCGTGCAGCCACACCAGGACCGGCAGCCGGGCGCCGGGGCCCGGCTCGGGCGTCCAGACGTTGAGGTTGAGGCACTCGTCACCGGGGACCACCGGGTCGGACAGGTACTTCGCGAACGCCTCCGAGTACGGCGGTTTCGGCGCGGTGGGCCCGAAGGAGCCCGCGTCGCGCACCCCGTCCCAGGGCTCGGGCGGGACCGGCGGACGGAACCGGTGGGGGCCGAAGGGCGGTGCGGCGTACGGGATGCCCCGGAACACCGCCACACCGTGCTCGTACCTGCCGCGTACCGCCCCGTACGGCGTCGCGGCCACGGGCCCCGCCGGCCCGGCAGGCTCCGCCGCTGGCCGGCCTGGGCGCTCCGCGCGACTCATGTGCCCCATCGTGCCCACCAGCCCTTCACACACTCACCCGCCCCAGTACCAACAAAGCGCCCCGTCGTCCCGCGGTATTCCGTGCGGATACCGCGCGGTATCCGCACGGAATACCGGCAGCACACGGGCCGACGGCACACGGGACGCCTGGCGCACGGGCCGACGGCACACGGGCCGGCGGACACCCGTTCGGGGCGCGCCGGACGCCCTTGCCCGGGCGCGCCCGGCCCGTGCACCGCGCGTCCCGGATGCGCCGGCCTGTGCGCCAGGCATCCCGAACGCGCCGGCCCCGCACCCGTCCCGGGCGCCTTCCGCACCCGGCCGTCCGGGCGGGGCGCCCTGCCGGAAGCCGGCCCGGACGGAACGCCCTGCCGAGGGCGCCCCGCCGAGAGCGCCCCTGCCGACGACCCGGGCGGGCGCCACCGCCGACGACCGACACCGAGCCCAGGCGTGACCGCCGACGACCGACACCGAAGCCGGGCGTCACCGCCCGCGCCCGCCCGGACGGCCGCGGTCCCGTCGCCGAGGCACCCACGTCCCCTCACCGGACACCACGGCCCGTCCGTCACCGGACACCCATGGCCCGCCCCGTCGCCCGACGCCCACGTCCCGTCGCCCGACACCCATGCCCCGTCGCCGGACGCCCCCTCGCTCCTGCCCCCTTGCTCCTGGCCCCTGTCCCCTCGCCCCTGGCCCCGGCCCCTGCCCCAACCCCTCGGCGGAACCTACGGTGGAAGCCGCTCGCGTAGAGGCTTCCCACAACCCCGGGAGGGTCATGCCCAGCGCCCAGCCGCCCACGGCGGTGTTCGCCATGGACCCGGTGCACCTGCCGCTGCTCTTCCCGCCGCCCCTGATGGCGCGGCTGCGCCGGACGGCGGCGATCGACCCGGACCTCGTCGTGCGGGACTTCGGCGATCCGGCCGCCGCCGGTCCGTCGGCGGCCGCCGAGGTGCTGGTCACCGGATGGGGCTGCCCCCGGCTGGACGCCGCCGCGCTGGAGGTGCTGCCCCGGCTGCGGGCCGTGCTGCACGCCGCCGGCTCGGTCCGCGCGCTCGTCGGCGAGGCCGTGTGGGAGCGCGGCATCGCGGTGTCCAGCGCGGCGGCCGCGAACGCCGTCCCGGTCGCCGAGTACACGCTCGCGATGATCCTGCTGGCGGGCAAGGACGCCTTCGCCCACCGCGAGCGCTACCGCGCCACCCACGCCCTGCCCCCGGCCGCCGGGACCGCGGCGGCCGGCAACGCGGGCCGCCGGGTGGGGGTCGTCGGCGCCTCGCGGGTGGGCCGCCGGCTGCTGGAGCTGCTGCGGCCGTACGACTTCGAGGTGCTGCTGAGCGACCCGTACGTGGACGCCGCCGAGGCCGCCGCGCTCGGCGCCCGGGCGCTGGACCTGGAGGACCTGCTGCGCCGCAGCGACGTCGTCACCCTGCACGCGCCGGACCTGCCGGGGACCCGGCACCTGCTGGACCGGGCCCGGCTCGCCCTGATCCGGGACGGCGGGGTGCTGATCAACACCGCCCGGGGCGCGCTGGTGGACCACGACGCGCTCACCGCCGAGCTGGTCTCCGGCCGGCTGCACGCGGTCCTCGACGTGACGGAACCCGAGCCGCTGCCCGCCGGCTCGCCGCTGTTCACGCTGCCCAACGTCGTGCTGACCCCGCACATCGCGGGCTCCCTGGGCAATGAGCTCGAACGGCTGGGCCGCACGGCCGTCGGGGAACTGGAGCGGCTGGCCGCCGGACTGCCCCTGGCCCACCGGGTGCGGCGCGCGGACCTGTCCAGGATCGCCTGACCGCGGAAAAGCGCTCGGTACGGGCCTGCTACGCCCGTACCGTCCGGCGGCCCGCCATGTTCCGTTCCAGCAGCCGCGTCGCCGTCCGTACACCGACCCCGTGCACGGGGTCGGTGTCGGGGAGCCTGCCGTCGGTGCGCCCGAGCTCGGTGAGCGCGGAATCGATCGCCTCGTGCGCGGCGAACAGGCAGGGGGTGCTGTAGATGGCGACGTCCACGCCGAGGTCCGACAACTCGCCCAGCGACAGCCGCGGCGACCGGCCTCCGGCGATCTGGTTGAACAGCAGCGGCTTGTCGCCGGCGACCTCGCGCACCCGGCGGATCCACTCCACGCTGCGGATGCCGTCGACCAGGACCACGTCGGCGTCGGTGGCGGCCAGGCTCGCCGCCCGGTGCAGGATGTCGGCCTCCTCGGTGGCGTCCGTGCGGGCCACCACCACCAGATCCTGCCGGGTGGCCAGCACCTTCTCCAGCTTGACCAGGTACTCGTCGAGCGGCAGCACCTGCTTGCCGTCCGCGTGCCCGCAGCGGCGCGGCCGCTTCTGGTCCTCCAGGATCACACCGGAGGCGCCGATGCGCTCCAGTCCCTCCACCACATGGCAGGCGACCTCGGCGTCGACGTAGCCGTCGTCGATGTCGACCAGCAGATGGTGCCCGGGGAAAGCGCCCCGCAGCCGCTGTACGAACGCCACCATGTCCGGCCAGGCGATGAAGCCGATGTCCGGCAGTCCGTAGTACGACGCGGCGAAGCCGAAGCCGGAGACGAACATCCCGTCGTAGTGCCCGGCCGCGATCGACGCCGAGTACATGTCGTACACCCCGATCAGCGGGGTGGTGCCCGGTCCGGCGATCCGTTCGCGCAGCCTGTTGCCGTAACTCAAGGGTCGCTCCTCGGTGGGGGGTCGGACGCACGGCGGCACGGGGACCGCCGTGGCACGAGGGACCGCCGCGACACGACGGCCCTTTGCCGAGACGAAAGGATCTCCGGGTCCGGCGAGAACGCCCCCATGGGAATCCCTTTGCTCACCCCGATGGCGCAAGGGCTTCACCGGAGAAACGTCACTGGTCCGTCCGTCCCACCGCCCACGCGACGCCGCCCCGCAGATGCGCGCGGAAGCCGGGGTCGTCGTAGGCGTGCGAGGCGTGCCCGCGCGCGGTGTAGAAGACCCGGCCGCGGCCCTGCTCGCGGCACCACACCAGGGGATGGTCGGCGCCCATGCCGCCGCCCCGGTACGAGGACTCGTCGGCCCGGGCCAGCACCCTGGCCCGGCCGCGCGGCACGGTGTCGAAGTCGTACCACTCGTCGGTGAGGTGCCGGACCGCGGGCAGGTGCCGGGGTGGCGGGGTGGGCCCGGTCCCCGACCAGCACCCGGCCGGGCTGGTACTCCGGGTGCCGGGTGAAGCGCGCGCCCAGCAGTTCCCCGTAGTACGGCCCGTCGTACTCGGTGCAGGCCGCCGCGTGCACCCCGGCGAAACCGCCGCCCGCCTCCACGTAGGCGGCGAGCCGCGCCCGCCCGGCCGGGGTGAGCACCTCGCCGGAGGTGGAGAGGAAGACGACGGCGGCGTACCGGTCCAGGGGGCCCTCCAGCGCCGCGGGGTCCTCGCTGTGCTCGGCCTCGAAGCCGGCGAAGGAGCGTACGGCGGCGACCGCGGCCGGGATCGAGTCCTGGCGGTAGCCGGTGGTGCGGGTGAACAGGAGCAGGCGGGCCGTCATGCCGGCCGACCCTACGGCGCGCCGGCCTCGCGCGCCGGAGACCGGTGCCGTGCGGTTCGGTGCGGTGCGGTGCGGTGCGGTGCCGTGCCGTGCCGGGCCACAGCCACAGCCACAGCCCACGACCACGGCCACGGCCGCCGCCGCGTAGCCTGGAGCGGGATGAACGCCATTCCCGCGCGCCTGGACCACCTCGTCCTCGCGACCCCCGATCTGGCGGCCACCGTCGCCGACTTCGCCCGGCGCACCGGTGTGACACCGGCGCCCGGGGGCGCCCATGTCGGGCTCGGCACCCGCAACCACCTGGTCTCCCTCGGCGGCGCCCGCTATCTGGAGATCATCGGCCCCGACCCGGAGCAGCCGGCGCCCGAGGGCTCCCGGCCCTTCGCGCTGGAGCGGCTGACCGGGCCCCGGACGGTCACCTGGGCCGTGGCCGTGCGCGACCTGGACCGGGCGGTGGCCACGGCGCGCGCCCGCGGGCACGACCCGGGCGGGATACGGGAGATGAGCCGCCGGCGGCCCGACGGCACCGTGCTGCGGTGGCGGCTGACCGACGGTGCGGGGCATCCGTCCGGCCTGGTGCCGTTCCTCATCGACTGGGGCTCCTCACCGCACCCGGCCGCGTCCGGGCTGCCGGTCACCCCGCTGCTGGCGCTGTCCGCGAGCGCGCCCGACCCGGACGAACTGCGGCCGCTGCTCGCGGCGGTGGACGCGGACCTGGCGCTGACCGAGGGACCGGCCGGCCTCACCTTCACCGTGGACACCCCGCGCGGACCGGTGACCTTCGCATGACCGGTGCCCTTCGCTGACCTGCCCGGGCCGGGCGGGCACGGCACGGTTCCCTCCGCACCGTCCCGCCGTCCCGCCGTCCGATTTCTTCAAGACGTGCCTCCGGGGCGTGCCTACGGTGACGGCATGACTCCACGATTCGACGCCATCGGACTGGTCGTCTCCGACATGACGGCCTCCGTCGCCTTCTACCGCCGGCTCGGGCTGCCCTTCCCCGAGGGCTGCGAGCGGGAGCCGCACGCCGAGGCCGAACTGCCCGGCGGGGCGCGGCTGCTGCTGGACACCGAGGAGACCGTCCGCTCCTTCCACCCGGCCTGGCGGCCGCCGGCCGGCGGGGGCCGGGCCTCGCTCGCCCTGCGCTGCGACGGCCCCGCGGAGGTGGACGCGGTGTACGAGGACCTGGTGGGCGCGGGGTACCACGGAGAGCTCAAGCCCTGGGACGCCTTCTGGGGCCAGCGGTACGCCGTGGTGCACGACCCGGACGGCAACGCGGTCGACCTGTTCGCGCCGCTACCCGGGGCCGCCGCCCAGTAGCGTCCCGAGCGGCATGCCCGTCAGGGCGCGTACGTCCCGCGCCAGGTGGGCCTGGTCGGCGAAGCCCGCCCGGGCCGCCGTCTCGGCGAACGGCAGGCCCTCGCGGGCCAGGGCGAGGGCGCGTTGCAGCCGCAGGACGCGGGCCAGTGTCTTGGGGCCGTAGCCGAAGGCGGTCAGGGAGCGGCGGTGCAGCCGGCGGGCGCCGATGCCGAGCGCGTCGGCGGTCGCCCCGACCGGGCGGCCGGCCTCCAGCGCCGCGACGAGGCGCAGCAGGAGCGGGTCGGGCGGCCCGGCCTCGGCGGCCCGCTCCAGGGCGATCTCCTCGAGCGCCGCGGCCGGGTCCGGGGCCGCCTCCAGGCGTGCGCACAGCCGCCGGACCACGGCCGCGGGCCACAGGTCGCCGAGGTCGACGCGCCGGTCGCGCAGTTCGTGGGCGGGCACGCCCAGGCAGGCCGGCGCGGTGCCGGGGAAGAACCGCAGCCCGGTCCACGGCACGGGCGGGCCCGAGGGGTCGTACGCGCGCGTGTCCGGGCCGGCGACCAGCAGCCGCCCGCCGCTCCACATCAGATCCATGCACCCGTCCGGCAGCACGGGCCGGACCCCGGTGGCATCCGGGGTCTTCCGCCACAGCACCGCGCCGGACAGCCGGGAGCGCCGTTCCACGTACACCCGCCCAGGCTACGCGGGGACGGCGAGGGGGCCCGCCGGGCGTCGGCCGGTCACTTGCCGGTCGAGGAGCCGTTCTGGTCGTTCTTGTGCGGGCCGCGCGCGTTGCCGCTCTTCACATGGGCGCGCAGGCGGGCCGTCACGTCCTCCGGGGGCAGGAAGCGGGACCAGCGCTCGGGGAACTCCGAGGGCATGTCCGGGTCGTCGGGGTCGCTCTCGCGGGCCGCGGCGGCACGGGCGACGTACTCGGCGATCTGCGCCTCGCGCACCCGCTCGTTCGCGGCGCGGGCCGCGGCCGTCGCGGCGGCCGGCCACACCCGGTCGATCGCGGCGTTGACCGCGGCCCCGACGAGCACCGCGAACGCGGACACACCGATCCACAGCAGCACCGCGACGGGCGCGGCCAGCGAGCCGTAGATGGTCGGGCCCTCGACGGTGCTGGTGAGGTAGATGCGCAGCAGGAAGCTGCACACCACCCACATGGCCAGGGCGACCAGGGCGCCGGGCACGTCCTCGATCCACGGCGAGCGCACGGGCACGGACACGTGGTACAGCGTGGTCAGGAACGCCACCGACAGCACGATCACCACCGGCCAGTACAGGATCTGCACGACCGTCGTCGACCAGGGCACGATCCGCACCACCGCGTCCGGGCCCGCCACCATCAGCGGCAGCGCCACCGAGCCGATCAGCAGGGCCACCACGAACAGCCCGAAGGCCAGCAGCCGGGTCCTGACGATGCCGCGCACGCCGTCGAGGCCGTACATCACGGTGATCGTGTCGATGAAGACGTTCACCGCGCGCGAGCCCGACCACAGGGCGAAGACGAAGCCGATCGAGATGACGTCGGGCCGGCCGCCCTTCATCACGTCCCGCAGGATCGGCTGGGTGATCTCCCGGACGCCCTCGTCGGACAGGACGGTGCGGGAGGCGTCGAGGATGTTGCGCTCCAGGCTGGCTATGGTGTGCGCGCCGGTCCAGGTGTCGACGTAGAAGAGCAGTCCGATCAGGCTGAGCAGCAGCGGGGGCACCGACAGCAGGGAGAAGAACGCGGCCTCGGCCGCCAGGCCCAGGATGCGGTACTCCACGCACGAGTTGACGGTGTCCTTCAGCAGCAGCCAGGCCGTGCGGCGTTTGGACACGTTCCGGTAGAGGGCTCGGGCCCGGTGGAGGCGGCCGGACGGCCTGTCGGGGGTCTCACTGGCTGACTGCACGACCCAAAGGTATCCCTGCCCGGGCCCCTCCTTCTCCCCGGCCGGGTGCGGCGACCAGGCAGGACGCCGCCGCCCGGCCGCGCCCGGCCCCGCACGGCCGCGGCGGGCACGCGCACGGCCGTGCGGCGGGGCCGGTTCCCGGGGCGGCCGGTGCCGTGCGGGGCAACCGGTGCCGTACGGCGGGACCGGCCCCCGGGGCGGCCGGTGCCGCGTGCCTGGTGAGCGGAGCGGCACCGCGGGTAGGTTCCGTTCCATGGCAGAGCGCACGCACACCGTGACCAATCAGGCGCCGCCCCTGGTCGGCCACGACGTCTTCACCGCCGACCGCGCCCTGGTCGAGGCCGTCGAGCGGCACGTGGGCGCGGAGCTGCTGGAGGAGGTGCGCGGCGAGCTGGCGGCACTGGGCCGGTCGGCCGGCTCCGCCCAGCTCCAGGAGTGGGGTGCGCTCGCCAACGACAACCCGCCGCGGCTGCACACCCACGACCGCTACGGCCACCGCCTGGACGAGGTGGAGTTCCACCCGGCCTGGCACCGGCTGCTCGGCAAGGGCGTCTCGGCCGGTCTGACCGCGGCGTGGTCGCGTCCGGCGGGGCACGTGCGGCGGGCGGCGGCCTTCCTGGTGTGGACGCAGGTCGAGGCCGGCAACGGCTGCCCGCTGTCGATGACCCACGCGGCGGTGCCGGCCCTGCGCGCCGAACCGGAGCTGGCCGCCGAGTGGGAGCCGCGGCTGACGTCGATGATCTACGACCGCGAACTGCGGCCCGCGCATCTCAAGGCCGGGGCGCTGTTCGGGATGGGCATGACCGAGAAGCAGGGCGGCAGCGACGTGCGCGCCAACACCACCGCCGCGCGGCCGCTGGCCGAGGCGGGGACGTACGAGCTGACCGGGCACAAGTGGTTCTGCTCGGCGCCGATGTCGGACGGCTTCCTGGTGCTGGCGCGGGCGCCCGGCGGGCTCACCTGCTTCCTGGTGCCGCGCGTGCTGCCGGACGGCACGCGGAACGTGTTCCTGATCCAGCGGCTGAAGGACAAGCTCGGCAATCGGTCGAACGCCTCGGCCGAGGTCGAGTTCGACGGGACCTGGGCCCGCCGGGTCGGCGAGGAGGGGCGCGGGGTGCGCACCATCATCGAGATGGTGGCGGCGACCCGGCTGGACTGCGCGCTGGGCTCGGCCGGTCTGATGCGGCAGGCGGTGACGCAGGCCGTGCACCACTGCGCGCACCGCGAGGCCTTCGGCGGGCTGCTCGTCGACAAGCCGCTGATGCGCAACGTCCTGGCGGACCTGGCGCTGGAGTCGGAGGCGGCGACCACGCTCGCGCTGCGGCTCGCGGCGGCCTGCGACGACGGCGGCGAGCAGGAGCGCGCGCTGCTGCGGATCGCGCTGCCGGCCGCCAAGTACTGGGTGACCAAGCGGTGCGCGCCGGTGGTGGTGGAGGCCGCCGAGTGCCTGGGCGGCAACGGGTACGTGGAGGAGTTCCCGCTGCCCCGGCTGGTGCGCGAGTCGCCGCTGAACTCCATCTGGGAGGGCGCGGGCAACGTCCAGGCGCTGGACGTGCTGCGGGCACTGCGGCGGGAGCCGGGCGCCCTGGACGCGTATCTGCGGGAGGTGGGGCGGGCGCGGGGCGCCGACCACCGGCTGGACGGGGCGATCAAGAACCTGCTCACCGAACTCGCCGACCTGGAGGGCGTGGAGGCCCGCGCCCGGCGGCTGGTGGAGCGGCTGGCGCTGGTGCTCCAGGGGGCGCTGCTGGTGCAGTACGCGCCGCCCGAGGTGGCCGACGCCTTCTGCGCCTCCCGGCTGGGCGGGGACTGGGGCGCGGCCTTCGGCACCCTGCCCCGCACCCTGGACCTGCGCGCGGTGGTGGAACGGGCCCGGGTGCACGTCTGACGGGTGCGGGTGCGTGTCTCGTCCGCCCGCCGCCGCTCGCGCACGGACAGCGGTCGCGGTGCGCGGCCGTGGCGGAGGCCGGGTATCCGGGTGCCCCGGGTATCCGGGTGCCCCGGGTATCCGGGTGCCCCGGGTATCCGGGTGTCCCGGGTATCCGGGTGCCCCGGTGTCCCAGGTGCGCCGGCGACCGGAACCGGACTCCCGCGGCCCGCGCGGGACCGGGGCGGGCGACCGGTTTTCCGGTGGATTCAGGCCGCGGCGCGGGGGTGGTGCTGCGCCGACACGGCACCACCCCCGCTTCCTGGCCCTTCGCGGCCACATACGTCGCACGCAGCGACATTGACCAATCCTCAAGCAGTCGGCGGTGGTTCACCAGGGTTGCAGAGGGTTGCAACCTCACCTTCCGCGGTGACCGGACTCGGCCCCTCCGGCGGCGCGGGGCGGCACTATGAACCGGACAGCCGCGACGGCGCCGGGGAGTGGCCGGTGGACCTCGGGGAGACCGGTTGTCCGCGACCCCTGCCGGTGGGAGGAACCAGTGGCGAAGGCGCCGACGGACGTCACGCGGCTCGCCGCCGTCGACACGGCGCGCGCGGCACGGGTGCTCAGCGAGGTGCGTTCGGCGACGCTCGCCGGGCAGCGCGCCCGCCTGGCGCCGCGCCCGGTGATCGGGCGGTCCTGGGAGCGGGTACGGCGCAGCGGTGTGGACCCCGATCGCGGCTTCCGCCCCGCACCGCTGCCCCTGGAGGAGGTCGAACGGCGCCGGGAGGCCTCACCGCTGCGGCACGCGCTGCCGGTGCTGCGCGAGGGACTGCTGTCGGTCGCCGATGTCGCGCAGCACATCATGGTGGTCGCCGACGACGAAGGCCGGGTGCTGTGGCGCGAGGGCAGCGTGCCGGTGCTGCGCAGGGCGGACGAGCTCGGGTTCGAAGTGGGCGCGGACTGGCGGGAGGACGTCGTGGGCACCAACGGCGTCGGCACCCCGGCCGTGGTGCGCCGGCCCGTCCAGGTCTTCGCCTCCGAGCACTTCGTGCGCTCCCACACCTCGTGGACCTGCACCGGCGCCCCGATCACCGACCCGCGCGACGGCAGGCTGCTCGGTGTGGTGGACGTCAGCGGGCCGCTGGAGACCATGCACCCGGCCACCGTCGCCTGGGTGGGCTCGGTGGCCAAACTGGCCGAGGCCAGGCTGCGGGAGCTGCACCTGTCCTCGCTGGAGCGGCTGCGGGCGGTCGCCGCGCCGGTGCTGGCCCGGATCGGCGGCCGGGCCGCGGTGGTGGACCGGGACGGCTGGACGGCGGCCGTGTCCGGCATGCCGTACACACCCCGGATCCCGCTGCCCAAGTCGCCCTCGGCGGGCCGCCGGTGGCTGCCCGCGGTCGGCCTGTGCACGCTGGAACCGCTGGCGGGCGGCTGGCTGCTGCGCGCCGGCGAGGAACCGGCCCCGCACGGGCGGGCGCGGATCGTGCTGGACCTGTCCGGGCCGCGCCGCTGGACGGTCACCGTGTCCGGCGCCGCCGGCTCGTGGACCCACGAACTCAGCCCGAGACACGCCGAGTTGCTCTATCTGCTGGCGGTGCACCGGTCCGGCCGCAGCGCCGCGGGACTGGCCGAGGACCTGTTCGGGGACCCGGACCGCCGGGTGACGGTCCGCGCCGAGATGTCCCGGATACGGCGCTATATGGGAGCCTTCCTGGACCACCGGCCGTACCGCTTCCGCGAGGACGCCGACGTCGAGGTGGCCCTCCCGGACGACCCGCGCGACCTGCTGCCGCACTCCACCGCACCCGCGGTCACGGGCGCCCGCCCACCGGCGGGCACACCGTGACGGCGTGACGCGGCGCGGCACCGTCAGGCGGGCCACTTCGCCATGACGCCGGAGCCGTGCCCGGCCGACCCACGTCGCGGCATCGTCCGGCGCCGGGCGCGACACCGGCCCGCGCGACCCGCGCGAAGTGACCCCGTACACCCGCCGACCGTGACGCACCCCGGCCCGGACCGGCCGCCGCAACCGCTGCCCGACGACCACCGAACCCGGTGCCGAGCCGGCCGGTGCAACCACCGCCCGCCCGGCCGCCGGCCCGGGTCAGGGCCGGTGGCGCGCGTACTCCCGGGGTGGCATCTTCCGCGTATTTGCCGGGTCTTCGTCCTGCGGCGCGCCGGACTGCCGTAGCATCGGTCCGGGTCACCCCATCTGCTCCTCGGTCAACGCGAGGACCACCCGGCGCAGTTGGGCCGTCCCGGCCGGCCCGGTTCGCGGCCGGGACGCGCGGAGGCGAACCGAACCCTGAAAAAGGGGGCTGTTATGGGACACCGCGGCCGGCACCGGCGGCGCAGACGAGGCAGGGCGGTACGAGCCGTCCTGGCCGGAACGGCCCTCGCCCTGACCGCCACCGCCACCCTCATCAGCACCTCGCAGGCCACCGTCGCCGCCAACCCCGGCGCGCTCAGGCCGCTGTCCTCGCCCGCCGAGCTCGCCCGGCTGCGGCTGACCGAACAGCCCGTCCCCCAGCGGTCCCTGGACCGGCTCGCCACGGCGATGGGCCACCCGGTCGGGGTCTCCGCGGTGCTGCACGGCGCCGACCGCGCCCTGCGCGACACGGGCGGCTGTTCCGCCGGCGAGAAGGAGGCGCTGCCCGTCGAGCCCGCGGCCACCCGCGCCTACTGCTGGGACGCCGCCGACGCGGCCACGCGGCGCTGGCAGCCGGCCTCCGTGACCACCTCCGGGGACGCCGCGCCGGACGGCCGCTGGGGCGGGCACCGCGTCATCCTCTCGGGCTGGACCGAGTCCAGCGGCGGCGGGGGCGGGGCGGCCCGGGTGGCCTTCGTGAACGCCGACGACCCGCACCACCTCACCTACAGCTGGGCCCTGCTCGTCGTCCCGGTGGACGGCGGACGCGACTACCGCGCCCTGCGCTCGCACGTGTCGGGCATGACCTGGTACCGCGACAAGCTGCTGGTCACCACCACCGGCGGCGAGCGCGACGCGCTGTACGTGTACGACCTGGACCGCATCCAGCGCGCCACCGTGCACAGCGACGCGATCGGCAGGGTGCCCGGCGGCTGGTCGGCGTACGGCATGCGCTGGGCCCTTCCCGCGGTGGCCTCCTACCGCGCGGCCGACGGAGGCTGCGACCGGACGGGCGGCACGGACGGCTGGGCCGGCCCGGACGACACGGCCGCCTCCTGCCCCACGGGACTGTCCCTGGACCGCACCTCCGCGCCGGCCGCCCTGGTCGCGAGCCAGGCGGGGCCCCGGGGCAGCGGACGGCACACGCGGCTGTGGCGGTACTACTTCAGCTCCGACCCCGCCCGCGCCGGACTGCTCGCCGCCGACTCCTCCGGGACCGTGCTCGCCGGCGAGGCCTGGGAGAGCAAGGCCGACGGGGTCCGGGGCGTGCTCTCCCACGCCACCGGACCGGACTCCCCCGCGGACTGGTACCTGGCGCGCTCCGCCGGCGAGGACGCCGCCCACGGCACCCTCTGGCGGCAGAACGCGCACGGAGCGCGGGCGGCCGACTGCGGCTCCGGGGACACCCACCGCTGCTGGGGCGACGGCACCGGCTCGCTCGCCTACTGGCCGCAGACCGGCGAGCTGTGGTCCCTGTCCGGACGGACCCTGTTCGCGCTGCCGTTGTCCTCGGTGGACCGGTCGCTGCGCTGACCGGCGCCGCCCGACCGGTCACCGCGAGGACTGGGGGCACCGCCCGACCGGTCACCGCCAGGCCCGGCACCACCGGTCCGCGACCGCCCGCCACCACGGCCCCGTGCCCCGCACCGCGCCCCGCCTCGCCCCGCGACCGCCCACCGCCCACCGCCCACCGCCCGGACGCGCGTCGACAGGGAGCCGGTCCGGATGATTCCCTGGCCGGCATGACGCACATCGCCGTGACCACCTGGTCCCTGGAGCAGACCGCCCCGACCGACCTCCTGCCGGCCGCCACCCCCGAGGGCGACGTCCGGATCGTCCGCTCCGAGATGCCCTCGCCCGAGTTCAGCCGGTTCCTGTACGCGTCGGTGGGCGGCGACATCCGCTGGACCGACCGGCTCGGCTGGTCGTACGCGCGCTGGCGGGAGTACCTGGACCGTCCGGGCGTCGAGACGTGGGTGGCGTACGAGCGGGGCACACCGGCGGGGTACGTCGAACTGGACCCGCAGGACGACGGCGTGGTGGAGATCGCCTACTTCGGGCTGATCCCCGCCTTCCGCGGCCGGCGGATCGGCGGGCACCTGCTGGCCCACGGCACCGCCCGCGCCTGGGACCTCGCCGACCGCTGGCCGGGCCTGGCCACCACCAAGCGGGTGTGGCTGCACACCTGCAGCAAGGACGGCGAGCACGCGATGGACAACTACCTGCGGCGCGGCTTCAAGCTGTTCGACACCAAGGTCGAGGAGGAACCGGAGGTTGCCACTCCGGGACCCTGGCCGGGGGCGTACCCGGCCTGACCTGGACCGACGCGGCCGGCGCCGCGCCATGTGAGCCACGACACCCTTGTTCCGCATTCCGGGACAAGGGTGTCCGCATGATGGACGAAGCTGGACTGTGCCGAGATCGCCGTGCCACGCTGCCGTCATGTCTGGAACTGGAATCGCCTTGGTGAGCCGACGGCACGTCGACCACGGCCGCATGTCCAGCGCCATCTGTCCGGCGAGCTGATCCGCCAGCGACGCCGCGTTCCCCCCTGCTTATCCCCTCGCCTGCCGCGCAATGACGCGCAAGCCTGCCCTTGTGCCGGCGCGCAGGTCAGAGCCGCTTTCCGCCTGTCCCGAAGGACGTGTCAACCATGGCCGCCACGCCGCCGAACCCTGCCGCCGCGACTTCCCGCCGCAAGGTGAGCCGTCACCGCGGCGAGGGGCAGTGGGCCGCGGGGCACTTCACCCCGCTCAACGGCAACGAGCAGTTCAAGAAGGACGACGACGGTCTCAATGTGCGGACACGCATTGAGACGATCTACTCCAAGCGCGGCTTCGACTCGATCGACCCCAACGACCTGCGCGGCCGGATGCGCTGGTGGGGCCTGTACACCCAGCGCAAGCCCGGGATCGACGGCGGCAGGACCGGGATCCTGGAGCCGGAGGAGCTGGACGACCGCTACTTCATGCTGCGGGTCCGCATCGACGGCGGCCGGCTCACCACCGCGCAGCTGCGCGTCATCGGGGAGATCTCCCAGGAGTTCGCGCGCGGCACCGCCGACATCACCGACCGGCAGAACGTCCAGTACCACTGGATCCGCATCGAGGACGTGCCCGAGATCTGGAACCGTCTGGAGGCGGTCGGCCTGTCCACGGTGACCGCCTGCGGCGACACCCCGCGCGTGATGATCGGTTCGCCGGTCGCCGGCATCGCCGAGGACGAGATCATCGACGGCACCCCCGCGCTGGAGGAGATCCAGCGCCGGGTGCTGGGCAACAAGGCGTACTCGAACCTGCCGAGGAAGTTCAAGACGGCCATCTCCGGCTCCCCGCTGCTGGACGTGGTCCACGAGATCAACGACGTCGCCTTCGTCGGCGTACGCCACCCCGAGCACGGGCCCGGCTTCGACCTGTGGGTCGGCGGCGGTCTGTCCACCAACCCCAAGCTGGGGGTGCGGCTGGGCGCCTGGGTGCCCATCGAGGACGTCCCGGACGTCTACGAGGGCGTGCTGTCGATCTTCCGCGACTACGGCTACCGCCGGCTGCGCAACCGGGCGCGGCTGAAGTTCCTGGTCGCCGACTGGGGCGCGGAGAAGTTCCGGCAGGTGCTCGAGGACGAGTACGTGGGGCGCAAGCTGATCGACGGGCCCGCCCCCGAGCAGCCGGTGCAGCGGTGGCGCGACCACATCGGTGTGCACCGCCAGAAGGACGGCCGCTACTACGTCGGCTTCGCCCCGCGGGTGGGCCGCGTCGACGGCGCCACGCTCACGAAGATCGCCGAGCTGGCCGAGGCGCACGGCTCCGCCCGGGTGCGGACCACCGTCGAGCAGAAGATGATCATCCTCGATGTCGCGGAGGGCCGGGTCGACTCGCTCGTCGAGGGGCTGGAGGCGCTGGACCTCACCGCCCGGCCGTCCTCCTTCCGGCGCGGCACCATGGCCTGCACCGGCATCGAGTTCTGCAAGCTCGCCATCGTGGAGACCAAGCAGCGCGGTTCGACGCTGATCGACGAACTGGAGCGCCGCCTGCCGGAGTTCGACGAGCCGATCACCATCAACCTCAACGGCTGCCCCAACGCCTGCGCCCGCATCCAGGTCGCGGACATCGGTCTCAAGGGCCAGCTCGTGCTGAACGAGCACGGCGAGCAGGTCGAGGGCTACCAGGTGCACCTGGGCGGCGCGCTCGGCCTGGAGCCGGGGTTCGGCCGCAAGGTGCGCGGCCTGAAGGTCACCGCGGAGGAGCTGCCGGACTACGTGGAGCGGGTGCTGCGGCGCTACCTGGCCGGGCGCGAGGACGGCGAGCGGTTCGCCGCCTGGGCCGCACGCGCCCCGCAGGAGGCCCTGTCGTGAGCGAGCGGGCGGCTCCCTTCTACTGCCCCTACTGCGGCGAGGAGGACCTGCGGCCGGGCGAAGAGGGCCACGGGGCGTGGGAGTGCGGGGCGTGCAACCGGGCCTTCCGGCTGAAGTTCCTCGGGCTGCTGGCCCGGGGCTTCGGCCGAGCCGACGACGGAGGGGACGGACAGGCATGACGACGGCTCAGCAAGAGCGCACGGACGAGGAGTGGAAGGCGCTGGCCGAGCGGGCCGGCCGGGAACTGGAGGACGCCACCGCGCTGGAGATCCTCCAGTGGGCGGCCGCGACCTTCGGCAGGCGGTTCTGCGTGACCTCCTCCATGGAGGACGCGGTGGTCGCCCACCTCGCCTCCCGCGCCCTGCCCGGAGTGGACGTGGTGTTCCTCGACACCGGCTACCACTTCCCGGAGACCATCGGCACCCGCGACGCCGTGGAGGCGGTGATGGACGTCAACGTCATCACCCTCACCCCGCGGCAGACCGTCGCCGAGCAGGACGCCGAGTACGGCCCGAGGCTGCACGACCGCGACCCCGACCTGTGCTGCCGGCTGCGCAAGGTGCGGCCGCTGGAGGAGGGCCTGACGGGCTACCGGGCCTGGGCGACCGGCCTGCGCCGCGACGAGTCCCCCACCCGGGCGAACACCCCCGTGGTCGGCTGGGACGAGCGGCGGCGCAAGGTCAAGATCTCCCCGATCGCCCGCTGGACCCAGGACGACGTGGACGCCTACGTCGCCGAACACGGCGTACTGACCAACCCGTTGCTGATGGACGGCTACGGCTCCATCGGCTGCGCGCCCTGCACCCGCCGGCTGCTCGAGGGCGAGGACGCGCGCGCCGGCCGCTGGGCGGGCAGCGCCAAGACCGAGTGCGGGCTGCACGGATGACGAACCCTCAGGCCGCGACCATCCCAGACCAGGAGAACCACGTGACGACCGGAGCCACCGTCTGGCTCACGGGTCTGCCGAGCGCCGGCAAGACCACCATCGCGCACGAGCTCGCGGGCCGGCTGCGCGAGGAGGGCCACCGCGTCGAGGTGCTCGACGGCGACGAGATCCGCGAGTTCCTCTCCGCGGGCCTCGGCTTCAGCCGCGAGGACCGGCACACCAATGTGCAGCGCATCGGCTTCGTCGCCGAACTGCTCGCCCGCAACGGCGTGCTGGCGCTGGTCCCGGTGATCGCGCCGTACGCCGACAGCCGGGACGCGGTGCGCAAGCGGCACGAGAAGAACGGGACGGCGTACGTGGAGGTGCACGTGGCCACTCCTCTCGAGGTGTGCTCCGTGCGCGATGTGAAGGGCCTGTACGCCAAGCAGGCCGCGGGCGAGCTGACCGGGCTCACCGGCGTCGACGACCCGTACGAGGAGCCGGTCTCGCCGGATCTGCGGATCGAGTCGCAGCACCAGAGCGTGCAGGAGTCCGCGGCGTCGGTGTACGCCCTGCTCAGCGAAAGGGGACTGGCATGACGACCGTCGCCGAGGTCACGTCGGGCGGCGAGGGCACCCGCAGCCCGTACGCGCTCTCCCACCTGGACGCGCTGGAGTCCGAGGCGGTGCACATCTTCCGCGAGGTGGCGGGGGAGTTCGAGAACCCGGTGATCCTGTTCTCCGGCGGCAAGGACTCCATCGTCATGCTGCACCTGGCGCTGAAGGCGTTCGCGCCCGCCGCGGTGCCCTTCGCGCTGCTGCACGTCGACACCGGGCACAACTTCCCCGAGGTGCTGGAGTACCGGGACCGCACGGTCGCCCGGCACGGACTGCGGCTGCACGTGGCCTCGGTCCAGGACTACATCGACCGCGGGGTGCTCAAGGAGCGCCCGGACGGCACCCGCAACCCGCTGCAGACGCTGCCGCTCACCGAGAAGATCCAGAGCGAGCGGTTCGACGCGGTCTTCGGCGGCGGGCGCCGCGACGAGGAGAAGGCGCGGGCCAAGGAGCGGGTGTTCTCGCTGCGCGACGAGTTCTCCCAGTGGGACCCGCGCCGCCAGCGGCCCGAGCTGTGGAACCTCTACAACGGCCGGCACGCCCCCGGCGAGCACGTCCGCGTCTTCCCGCTGTCCAACTGGACCGAGCTGGACGTGTGGCAGTACATCGCCCGCGAGGGCATCGAACTGCCGCAGATCTACTACGCCCACGAGCGCGAGGTGTTCTCCCGCAACGGCATGTGGCTGACCGCCGGCGAGTGGGGCGGCCCGAAGGACGGCGAGAGGGTCGTCAAGCGGCTGGTGCGCTACCGCACCGTGGGTGACATGTCCTGCACCGGAGCGGTCGACTCCGACGCCGACACCATCGAGAAGGTGATCGCCGAGATCGCCGCCTCCCGGCTGACGGAGCGCGGCGCCACCCGCGCCGACGACAAGCTGTCCGAGGCCGCCATGGAGGACCGCAAGCGCGAGGGGTACTTCTAGAGATGAGCACGACCACCACCGAGCAGCCGGCGGCCACCACCCTGCTGCGGTTCGCCACCGCCGGCTCCGTCGACGACGGCAAGTCCACCCTGGTGGGCCGGCTGCTGCACGACTCCAAGTCGGTCCTCGCCGACCAGCTGGAGGCCGTGGAGCGGGCCTCCGCGAGCCGCGGGCAGGACGCGCCGGACCTCGCGCTGCTCACCGACGGGCTGCGCGCCGAGCGCGAGCAGGGCATCACCATCGACGTGGCCTACCGCTACTTCGCCACCCCGCGCCGCCGGTTCATCCTGGCCGACACCCCGGGCCATGTGCAGTACACGCGGAACATGGTCACCGGCGCCTCCACCGCCGAACTGACGGTGATCCTCGTCGACGCCCGCAACGGCGTGGTCGAGCAGACCCGCCGGCACGCCGCGATCGCCGCGCTGCTGCGCGTCCCGCACGTGGTCCTCGCGGTGAACAAGATGGACCTGGCCGGCTACGAGGAGTCCGTGTTCGCCGCGATCGCCGAGGAGTTCACGGCGTACGCGACCGAGCTGGGCGTGCCCGAGGTCACCGCGATCCCGATCTCCGCGCTGGTCGGCGACAACGTGGTGGAGCCGTCCGCGCACATGGACTGGTACGGCGGCCCGACCGTGCTGGAGCACCTGGAGACCGTGCCGGTCAGCCACGACCTGGCGCACTGCCACGCGCGGCTGCCCGTGCAGTACGTGATCCGGCCGCAGACCGCCGAGCACCCCGACTACCGCGGCTACGCGGGCCAGATCGCGGCCGGCACCTTCCGGGTCGGCGAGGAGGTCACGGTGCTGCCCTCGGGCCGTACGACGCGGATCTCCGGGATCGACCTGCTCGGCGAGCCGGTTCAGGCGGCCTGGACGACGCAGTCGGTGACGGTGCTGCTGGAGGACGACATCGACGTCTCGCGCGGCGATCTGATCGTGCCCGCCAAGGACGCGCCCGCCACCACCCAGGACGTGGAGGCGACCGTCTGCCACGTCGCCGACCAGCCGCTCACCGTCGGCCACCGGGTGCTGCTCAAGCACGGCACCCGCACGGTCAAGGCGATCGTGAAGGACATCCCCTCCCGGCTCACCCTGGACGACCTGTCCCTGCACCCGCACCCGGGCCGGCTCGCCGCCAACGACATCGGCCGGGTGAAGATCCGCACCGCCGAGCCGCTGCCGGTGGACTCCTACGCCGACTCGCGCCGCACCGGATCGTTCATCCTGATCGATCCCGGCGACGGCACCACGCTGACCGCGGGCATGGTGGGCGAGTCCTTCGCCTCCCCCGAGCCCGTGAGCGACCCCGCCGACGACGACGGCTGGGACTTCTGAGCATGAGGGCCCGGCGTCCGGGCCGCGACGAAGACCCGCCGACCTCCCGGCCACGGCCTGACGGACCGTGACCGCCGGGCCTCCGAGAGGAACACCTCCCGTGCCTGCCAACCGAGCGCCCCTGCTGAGCCGCCGCCTCGCCGTGGCCGCCGTGCTGCCCCTGCTGGCCCTCGCCGCCTGCGGCTACGGCTCCAAGGCCGACGACTTGGGCGCCGGACAGCAGACCGCCGCCGGCGCCCGGAAGACCGACGGGCTCGACTCCGTCAGGATCGGCTACTTCGGCAATCTGACCCACGCGACCGCGCTGGTGGGCGTGGAGCAGGGCTTCTTCCAGAAGGCGCTCGGCGGAACCCGGGCCGAGTACCAGGTGTTCAACGCCGGCCCGTCCGAGATCGAGGCCCTCAACTCCGGCTCCCTGGACATCGGCTGGATCGGCCCCTCCCCCGCGATCAACGGCTACACCAGGTCGGGCGGCAAGAACCTGCGCATCGTCGGCGGTTCCGCCTCCGGCGGGGTGAAGCTCGTCGTCGACCCGAAGAAGATCAGGACCCCGGCGGACGTCAAGGGCAAGAGGATCGCGACCCCGCAGCTGGGCAACACCCAGGACGTGGCGTTCCTGCACTGGATCGCCGAGCGCGGCTGGAAGGTCGACGCGCTGAGCGGCCGGGGCGACGTGAAGGTGGTCCGCACCGACAACAAGGTCACCCCGGACGCCTACCGGTCCGGTTCCGTCGACGGCGCGTGGGTGCCGGAGCCGACCGCGTCCAAGCTGGTCGCCGAGGGCGCCAAGGTGCTGCTGGACGAGTCCTCGCTGTGGCCGGACCGGAAGTTCGTGATCACGAACATCATCGTGTCGCAGCGGTTCCTCACGGAGCACCCGGCGGCCGTCGAGGCCGTGCTGAAGGCCTCGGTCGACACCAACAAGTGGATCAACGCCCACCCGGACGCGGCGAAGCAGGCCGCCAACCGGCAGCTGCGGGCCGACTCCGGCAAGGCGCTGCCGGCCGAGGTCCTCGACCCGGCGTGGAAGTCCCTCCGGATCACCGACGACCCGCTGGCCGCCACTCTGGCCACCGAGGCGCGGCACGCCGCCGAGGCCGGCCTGCTCAAGGACCCGGAGCCGGCCGGCATCTACGACCTCACCCTGCTCAACAAGGTCCTCCGGGCCGAGGGCCGGCCGGCCGTCGGCGCCGCCGGACTCGGCGCCCAGTAGTTCCCGTACCCGAAGAGTCCCCAGGAGGTGACGACCATGGCCACGACACTCGCCAGGGCCGCCGAGGCCGTAGCGCACGCGGCGCGCCTCGAGGGCGTCTCGAAGTCCTTCGCGGCACCGGGCGGGCGGCAGCTCGTCCTCGACGACATCAGCCTCGACGTCGCCCCGGGCGAGTTCGTCACTCTCCTCGGGGCCTCGGGCTGCGGCAAGTCCACCCTGCTGAACCTGGTGGCGGGCCTGGACCGGCCCACCGCCGGGTCCATCACGACGGACGGCCGCCCGGCGCTGATGTTCCAGGAGCACGCCCTGTTCCCGTGGCTGACCGCGGGCAAGAACATAGAACTGGCCCTCAAGCTGCGGGGGGTGGCGAAGTCCGACCGCCGCGGCCGGGCCGAGGAGCTGCTGGAACTGGTCCGGCTCAGGGGCGCGTACGGCAAGCGCGTGCACGAGCTGTCGGGCGGCATGCGCCAGCGCGTGGCGCTGGCCCGCGCGCTCGCGCAGGAGAGCAACCTGCTGCTGATGGACGAGCCGTTCGCGGCGCTGGACGCCATCACCCGGGACGTCCTGCACGACGAGCTGACCCGGATCTGGCAGGAGACGGGCGTGTCCGTGCTGTTCGTGACGCACAACGTGCGCGAGGCGGTGCGGCTCGCCCAGCGCGTGGTCCTGCTGTCCTCCCGCCCCGGGCGGGTGGCCCGCCAGTGGACGGTGGACATCCCGCAGCCGCGCCGCATCGAGGACGCCCCCGTCGCGGAGCTGTCCCTGGAGATCACCGAAGTCCTGCGTGGGGAGATCCGCCGCCATGGCCAGCACTGAGACGAAGACGGCCGCGAAGACGCCGGCGGACACGGCGCGGGGCGCCGGCCTGGACGGTGTGGAGGCCGGGCTCGACGCGCTGGAGACCCCGCTCGCCGGCCGTGCGTCCGCCCGGCAGACCTTCGTCCGCAAGATCCTGCCGCCGGTCGTGGCGGTCGCGGTGGCCTTGGTGGTCTGGCAGGCGCTGATCTCGCTGAAGATCGTCGACGACCCGACCAAGCTGCCCTCGCCGGCCGACGTGGGCGCCGAGTTCAAGGACGCCTGGCTGCGCGGCGAGCTGCTCGGCTACATGTGGACGTCCGTCTCGCGCGGCCTGCTCGGCTTCCTGTTCGCGCTGGCCATCGGCACCCCGCTGGGGCTGCTGGTGGCCCGGGTGAAGTTCGTGCGCGCCGCGATCGGCCCGGTGCTGTCGGGCCTTCAGTCGCTGCCGTCGGTGGCCTGGGTGCCGCCGGCGGTGATCTGGCTGGGCCTGGACAACTCGATGATGTACGCGGTCATCCTGCTCGGCGCGGTCCCGTCCATCGCCAACGGCCTGGTCTCGGGCATCGACCAGGTGCCGCCGCTGTTCCTGCGGGCCGGCCGCACCATGGGCGCGACCGGCGCGCGGGGCGCCTGGCACATCGTGCTGCCGGCCTCGCTGCCGGGCTATCTCGCGGGACTGAAGCAGGGCTGGGCGTTCTCCTGGCGCTCGCTGATGGCGGCGGAGATCATCGCCTCCTCGCCCGACCTGGGCATCGGCCTGGGCGCCCTGCTGGAGAACGGCCGCAACGCCAGCTCCATGGCCATGGTGTTCGAGGCCATCATCCTGATCCTGTTCGTCGGCATCGCCATCGACCTGCTGATCTTCAGTCCGCTGGAGCGGCGGGTGCTGCGCGGCCGCGGCCTCCTCGTGAAGAGCTGAACCGCCATGTCCCACCGGTCCGTCCTGCTCGTCGTCGCCCACGGCAGCCGCGATCCGCGGCATGCCGCCACCGTGCACGCCCTGGTGCGGCGGGTGCGGGCGATGCGCCCGGGGCTGCGGGTGGAGACCGGGTTCCTGGACTTCAACGTGCCCTCGGTGCCGGCCGTGCTGGAGTCGCTGGCCGCCGAGGGGGTGCGGGACGTGGTGGCGCTGCCCCTGCTGCTGACCCGGGCCTTCCACGCGAAGGCCGACATCCCGTCGGTGCTGCGGCAGGCGCCGCCGCGGCTGCGGATCCGGCAGGCCGGCGTCCTCGGCCCCTCGCCGCTGCTGGTCCAGGCGCTGGAGCGGCGGCTGTACGAGGCGGGGCTCACCCCCGCCGACAAGCCCTCGACCGGGGTCGTGCTGGCCTCGGCGGGGTCCAGTGACCCGGAGGCGATCGCAGTGATCGCAGATATCGCGCGGGAGTGGCGGCTCACCGGTTGGTGCGCCGTGCGGCCTGCGTTCGCCTCCGCGGCCCTTCCCCGCACCGAGGACGCGGTGCGGGAGCTGCGGGAACTGGGCTGCGAGCGGATCGCGGTGGCGCCCTATGTACTGGCGCCGGGCTTCCTGCCGGACCGCATCGCGCGGGGCGCGGCCGGGGCCGACGTACGCGCCGACGTCCTCGGCCCGGCACCCGAGGTGGCGCGGGTCCTGCTGGAACGGTACGACGCCGCCCGCCACCCCTCGCTCGCGGCGATCGGCGCCTGACACCGGGACGCCGGGACGCCGGGCGCCGGGAGCCCTGCGCCGGGCCCGTGGGACGAGACGTCCGCGGCCGGCACTCCCCCGTGGTGCCGGTCCGCGGACGGTCCTGCCATCGCGCGCCGGAGGCCGCCGTGCAATGGTCCGTACTTGATTCAGCGTTCGGCGGTGCGGATGTGTCACAGGGGATCGGGGCGGCCGGTCGGACTGGGCGGCTGTCCGGACGGCGCCCGTTCGCACGGGGCGGCCGGCCGGACGGGGCAGCGGATCGGGCGGGGTGGCCGGTCAGTCGAAGCGGAGCGACCCCGTGCGGGTGCGCTTGAGTTCGAAGAAGCCGGGGTGGGCGGCCAGGGCCCGGAAGCCGTCGAAGAGCTGTGCGGCCTCGGCGCCGCGCGGCACGGCCCCCAGTACGGGGCCGAACCAGACCGTGCCGTCCACGTGCAGGGTGGGCGTGCCCACGTAGCGGCCGGTGCCGGGTTCGGTCCCGGCCTCGTGGCTGCGGCGCACGGCCTCGTCGTACGCCGGGTCGTGCGCGGCGCCGGCCAGGGAGGCGGGCAGTCCGGTCTCCGCCAGGGCCTCGGCGACGACCGTGTCGTAGTCGTCCCGCCGGCGCTCGTGGATGCGCGTGCCGAGCGCCGTGTACAGGTCGCGCAGCACCTTCTCGCCGTGCCGCTCGGCCGCCGCGACGGCCACCCGCACCGGGCCGATCGACTTGTCGACCAGTTCCCGGTACCAGTCGGGGAGTTCGTTGCCGGCGTTGTGCAGGTACAGGCTCATGACCCGGAGGCGCAGGTCGAGCGGGCGCTCGCGCTCGACCTCGAGCAGCCAGCGGGAGGTGATCCAGGCGAACGGGCAGGCGGGGTCGAACCACAGGTCGACACGGGTGGGCGAGTCGTGCGTCATGGCGCCGACGGTAGTACCCGACCGGGCCGGCGTCCCGGCCCAATCACGCGGTCTCCGCATGGCCCAATCGGCGTGAACCCGCCGCGTACGCCTCGGCCGGCAGGCGCGGTGACCGGCCGAACAGCCCGGTGTCTTCTAGGCGGTGAGTTCGGCCAGCTTGGTCACCGTGTTCCAGTTGCGCGTGGTGGCGATCACGCCCTTGTTCAGCCGGGGACGGGACAGGGACGCGGCGAGCCTGGAGCGGCCGAGCCCGTCGGGCGCGTACAGGTACAGGGCGCGGTCGCCGAGCCGGAACTCCTCGGGCAGATACACCTCCTGGTCGACCTCCGCGAAACGGGCCGCGTCGACGGGTGCGGAGAAGTAGGTGACGTGCAGCTGCCGGCCCTCCAGTCCGGCGGCCGGGAACGGGCACGCCTCCACCACGGCCCGCAGATAGCCGTGGTCGCGGACGATCACGTCCACGTCGAGGCCGAACCGCCCGCCGATCGCCTCGGTGAGCCCGGCGGCCAGGGACTCCTCGTCGCCGTGCGCGCAGGTGAAGACGGCCTGCCCGCTCTGCAGATACGTGCGCACGCCGGTGTGCCCGAGCTCCTCCATCACGGCCCGCAGCCCGGCCATCGGAAGCTTTCTGCCGCCGCCCACGTTGACACCGCGCAGCAGCGCCGCATACGTCGTCATCCGCCCACCCTAGTGCTGCGACCGCTGATCACCCGCCCCTGGGGGTTCTCCCCCGCCCGGCCGGATAGGTGTAGGGGGCCACTGTCCTCCCCAGTGCGGAGGCGCCGGGGTCCGCGGGGATGAGCCGCGCGCGCCGCAGCTCACCTGCCGGTACGAGGAGTTGGCCTTGTCCCGCGCCTACCTTCGAATCGGAAGGTGGCGGCAGGGGTCGCCACCCTGTACGAGGGGGGAAGGCCCGTCATGGAGAACGATCGACCGCGGGTGCGGGGGCTGGCCGCACGGGCCGGCGGCTGGAGCGCCCGGCACCGGTGGGCGGCCGTCGGCATCTGGGTGCTGTTCGTCGTCCTGGCCATGGGACTCGGCTCGGCGGCGGGCCGGGTGGACGTCAACGAGAGCGACCAGCTCAAGGGCGAGACGCACACCGCGGCCAGGATCATCGAGGACGCCGGCATCGAGCGGCCCGCGAGCGAGACGGTCCTGATCCAGGCGAAGGACGGCACCACCACCGCGACGGACGCCGGTTTCCGGGCGGCCGTCGGGGACGTGGTCCGCGCCGTGCGGGAAACCGGCCGCGTCACGGCCGTGACCTCGCCGTACGACACGAAGACGATCTCCAAGGACGGCCGCAGCGCGCTCGTGCAGTTCGAGATGCGCGGCGACGCGGACACCGCCGGGGACCGGGTGGAGCCGGTGCTGAAGGTGGTCGAGGGCGTCCAGCAGAAGCACGGTTCGCTGCGGATCGAGGAGATCGGCGGCGCCAGCATGCAGAAGCAGTACGCCGACGCGTTCGGGGACGACTTCCAGCAGGCCGAGTACTCGGCCGTGCCGGTGGCCCTCGGCATCCTGCTGATCGCGTTCGGCGCGCTGGTGGCCGCGCTGCTGCCGGTGGCGCTGGCGATCACCGCGATCATGGCCACGATGGGCCTGATGGGCATCGTCAGCCATGTGCAGCCGATGAGCGACACCGCCAACTCCGTGATGCTGCTGGTCGGTATGGCGGTCGGCGTCGACTACTGCCTGTTCTACCTGCGCCGGGAGCGTGAGGAGCGGGCCGCGGGACGGGACGCCTCCACCGCCCTGCGCATCGCCGCCGCGACCAGCGGACGCGCGATCATCGTCTCCGGTGTCACGGTGTGCGTGGCGATGGCGGGCATGCTGTTCACCGGGCTCGCCGAGTTCGAGGCGATGGGCCTGGCCTCCCTGATGGTGGTGGCGGTCGCCATGGTCGGCTCGGTCACCGTGCTGCCCGCGCTGCTGTCCCTGCTGGGCGAGCGGGTGGAGAAGGGGCGTATCCCCTTCCTGCGGCGCCGGGCCGGCCGCGGCAACGGCAACGGTGACGGCGGGAGCAGGTTCTGGACGGCCGTGCTGCGCCGGGTGCTGGCCCGGCCGGTGGTCTCCGTGGCCGTGGCCGCCGGTGCGCTGCTCGCCGTCGCGGCGCCGGCGCTCGGCATGAAGACCTCGCAGCTCACCCTGGACCAGGAGTTCGGTGACTCGCTGCCGATCGTGCAGACGTACAACCGGGTCAACGAGGCCTTCCCCGGCGGCTCCGAGCCGGCCCAGGTGGTCGTCGAGGCCAAGGACATCGAGGCGCCCGAGGTGCGGGCGGCGCTGGCCCGGTTCAAGGAGGAGGCCGTCTCCTCGGGCGCCTCGCGCGGCCCGGTGGACGTCAAGCTGTACCGGGCGCAGAACGTCGCGTTCGTCTCCGTGCCCCTGGTCGGCGGCTCCGACTTCGACAAGGCGGGCAAGAGCCTGGAGAAGCTGCGCGACGAGGTGCGGCCCGCGACGCTGGGCAAGGTCGAGGGGCTGCGGGCGCCGGTCACCGGGCAGGTCGCCGGCTCGCGCGACTTCAACGACCAGCTCGTCGGCTCCGTCGTGCCGGTGTTCGCCTTCGTCGTGGTGTTCGCCTTCCTGCTGATGCTGCTGTCCTTCCGCTCGCTGACCGTCGCGATCACCTCGATCGTGCTCAACCTGCTGTCGGTGGGCGCCGCCTACGGCATCCTCGTGGCCGTCTTCCAGCACGGCTGGGGTGCCTCCCTGGTGGGTGCGCAGGGCGTCGGCGCGATCGTCACCTGGCTGCCGCTGTTCCTGTTCGTGATCCTGTTCGGCCTCTCGATGGACTACCACGTGTTCGTGGTCTCCCGGATCCGCGAGGCGCGGCTGCGGGGCCGCTCCACCAAGGAGGCGATCCAGCACGGCGTGGTCACCACGGCGGGCGTCGTCACCAGCGCCGCGGTGATCATGGTGGCGGTGTTCGCGATCTTCGGCACGCTGTCGATGCAGTCGATGAAGCAGATGGGTGTGGGCCTGGCGGCGGCGGTGCTGATCGACGCCACGGTCATCCGGGGCGTGCTGCTGCCCGCGGTGATGGCGCTGCTGGGCGAGCGCAACTGGTACCTGCCCCGGTGGCTGCACCGCCTGCCGGACCTCACCCACGACGAGGTCGCGGAGGCGGTGGCCGCACCGCCCGGGCCCAGGGAGCACGAGCGCCTGAAGGTCTGACCCCTCTGCTCCGTACAGGGCGTCCGTATACGGCAATACGGCACCCGTCGGCACCCTCGGCACCCGTCGGCTCCGGGCGAGCCGGCGGGTGCCGCCGTCGCTCCGGGCGCCCGGGTCGCTCCGGGTCCCGGCCGCGGGGGCCCTGGCGCGGGGACGGCCCGGGGCCGCCGTGGCCTGCGGGGATGGGAGACTGGGCCCCGTGCCCGCGCACCGGCGCGGTCGCACACGACGGACACGGACGCGGACACGGGCGCGGACACCTGTCCGGACGCGGACACCGATGCGGAGGCGGGAGCGGGCGATGGACGAGGCGCGGGCGCGGGACGTACTGGCCGCGGCGCGAGTGCTGCCGGACGCGGCGCGCGGCGCACGGCTGCTCGCCCTGGGCGAGAACGCCGTCTTCGCCTCCGGTGACCTCGTGGTCAAGGTGGGCCGCGACGCCGAACTGCTGGAACGGGCACGGCGCGAGCTGCGGATCGCGGCCTGGCTGGCCGAGGCCGGCGTCCCGGCGGTGCGGGCCGCCGAGCCCGAGGCACTGCTGGTGTACGGCCATCCGGTGACCGTCTGGCACCGGCTGCCCGATCCGGTACGGCCCGCCGAGCCGCGGGACCTGGCCGTACTGCTGCGCGCGGTGCACGCCCTGCCCGCGCCCGCGTTCGAACTGCCGCCCAGGGACCTGCTGAGCGGGGTGGAACGCTGGCTGCGGCTCGCGGGCGACGCGATCGACCCGGCGGACGCGGCGTATCTGCGCGCGCGCCGTGACGGCTTCGCGGCGGCCGCCGCCGCGCTCACCCCGCACCTGCCGCCCGGCCCCATCCACGGGGACGCGCTGCCGCGCAACGTGCACATCGGCCCGGACGGTCCGGTGCTGGTCGACCTCGAGACCTTCTCCGCCGACCTGCGCGAGCACGACCTCGTCGTCATGGCCCTGTCCCGGGACCGCTACGGCCTGCCCGCACCGGCCTACGACTCCTTCACCGCGGCCTACGGCTGGGACGTGCGGGAGTGGGAGGGCTGCCCGGTGCTGCGCGGCGCGCGCGAGACCGCGAGCTGCGCCTGGGTCGCCCAGCACGCCCCGCACAACCCCAAGGCGCTGGCCGAGTTCGAACGCCGGGTGAAGTCCCTGCGGGACGGCGACGACACGGTGCGCTGGTACCCCTTCTGACTCCCCGTCAGGGATGCGCCCACGGATACCGCCGGCCGCACCCCGGGTGCCGAACGCACCGGCGGGCGCACGTCCGGCCCGCCAGCGGATGCCGCCCCGAGGCCCCCGGCAGATCCCCACCCGGCGCATCGACAGATCCCGTCCCGGGCCCCCAGGCGCACGCCCGCCCCGAGGTCTCCGGCAGGCCCCCGCCCCCGCCGTCCGGCAGAACCCCGCCCGCGCCCCGGCGGGCACGCGCCCGGGCACACCGGCAGGCGCGCGCCCGGGCCCCCAGGCGCACGCCCGCCCCGAGGCCCCTGGCGGAACCCCTCCCGCGCCCCCGGCGGGCGCGTGTCCGGGCTCCTCGGGAGATCCCCGCCCGGCACGTCGGCGGATGACCCCCCGGGTGCACCGGTGGGCGCCGACACCTGGCCTCCGGCAGATCCCCGTCCAGGCGCACCAACGGGTGCCCACCCGGGGTTCCCCGGCGGAACCCCGCCCGCGCCCTCCGACGGGCACCCGTTCGAGCTCCTCCGGCGGGTGCCCGTCCGGGCTCCTCGGCAGGTCCCCGCCCGGCGCATCGGCGGATGCCCAACCGGGCCTTCCAGCAGATCCCCACCCGGCCCATCGGCGGATCCCGTCCGGGCCCCCAGGCGCACGCCCGCCTCGAAACCCCCGGCAGGCCCCCGCCCCCGCCCCCGCCGTCCGGCAGAACCCCGCCCACGCCCCGGCGGGCACGCGCCCGGGCACACCGGCGGACGCGCGCCCGGCCCCTCAGGCCGACGCCCGCCCGAGGCCCCCGGCGGGCCCCCGCAGGGCGCCGGTCCCGGCCCCGCGCAAGGCCGTGCGGTCCCGGCCCCGTGCCGGGGCGGCGGCGCGCAGGCCACGGCGGCCCGGCCGTCACATGGCCCGCGGCGTCCGGCCCGGCCGGCACCCGGCCCACGGCGTCCGGCCCGGTGGCGTACGCCGCACGATGCGCGGCCCGCGAGCCCCGGCCCGCGGCCGGCCGCCGTGCGGCCCCGCCGCGGTCAGACCGGTTCGTCCGCCGGTGCCCGCAGTGGCCACGAGCCGTCGACCACCGCGTCCGGGTCGCCCTTGCGGCGCAGGAAGGCCTGGAAGTCCGCCGCCCAGGCGGCGTACCACTCGATCTGGCGGCGGTGCAGCTCCGCCGGGCCGAGCGCCGCCACCTTGGCGTGGCGGCCGGCTATCGCGCAGGCCAGCCGGGCCGCGGCGAGGGCGTCGGCCGCGGCGTCGTGGGCGGAGTCGAGGACCACGCCGTACTCCCCGCAGACCGCCTTCAGGGTGCGCTTGCCGGGCCGGTAGCGGTCGGCCCAGCGGTCGATGGTGTACGGGTCGATGACCGGTCCGGGCTCCGCGCCGTCGAGGCGCTCCCGCAGCGACGGCAGTGCGTACCGCCGCAGTTCGGCGGAGAGCAGGCTCAGGTCGAAGGCGGCGTTGTACGCGACCACCGGTACGCCCGTGCGCCAGTAGCCGGTCAGCACGTCCGCGATGGCGTCCGCCACCTGGTCGGCCGGCCTGCCCTCGGCCGCCGCCCGCTCGCCGCTGATGCCGTGCACCGCCACCGCGTCGGCCGGTATCGGGACCCCGGGGTCGGCCAGCCACTCCCGGCGCCCGCCCGGCAGCCCTCCCCGGAGCTCGACGACGGCCCCTGTGACGATGCGCGCCTCGCGCGGGTCCGTGCCGGTGGTCTCCAGGTCGAAACCGATCAGCAGCTCCCGGTGCCAGCCCATGGCGGCCCCCCTCCTCGGTGGTGCTCTCCCCCAGTCGTCCTCACGATCGCATGCGCCACTGACAATCGGGACTTCAGGACACCGGACGCGAATCCGCCCACATCAGCTCGAACTCCTCGCGGTAGACGGAGAACAGCCCGCTCTCCTCGACGTGGTCGGACTTGACCACCTTGCTGCCGTTGCGCAGCACGAACACCGGCGCCTCCATGCCGCGGCTGCGCCGCAGGTACGACTGCACGACCGCGATGCCGTCGGATCCGTCGCCGTCCACCAGGTAGGCGGTCAGGCGCGGGGTCTCGTCGTAGACCTGGATCTCGAAGGCGCCCGGGTCCCGCAGCCGGGAGCGCACCCGGCGCATGTGCAGGATGTTCATCTCCACCGAGCGGCTCAGCTCACCGCGTTTGAGGCCGAGTTCGCGCTCGCGCCGCTTCACCGCGCTGGAGGCCGGGTTGAGGAACAGCAGCCGCACCCGGCAGCCGGACCCGGCCAGCCGCACCAGCCGGCGGCCGGAGAAGTTCTGCACCAGCAGGTTGAGGCCGATGCCGATGGCGTCCAGGCGGCGGGCGCCGCCGAAGATGTCCTCGGCCGGGAACTGGCGCAGCAGCCGCACCCGGTCGGGGTGCACGGCGACCACGTCCGCGTACCGGTCGCCGACGAGGTCCTCGACCGCGTCGACGGGCAGCCGCCGCGCGGAGGGCACGTCGCCGCCGGTGCCGAGGATCTCCAGCAGGCGCGCCGAGGCCCGCTCGGCCTGGCCGAGCACCGTCTCCGACAGGGCCCGGTTGCGGGAGACCACGTTGCGGGTGACCTCCAGCTCGTCCAGGGCGAGTTCGACGTCGCGCCGCTCGTCGATGTACGGCTCGAAGCAGGGCCAGTGCTGCACCATCAGCTCGCGCAGCTGCGGCAGGGTGAGGAAGCTGATCACGTTGTCGTCCGCCGGGTCGAGCAAGTAGCCCTTGCGGCGGCTGACTTCGCGCACCGCGACCGCCCGCTGCACCCACTCCTGGCCCGCCGGCCCGGCGGCGGCGACCACCCAGTCGTCGCCGTGGACCGGCTCGTAGACGGGCCGCAGGACGGCGGCCACCACGGCGCGCAGCCGCTGCTCGACGAGGTTCAGCCATATGTAGGCGCGGCCGGCCCGCTGGGCGCGCGTGCGCACCTCGCGCCAGGCGTCGGCGTCCCAGTCCAGCTCCGGGCCGATGGCACCCGCGCCCATCGGCCGGGCCAGGGACACCGCGCCGGGCGGGACGTCAGCGGAGCTCCCCTCGTGACCCTCGTCACCAGGGGGCAGCTCCAGGCCTCCCGAGCCCACCCGCGCACCGCCTTCCGCTCCCCCGGGCACTCCCCGTCCCAACGATCAAGGAAGGGTACTCCGGGAGCGCCGCGCGGTGCAGCCGGATGGACAGCTCGTTTCCCAACTTCCGCCTAGTCGTTGGCGGTTCCGCTTCCGCGGGGGAAGGCGGAGTGAGCGGATTCATAGCGTTGACCGCCCCGGCGCCAGGGAAGGACCCAAGAGGCTCACCCGTTCGATATACGATGTAAAGGTCATAGGGGCACAAAAGGGCGACATGCCGTGAATGAGCTGGTCGCCGGGTAAGAGGGACGTGAGTCAGAGGCGGCTCCCTCACTTTCGGGGGGACTCGCGGCCGAGGCGTCACCCGTGACGCCCCACACCTGAAAGAGTCGTGTCCATGCAGGTCTGGCCTGGAGAGGCGTACCCACTCGGTGCCACGTACGACGGCGCCGGCACCAACTTCGCGGTCTTCACGGAGGCCGCGGACCGAGTAGAGCTGTGTCTGCTGCACGACGACGGCTCGGAGACGGCGGTGGAACTGCGGGAGTCCGACGCGTTCGTCCGGCACGCGTACGTGCCCGGTGTCATGCCCGGGCAGCGGTACGGCTTCCGGGTGCACGGTCCGTACGCCCCGGAGCGGGGCCTGCTGTGCAATTCCGCCAAGCTGCTGCTCGACCCCTACGCGAAGGCGGTCAGCGGCTCGATCCGCTGGGGCGAGGAGGTGTACGGCTACCACTTCGACGACCCCGACCGGCGCAACGACCTGGACTCGGCGCCGCACACCATGACGTCGGTCGTGGTCAACCCGTACTTCGACTGGGGCGACGACCGCCCGCCGCGCCGCGGCTACCACGAGACGGTGATCTACGAGGCGCACGTCAAGGGCCTCACCATGCGCCACCCCGGGCTGCCCGAGGAGCTGCGCGGCACCTACGCCGCGCTCGCCCACCCGGCGATCCTGGAGCACCTGACGGAGCTGGGCGTCACGGCGCTGGAGCTGATGCCGGTGCACCAGTTCGTCCATGACCACCGGCTGGTCGACATGGGCCTGAGCAACTACTGGGGCTACAACACGATCGGCTTCTTCGCCCCGCACAACGCCTACGCCTCCTGGGGCGACCGCGGCCAGCAGGTCCTGGAGTTCAAGTCGGCCGTCCGGGCGCTGCACGAGGCCGGGATCGAGGTCATCCTCGACGTGGTCTACAACCACACCGCCGAGGGCAACCACCTGGGCCCGACGCTGTCCTTCAAGGGCATCGACAACCCCCGCTACTACCGGCTCACCGACGACCCGCGCTACTACATGGACACCACGGGCACCGGGAACTCGCTGCTCATGCGGTCCCCGCACGTGCTCCAGCTGATCATGGACTCGCTGCGGTACTGGGTCACCGACATGCACGTCGACGGCTTCCGCTTCGACCTGGCGGCGACGCTGGCCCGGCAGTTCCACGAGGTGGACCGGCTGTCGTCGTTCTTCGACCTGGTGCAGCAGGACCCGGTGGTCTCCCAGGTGAAGCTGATCGCCGAGCCGTGGGACCTCGGCGAGGGCGGCTACCAGGTGGGGAACTTCCCGCCGCTGTGGACCGAGTGGAACGGCAAGTACCGGGACACGGTGCGCGATCTGTGGCGGGGCGAGCCGCGGGCGCTGGCGGAGTTCGCCTCCCGGCTGACCGGCTCCTCCGACCTCTACCAGGACGACGGCCGCCGCCCGCTCGCCTCGATCAACTTCGTGACCTGCCACGACGGCTTCACCCTGCACGACCTGGTGTCGTACAACGACAAGCACAACGAGGCCAACGGCGAGGACAACCGGGACGGCGAGAGTCACAACCGGTCCTGGAACTGCGGGGTGGAGGGCGAGACCGACGACCCGGAGGTGCTGCGGCTGCGCGCGCGGCAGATGCGCAACTTCGTCGCGACGCTGATGCTGTCCCAGGGCGTGCCCATGCTCAGCCACGGCGACGAGTTCGCCCGCACGCAGAAGGGCAACAACAACGCCTACTGCCAGGACAACGAGCTGTCCTGGGTGCGCTGGCCGGAGGACGGCGGGGACGACGAGTACGGCGGGGACGGCGGGGAGGGCGGGGACGGCGGCGGGCTGCTGGGGTTCGTACGGACGATGGCCCGGCTGCGCAGGGACCACCCGGTGTTCCGGCGGCGCCGCTTCTTCCACGGGCGGCCGGTGGAGGGCACCCACGACGACCTGTCGGACATCGCCTGGTTCACCCCGGAGGGCAAGGAGATGACCCAGCGGGACTGGGACTCGGCGCAGGCCTCCGCGCTGACGGTGTTCCTGAACGGCAACGCCATCTCGGAGCCGGGCCCGCGCGGGGAGCGGATCACCGACGACTCGTTCCTGCTGATGTTCAACGCCGCGCCGAAGCCGCTGGAGTTCGTGGTGCCGGTGGACCACGGACGCCAGTGGGAGGTGGTGATCGACACCGCCCGCGCGGACGGCGTCCGGACGGACGGTGGCGCGAAGGTGGACGCCGGCGACCGCCTGACCCTCCAGGACCGCAGCCTGGCCGTCCTGCGCCGCCCGGCCTGACCGCGCCGCCCCCGCCCGGCCGCCGGAGGCACCCGCGCGGCGCGCGAGCCGTACGGGTGCCTCCGGACACGCCGGCCCGCCCCGCACGCAATCTCCCGACCACCCCGCACGCACCCTCCGGCCACCGCGCACCCTCCCGGCCATTGCGCACGCACCCTCCGGCCACCCCGCACGCACCCTCCCGGCCACCCGGTACGGACGGACCGGGACCGTCCGTGCGGGTGAGGCCCGGGCGGGGCCGTCCGGGTGACCGGGGAGCGGGGGCGCGACGGGGGTGCGGGTACGGCGGGCGGGCGTGACACGAAAAGCGGCCCGCTGGGTACGTAGCTCTGCATGACATCCGAGCGCCCCGAACCCGCCGCGCCCACGGCCACCTACCGGCTCCAGCTGCAGCCCGAGTTCCCCTTCGCGGCCGCGGCGGACGCCGTGCCGTACCTGGCCTCGCTCGGCGTCTCCCATCTGCACCTGTCCCCCGTCCTCGAGGCCGTCCCCGGCTCCGCGCACGGCTACGACGTCACGGACCCCGCGCGGGTGCGCGAGGAGCTCGGCGGCGAGGACGGGCTGCGCGCCCTGGCCCGCACCGCCCGGGAGCACGGACTCGGCCTGGTCGTGGACATCGTCCCCAACCACATGGCCATGGCGCCCCGGCACAACCGCGCCCTGTGGGAGGTGCTGCGCGAGGGGCCGCGGTCGCCGTACGCGCGCTGGTTCGACATCGACTGGGACGCCCAGGACGGCAAGGTGCTGCTGCCGGTGCTCGGCGGGCCGCTCGGCAAGGAGAGCGCGCGGCTGAAGGCGGACGGCGACGTCCTGCGCTACTACGACCACGCCTTCCCGCTGCGCGAGGGCACCGCGCACCTGCCGCTGCCCGAGCTGCTGGACGCCCAGTGGTACCGCCCGGTGTGGTGGCGGCTGGCCCGCACCGAGCTGAACTACCGCCGCTTCTTCAGCATCTCCGAACTGATCGGGGTGCGGGTGGAGGACCCGGAGGTGTTCGACGCCACCCACGCCAAGATCCTCCAGCTGGTGCGCGAGGGGGTCGTCGACGGGCTGCGCGTCGACCACCCCGACGGCCTCGCCGACCCCGACGCCTACCTCCGGCGGCTGCACGAGGCGACCGGGGGCCGCTGGACGGTCGTCGAGAAGATCCTCTCGGACGGCGAGCACCTGCCGCCCGCCTGGCCGGTCGCCGGCACCACCGGCTACGACGCGCTGCGCCACGTCGACGGCCTGTTCACCGACCCGGCCGGGGCCGAGGAGCTGCTCGCCCTGTACCGCCGCCACGCCGCCCCGCCGAGCGACCGCGGCGGGGACTGGGCGGCGACGGCGCGGCGCGCCGCGTACGAGGTGATCACTCACGAACTGGCCGCCGAGACGGAGCGGCTGACCCGGGTGGCGAGCCGGGTGTGCGCCGGCTCGCCGGACCTCGCGCTGCGCGACCGCGCCCCCTGGGCGCTGCGCACCGCGCTGCGGGAGCTGCTGGTCCGCCTGGAGGTCTACCGGCCCTACGCCTCCGTGGACGCGGCCTCGGTCCTCACCGAGGCCGCCGCCGAGGAGGCCCGGCGCGCCTTCGCGGTGCCGGAGGAGGGCGAGGCCGTCGACGTCGTGCGCGACCTGCTGACCGGGCGGGCCGGTGACGGCCCCGGCGTGGTGGAACTGCGGACCCGTTTCGCGCAGGCCGCCTCCGCGCTGCGGGCGAAGTCCGTGGAGGACACCGCCTACTACCGGTACGTGCCGCTGCTGTCGGCCAACGAGGTCGGCGGCGACCCCGGCCATCCGGCCGTCTCCCCGGAGGACTTCCACGCGTACTGTGCGCGGGTGCAGCGCGACTGGCCGCTGACCGGCACCGTGGTGTCCACCCATGACACCAAGCGCAGCGCCGACGTACGGGCGGCGCTGGCCGTGCTCACCGAGTGCCCGCGGCGGTGGGCGGAGGTGCCGGCCGGGGCGGCGGACGCCGGCGGCGAGGCGCCCGACGCGCAGCTCGCCTGGGCGGCCTGGCAGACGGTGTTCGGGCTGGGCCCGGCGGACGGGGAGGAGCCCGGGCCGGAGTACACCGAGCGGGTGCGCCAGGCCCTGCTGAAGCATGTGCGGGAGGCGGGCCTGCACACCAGCTGGACCGAGCAGGACCCGTCGTACGAGGAGGCGGTGGCGCGTTTCGTCGCCGAGGGGCCGTGCGGGGCGCCGGGGAGGCGGGTGTGGGCGCTGAGGCGCTCGCTGGAGCCGTACATCCGGGCGAACGTCCTCGGCACGGCCCTGGTGCAGCTGACCATGCCGGGCGTGCCCGACCTCTTCCAGGGCACCGAGGCCGAGTACCGGGCGCTGGTGGACCCGGACAACCGGCGGCCCGTGTCCTTCCCGCCGGACGACCCCGGCGACAAGGCCGCTGTGACGGCGGCGGCGCTGCGGCTGCGCGCCCGCCGCCCGGAGGTCTTCGGCGGGGCGGCCTCGTACGAGCCGCTGGCCGCCGAGGGGCCGGCCGCGGGCCACTGCCTGGCCTTCGCGCGCTCCGGGCGGTGCGTCACGGCGGTGACCCGGCTGCCGCTGCGGCTGGCCGGGGCGGGCGGCTGGCGCGACACCCGGCTGCCGCTGCCGGCCGGCCGGTGGGCCGACGTGCTGGCGCCGGGGCGGGAGTTCGAGGGGCACGCGCGCGTGGCGGAGCTCTTCGAGCGGCTGCCGGTGGCGCTGCTGGAGCGGGTGGCGGCTCCCGAGGAGCGGTGAGGGCGCTCGCCGGGGCGCCGCCGGGTCTGCAGGCGCCGCCGGGCCTCCGGGCGCCCCCGGACCGCTCCCGGCGCCCGGCGGGCCGCGTACTTGACAGGCCACACCCGCCGTGGGGTACTGCGGAGTGCGAAGCCGGGCGGACAAGTCGGGGGTGAGTCTCCTGCCGGAGCTGCGCTACCCCAGCCTTCCCGAACTGGTGGCCTCCGCCCGGGCGTTGGCCGATCGCCGGCCGGCCGTGTGCGCGCTGCGGCAGATCGGTGTCTCCCGCTCGGGCCGACCCCTGCACCTGCTGTCCCTGGGGCGGGCGCCCCGTGCCGTCCTGGTGGTCGCCGGCGCCCACGCCAACGAGCCGGCCGGCGGCGCCACCCTGCTGGCCCTCGCCGAGCGCGTGCTGGCGGACCGGCGGCTGCGGACCGGCACCTCCTGGCACTTCCTGCTGTGCGCGGACCCCGACGGGGCGAGCCTGCACGTCTCGCCGGCGCCGCGCAGCCTGCTCGACTACCACCTCGGCTTCTTCCGCCCCGCCGGGGCCGAGCAGCCGGAGTGGGCGCCGTCCGTGCTGCCCGCGGACCGGCTGCCGCCCGAGACGCACGCGCTGACCGGCGTCATCGACGAGCTGCGGCCGTACCTCCAGGTGACGTTGCACGGGACCGATCTGGGGGGCAGCTGGGTGCAGCTGACCCGGGACGTCCCCGGGCTCGCCGAGCCGTTCGGCAAGTCGGCGGCCGAGCTGCACATCCCGGTGGAGACGGGCGCCTCGGACGCGGCGGGCTGGCCCGTCTCCGGGCCCGGCGTGCGGGTGATGCCGGGCCCGGGCGCGGGCGCGGCCTACCCGAGCATGCCGGACGACGCCCGGCACAGCACCTGGTACCGCGTGCACCGGTACGGCGGCCTGACCGCGGTCGTGGAGGTGCCGATGTGGGCGAGCGACCTCGTGGACGACCCCGCGCCGCATCCCGCGCCCGCGGCGGCGCTGCGGCGGCTGGCCCACCGGCTGCTGCGGGACGCGCGGGAGGTGGAGGTGGTGCTCGCGGACGCGCTGCCCCGGCTGCAGGGCGCCGGCGGACCGCTGCTGCGGGCCGCCGAATGGGGGCTGAGCCTGGTGCCGGGGCTGGCGGCGGACTGGAGCCTGATGCCGCCGGCCGACACCACGATGGCGTACGTCGGCAGCGTGGACGCCTTCGGCCGCCGGCTGCCGCTGCGGGCGGCGGCGATGCTGCTGCGGGTGCTGAAGGAGAGCGACGACCGGGCCGCGCCCGCCCTGGAACGGCTCGTGGCGGACTGGTGCGACTCCTTCGCCCGCCGCTTCCGCGCCCGCTGGGTCCCCCTGGAGCACCAGGTCGAACACCAGGCCCGCACCGTCCTGGCCACCGCACACCACGCCCGCGAACACGAGGCATGAGGACGCCGCGTCACCTGCCCGGCGTGAACGTCGGCGGGAGCGCCTCACCCGCCCGGCGCGGGCCTCTCACCCGCCGGCGGGGACATCTCACCCCTCGGGCGCCGGCGTCTGAGCCCCACGGGCGCGAACGTCTCAGCCCCGCGGCGCCGGCGTCCGACCCCCGCGGGCGCGGACCTCCCGCCCCTGGGGCGCGGACGCCTCAGCCCCGCGCACGCGGATATCCCGCGCTCCATCGCTTCCAGGACGATGCGGGGAACGCCTCGCCCCGCGCACGCGGGCATCCCACCCCGCGGGCGCGGACGCCTCACCCCCGCGGACGCGGACGTCTCACCCGTCCAGCGCGAACACCTCGCCCGTGCGGGCCCGCATGACACAGCCGTTGGCGAAGGTCTCCTGGTAGTCGATCGCGCGGCCCTGCCACTGTCCGCGCGCCTGGACCGTCACGGGGGCGTAGACCATCGCGCAGACGACGTCCTTGTGGGGGATGCCGCGGATGTCGCCGCGCACCGAGCGCAGCTGGGCACAGGCCTGGGCCGCGTGGGAGTGTCCCTCGGGCGGGTCGCACAGCAGCAGGGTGCCGCGGGTGTCACCGGAACGGGTGTCCCCGTGGGTGACCGAGACATAGAGCCAGTCGCCGTCGACGTGCTGCGGCCGGGCCGCCAGGGCGGGGGCCGGGCCGGCGAGGAGGAGGGCCGCCGCGGCCGCCAGGCCGCCCAGCAGCCGGGCCGGGGTCGCCTTGGTGAAGTGGGTCATTCCCGGTGTATCGGCACGGCGGCCGGGGAACCCCAGTCCGGCTCACCCGAACGGGAGCACGCCCGCGCCCGCCCGGCCGACTCGGCGGCGGCCAGCACCACCCGGGTCTGGTACTCGGCCTGCCGGGCGACCGGTATCCAGCGCGCGCCCAGGCCGGTGCGGTAGTCGTCGCACCAGCGGTCGATGAGCCGGTCCAGCTCCGGCAGTACGTCCGCCGGGTCGTGCCCCGAGGAGCGCACGAGCCGGTGCAGCAGCCCGGCGGTGCGCAGGGCGAGCCGCCGCCCGGCGATGCGCAGCGCGGCCAGATGGGCGCTGGTCAGCGGCGGGAGCGGACGCGCGGCGCCGTCCCGGGCCACGGTGTCGGGGTCCCAGGCGTCGACGAGCGAGGGGCAGACCAGCGCGTAGTCGTCCACCGGGGCGAGCAGGCGCGCCGCGTCCGGCGCTCCGGCCAGGTGGGGGCGGGCCCGGGCCAGCAGACCGTCCAGGAGCCGGGTGTCGGCGCGCAGTCCGTGGCTGACGGTGCGCAGCACCCCGTCCCGGTCCGCGGGCGGCGAGCCGTCCGCCACGGCGGGCACGCCCCACATGGGCGCCTCCACCACGGCGGTCACGGTGCCGTACGGGTGCGGGTGGAACCATGTCGACTCCACCGCCGCCTCCGTGATGGCGGCGGCCAGGCCCGCGCGGCGCGGCGGCGGGATGCGGTAGACCGCGGGCCCGAGGCGGGGCCAGTACAGCGCGTCGTAGGCGCCGAGCTCGCGCGGGATGCCGAGGCGGGCCGCGGTGTGCGCGAGGCGCCTGGCGAGGCCCGGCAGCTCGTCGGTGACCTCGACGAAGCCGCCGCCGACGTCGACGCCGTGCAGCGAGACCTGCAGGAAGGGCCGCAGCTCGTCCTGGACGGCGAGCAGGGCGCGGGTCTCCGGCAGGGCGGCGGAGGCGGCGCCGTCGGGCAGCCACTCGGGCTGTTCCAGGAAGCCGGGGCGGAAGAAGTGCCGGAAGTAGTGGCCGAGGGTGTACGGGCCGGTGAGCCAGTCCTCGTTGCGGCGGGAGCCGTCGGGGTCCAGGCACAGCAGCAGGTTCCAGGTGACGTCGGTGTCCTCGCCGGCGCCGCCCGCGGTGAGCACCCGTTCGGCCAGCCGCAGGACGGTGGCTCCGCCCACGGGCTCGTTGGCGTGCGGTCCGGCGACCACCAGGGCCTGGCGGGGGCCGTGACCGACGGAAAGCAGCCACAGGGGCGTGCCGGCCCGGGAGGTGCCGACCCGGCGCAGCCGGGCGTCCCGGGGGTGGCGGGCGACGAGTGCGGCGGCCCGTGCGCCCAGCTCGTCGACGAGCGGGTAGCGGTGGAGTGGCGACAGGGCACACCTCCACGATGCGGTGCCGTCGGTTCACCGGATGTACATGACGTACATACAGTCAGTCACGACTTGTCCGGTACGTCAACACCGCCGTCCGAAAAGAGACTTGCCTCGTCCCGCCGAGTAATGCCCAGGCCAGGGCCTGGGCGGGGTGGCGCGGGGGCGGCGCCGGAGGGGCGGGGCTCAGTGCGCGGAGAGGCGGAACGCCACCTGCCCGAAGCCGACCTGGTCGCCCTCGCGGACCACGGCCGCGCCGATCACCCGCCGTCCGTTGACGGTGGTGCCGTTGGTGGAGCCGAGGTCGCGCAGCACCCACATGCCGCCCTGGTGGCGCAGCTCGGCGTGCACCCGGGAGACGGTCTCGTGGGTCAGTCTCAGCCCGCTGGCCGGATCCCGCCCTATGCGCAGCGGGTGACCGTGGCCCGGGTGCGGCAGCAGCAGCTTGGGCAGCCGCTCGGCCTGCCAGGCCCTGCGCAGCCGTACGGTGAAGCCGGAGGCCGCCTCGACGGCGCCGAACACCAGCCGCGACAGCCGGCTCTCGGTGGGCGGCAGGTCGCCGGTGAGGGCGGCCAGTTCCTCGGAGCGGCGGGCGGCCAGGGCCAGTTCCATCCGGTGCAGGAACGTGTCGTGCGACAGCCGGCCCATGGCGACGCCGTCACGGAGCACCTTCAGCGCCCTGTCGCGCTCCGCGTCGGACAGCCGCGCGGGGTAGGTGGGGAACCGGGAGGACGACGTCACGCTGCTGATTGTCGGTCAGGGGGACGCGGGTGTCCAGAAACCCGGAAAACGGCCCGCGGGGCGCGCTCGTCCGGCGACACCGGCCGTAAAAGGGAGTATTCGAAAGCGGATTGATCGCGATTGGCGCATCCTGGACTGGCTACATCACGGTGAGCAGACGAAGGGGAACCGTCCGTGCAGTTCGAGGTGTGGGCACCGCAGGCCGGCCGTGTGACGCTCCAGTGCGACGGCGCCACGCGCGCGCTGGAGCGCGATCCGGAGCGGGCGGGCTGGTGGACCGGGGAGTGCGAGGCGCGGGACGGCTCGCGCTACGGGTTCGCGCTGGACGGGGGTCCCGTGCTGCCCGACCCGCGTTCGCGGCGGCAGCCGGACGGGCCGGACGGCCTGAGCGCGGTCGTCGACCACGCGCGCCATGTGTGGCGCACCGCCGACTGGGGCGGGCGCCCGCTGCCCGGCGCCGTGCTCTACGAGCTGCACGTGGGCACCTACACCCGTGAGGGCACCTTCGACGCCGCCGCCGCGCGCCTGGAGCATCTGGTGGAACTCGGCGTGACACATGTGGAGTTGATGCCCGTGTGCCCCTTCCCCGGCAGGCACGGCTGGGGGTACGAGGGGGTGTCGCTGTGGGCCGTGCACGAGCCGTACGGCGGCCCGGAGGGGCTGAAGCGGTTCGTCGACCGGGCGCACGAGCTGGGTCTGGGCGTGGTCCTGGACGTGGTGCACAACCACCTGGGCCCGTCCGGCAACTACCTGCCGCTGTTCGGCCCGTACTTCACCGACACCCACCACACCCCGTGGGGCGCCGCGGTCAACCTGGACGCGCCCGGCTCCGACGAGGTGCGCGACTTCCTGGTCGGCAGCGCGCTGGCGTGGCTGCGGGACTACCGCGTCGACGGGCTGCGCCTGGACGCCGTGCACGCCCTGGTGGACACCCGCGCCTGCCACTTCCTGGAGGAGCTGTCCACGGCCGTGGACGCGCTCTCCGCGGACCTCGGCCGCCCGCTGTTCCTGATCGCCGAGTCCGACCTGAACGACCCGCGGCTGGTCACCCCGCGCGCGGAGGGCGGCCTCGGTCTGCACGCGCAGTGGAACGACGACTTCCACCACGCGCTGCACGTGGCCGTGACCGGCGAGACCCAGGGCTACTACGCCGACTTCGGGCGGGCCCCGCTCGCGGCGGTCGCCAAGACCCTCACCGGCGGCTACTTCCACGACGGGACGTACTCCTCCTTCCGGGGCCGCCGGCACGGCCGGCCGCTGGACCGCAACCGGGTGGCCGGGCACCGGCTGCTCGGCTACGCCCAGACCCACGACCAGGTGGGCAACCGCGCCCAGGGCGACCGGCTGTCGATGCTGCTGGCGGACTCCCCCGGGCTGCTGGCCTGCGCGGCCACGCTGGTGCTGACCGCGCCGTTCACGCCGATGCTGTTCATGGGCGAGGAGTGGGCGGCGGGCACGCCGTGGCAGTTCTTCACCGACCACACCGACCCCGAGCTGGCGGAGGCGGTGCGGCGGGGCCGGCGGCGGGAGTTCGCCGAGCACGGCTGGGCGGAGGAGGACGTGCCCGACCCGCAGGACCCGGCGACCCGGGACCGCTCCTGCCTGGACTGGTCCGAGCCGGAGCGCGAGCCGCACGCGCGGATGCTGGCCTGGTACCGGCGGCTGATCGCCCTCCGGCACGAGCAGCCGGACCTCACCGACCCCGACCTCGCCGACACCAAGGTGGCCTACGACGAGGAAGCCCGCTGGCTCGCCTTCCGCCGCGGCGACGTGCGGGTCGCGCTCAACCTGGGCAAGGAGACGGCCGCGATTCCGCTGGGCACCCGCCCGGCCGAGATCCTCGCCGCCTGGACGCCGGCCGACACCCCGGGCCCGGACGGCCTGCTGCACCTGCCGGGCCAGTCCTGCGTGGTGCTGTCCCAGACCTGAGCCGGGCCGGGGCCCCGCCCTGGGCACCCCGCCGGCGATCCGCCCGGTGACGCCGCCCGCCCACGGAGCCCGCCGGGCGACGGAAAACGCCGAGGACACGGCGCCCCGGGGGCGTCCGCGCACCAGACCCGCCCACAGAACCCCGCCGGGCGACGGAGACGCCGAGGGCACGGCACCCCGGGGGCGTCGGGCGTACGGCACCACGGGAGCGTCGCGCGTACGGCGGCCCCGGGGGCGGCCGTCGTCGTCCTGCGGCCACGCGCCGCTGCGGCGCACCGGGGCGGAGGCCGGCCTGCCGGCCCGCCCGGGCGGGGCGGCAGGGCCGGTGCGGGTCCGCTGGGTGCTCCGTCGTCGTGGCCGCGCGCCGTGACGCGCGAGCGCGGCACCCGCCGGGGAGGCGGCTCCCCGCCTCGCGCCGCCCTTCCTCCAGAGGCATCGCTCGCACCCGCCCGCGCGCACTACACCTCACCGCCACCGGGCCCGGCTCCCCCGGCCTGGCAAGCACCGGGGACACCCGGCCGCCCGCCGGGCGCCCGTGTCCCCCGGCCGCCCGGGGTCACCGGCACCGCGAGCCGAGACCGCGCGAGCTACAACTCCCCCGCCTCGTCCTCCTTGTCGTCGTCGCGGAACTCCGTCACCCGCTCCAGCAGGATCGCCTCCCAGGCGTGCCGCAGCTGCGTCCTGAGGACGGGCAGCGGGGTGTCGCCGCGGCCGTCGAGGCGGTCGGCCAGGCGGATCACGGCGTCGCAGCGGGCCAGCCACAGGCCGCGCAGGCAGAGCCGGGCGCCGTAGCCGGCCAGGGTGGCGGCGCGCACGCCCGCGCCCGAGCCCACGGCGAGGGCGAGTCCGGCGATGTCCTCGGCCGGGTCGCCGACCACCGCGTCGGTCCAGCCGAGGACGCCGCGCACCCGGCCGTCCCTGCCGACCACCAGGTGCTCGCCGCTCAGGCCGTGGTGGACGAGCACCGCGGTGCCGGGCTGCGCGGCGAGCTGGGCCGCGGCGGCGGGCGCGAGCTGGGCCATCCGGGCGGGGTCGAACTCGTCGGCCGCGCCGAGGCGTTCGGCGGCGTGCACGGCCATCCGGCGCAGGGCCTGCAGCGAGCGCGGCGCGACGCGCGGAACGCCGAGTGTCCCGGCCTGCCGCACGGGCACCTCGCGCAGTCCGGCGAGCAGGCCGGCCAGGTCGTCCTCGCCGACGGCGGACACGTCGTGCGCGCCGGCCGTGCCGCCGGGAATCCTGGTGTCCAGCGTGTACGTCAGTCCGGGCGCCCACTCGCCGTGCGCGACGCCGGCCGGCACGGCGACCGGCAGATGGGGGCGGACCAGGTCGCGCAGGCGCAGCTCGCGGCGCAGGCGCACGGCCGCCTCGCGGTCGGGGGCCAGGCGCAGCACATGGCGGGCGCCCACCCACCAGGTGGAGTGCTCGCCTCCCTCGGCGACGGGCCGGACGTCGGGCCCTTCGGCCGTGCCACCCGTGCCGGCCGTGCCACCGGTGCCGGCCGTGCCGCCCGTGCCGCTCCGGCCGCCCGTGCCGTCCTTGAGCAGGGTGCGGACCAGTCTGCGGACGGTGTCCGCGGTGGGTGTCGGTGCCTGGGTCATGTCGCGCCGTGTCGTTCGGTTGCGGGTGGGTCTGCCGATGGGTCAGTCCACTATCACCATCTCGCGGGTGGTGTCGTTGAGCCGGCGGCCCCCGTCCTCGGTCACCGTGACGATGTCCTCGATGCGCACCCCGAAGCGGCCGGGCAGATAGATGCCGGGCTCCACGGAGAAGCACATGCCGGGCACCAGGGGCTGTTCCTCGCCCTCGATCATGTACGGCGGCTCGTGCGTGGTGACGCCGATGCCGTGACCGGTGCGGTGGATGAAGTACTCGCCGTATCCGGCCTCGGCGATCACCGCGCGGGCGGCCCGGTCGACGTCCTGGCAGGCGGCGCCCGGGCGCACGGCCCGGAACCCCGCCTCCTGGGCCTCGCGCACGATGTCGTGCACCCGGCGCTCCTCCTCGGTGGGCTCGCCCACGTGGACGGTGCGGGTGGTGTCGGAGCCGTACCCGGCCTTCAGGCCCCCGAAGTCGAGGACGACCATGTCGCCGCGTTCGATGAGCCGGTCGCCCATCTCGTGGTGCGGGTTGGCGCCGTTGGGGCCGGAGCCGACGATGGTGAAGTCGACCTGGTCGTGTCCGAAGCGCCGCAGCGCGGCGGCGAGGTCGGCTCCGACCTCCCGCTCGCGGCGGCCCGCGAAGGCCACGTGGCGGATCTCCTCGAACGCCTGGTCGGCGGCGGCCGCGGCGGCTGCCAGGAGGTCCAGTTCGGCCGGGTCCTTCACGGCCCGCAGCATCGGCAGGGCCTCGGTGAGGGAGGCGTAGGAGGTGCCGGGCAGGGTCTGCTGCAGGCCCAGCAGATGCATGGCCCAGGTGTTGTCGCTGATGCCGAACCGGCCGTTGTCGTCGAGGAGGGCGGCGGTGAGGGCGTAGGGGTCCTTGCCGTCGGTCCAGTCGCGCAGGGTCAGGGCGGGCGCGCCGGGAGCGCGGGCGGCGTCGGGGGCCTCGAGGGCGGGCACGACGAGGACCGGGTCCCGGTCCGGGGCGAGGACGAGCAGGGTGAGCCGTTCGGTGACGGCGGTGGGCGCGTACCCGGTGAGCCACACCAGGTCCGGGCCGGGTGCCACCAGCAGCCCGGCCAGCCCGGCGTCGGCGGCGGCCCGGGCGGCGCGTGTCATCCGGGCCCGGTAGTCGTCGGCGGTGAAGGGCGCGGTCGCGGTGCCGGTCATCCGGGCCTCCGTGGGCGGCTGGGCGTGCGGTGCGGACTACGGGCAGCATCCTGCCCGGCCGTGCGGGGCCGCGCGAGCCGATCGGCCGGTCCCGCCCGGCACGGGTCCATCCTGGCGGATGGGATACGCCGGTGACCACCGGGTTCCGGGACCGCGCGGGCGACACCGGCCGCCGCCGGGGCACGGAGACCAGCCGCCGCCGGGGCACAGAGGCCCGCCGCCACCGGGGCACAGAGGCCCGCCGCCACCGGGGCACGGAGACCGGCCGCCACCGGGGCACAGAGGCCCGCCGCCACCGGGGCACAAAGGCCCGCCGCCACCGGGGCACGGAGACCCGCCGCCACCGGGGCACAGAGGCCCGCCGCCACCGGGGCACGAAGACCCGCCGCCACCGGGGCACGAAGACCCGCCGCCACCGGGGCACAGAGACCGGCCGCCA
>NZ_JBJDQT010000004.1:0-19384 GCF_044903565.1 Streptomyces sp. NPDC004065 | reverse complement strand
CCGCCGGGGCACAAAGGCCCGCCGCCACCGGGGCACAAAGGCCCGCCGCCACCGGGGCACAAAGGCCCGCCGCCACCGGGGCACAAAGGCCCGCCGCCACCGGGGCACAAAGGCCCGCCGCCGCCGGGGCACAAAGGCCCGCCGCCGCCGGGGCACAAAGGCCCGCCGCCGCCGGGGCACGGAGACCGGCCGCCGCCGGGGCACAGAGGCCGGCGGCCCTCTCGCGGGACCGCGAGGCGGGCGACGGGGCGGCGCACGCGGGTTGGCCCGGGCCCGCGCGGGCCCGGCCCGCGCCGGCCGGCCTGCCGGTGGTTCAGACCATCACGCCCGGTGTGACGGCCAGCCGCCCGAGGCCGCCGCCGCGGTGCCGCACGGTCACCGGCACCGGCCTGCCGGGACGGGCCCGGGCGACCGCGCGGGCGAGGTCGGCGGCGGAGCCGACCCGGGCCCCGCCGAACGTCAGGAGCACGTCGCCGCGGACCAGGCCCGCCGAGTAGCCGGGCCCGGGCACATGGACACCCACGACCCGGGCTCCCGGCCCGCCGCCGGCGTCGACGGCTTCGACACCGAGAGTGGGGCGCACCGGCGCGGACACGAGCGCGGGGGCGCCGTCCGAGGGTGTGCGGGCGGGGCCCGGGCGCGGCTCCCACGCCCGCTGCACGCCCGCCGTGCCCCGCGGCTCGGCCCGGCCGCCCACCCCGATGACGGTGGCGCCGAACGCGCCGAGGCCGACGCCGGACAGGACCAGCCCCAGTCCGGCGAGCAGGCCGAGCAGCAGGGTGACCAGCCGGCGGCCGCGGCGGCGCGCGGCGTGCGGGCGCCGCCGGGTGCCGTCCGCGACGGCACCGCCCGGCGCCTGCCCGGGCATCGGCTTGGGTCGCAACGCAGTCTGTTCCATCGATTCCATCGATCGATCGCCTCCGGCTGGTGCCTACCCGGCGTCAGGGCGCGTCACGAGCCACGAACGAGTGACGCCGCGAGGAGCGGGGCGGACGGCAGGACGGGCGCGGGCGGCCGGTCCGGGAGGAAGGCGTGGGCGCGCCGGGCCAGCCACTCGGCCTTGTAGCGGTCGACGCTCCGGTGCCAGTTGAGGATGCCGGCCATCCAGTTCTGCAGGTCCGCGACATAGCCGTCCAGGGCCGCGCGCGCCTCGGGCGACAGCTCGAGGTCGGCGTGGAGGACGGGCAGTTCGTGGGCGACGACGTGCTCGAACTGCCGCATGCGCTGGGTCATCAGATCGTGCACCACGTCGAGCGCGGCCGGGTAGCCGATGCCGAAGAAGTGCTGCACCACGAGGATCGCGTTGTGGATCTCGCCCTCGTACTCGATCTCCTTCTGGTAGGAGAAGACGTCGTTGAGGAGGCAGGCGTAGTCCGCGGCGGCGTTCTCCAGGGAGCGGACCGGGCCGCTCGCGTGGACCTCGGGCGGGACGGACGGGCCGTGGCCCATGCGGCACAGGCTCAGGGTGAGGTCGGCGCCGAAGGTGGCGCGCCGCATCTCCAGGTAGTCGACGGGGTCGGGGACGCGGTTCTGGAGCTGGTTGGACAGCTCCCACACCCAGCTCTCGGTCATCGTGTCGATCGCGCCCTTGAAGGTGCGCCGCTGGTCGGGGGTCATCCCGGCGGTCGTGCGCGCCCACAGGTCGGCCAGGGCCCGCTCCATGGCGTTGACGGGGGCCGTCGCCTCCTCCCCGGCGACCGGCATGCACTGCGACAGACGGGCCGTGGTCAGCCGCGCGGCGGCCAGGTCGCGGCGGTGGCCGTACACGAGGGGGTAGTAGTCGTCGCCGTAGGTGCCGAAGGCCAGCCACTGGGCGCTCAGGGCGAGCGCCTCGGGCGTGGCGTCGGGGTCGAGGCCGGCCGAGCACAGCGCGAGGTCGTACGCGGCGAGCTTGTCCTCGTCCCAGACGCCCTCGCTGAGGATGCCGGTGCGCCGGCACCACTCGGTGAGCGAGCGGCGGGCCGCGTCCAGGTGCGGGCTGAGCGCGAGCGGGTACGGCATGCGCAGCTCGGGGATGCGGGAGGGGCCGACCTTCTGGAAGGGGACGTGCGTGTAGGCGCGCAGCCGGTTCGCGCCGGTCGCGGCGAGCAGCGCGCGGACGTCGGCCGCCGAGGTGCCGGGCCCGGTGGGGCCCGGCAGGCCGGCGGCCGGACGGGCCCGTTCGTTCATGTAGCGGCTGGAGCGGGTGTGCCACTCGTGGCCGCCGGACTGCCAGTCCTGCAGGCCCTTGGTGTAGGCGGCGACGGCCGCCACCTCGGCGGGGGTCAGACGGTGCTCCGCGGCAAGGGCGGGCACCTCGGTGAGGGCGGTGTGCTCGAACTGGTGCAGACGGGAGGTGAGCACGTCGTTGACGATGTCGGCGGCCTCCTGGGTGCTGCACCCGAAGAAGGTCTCCAGCACCAGGACGCCGTTGCTGAGCTCTCCCTCGTCCTCGACCTCCCGCTGGTAGGAGAACAGGTCGTTGCGCAGGTGCACGGCGTCGGAGAAGGTCTCCATCAGCACCCGGAGCGGCCTGGTCCCGGCGACCCGGGCGGGCACCTCGGCGGTCGCGTACTCCACGAGCCCCGCCGACCAGGGGGCGCCGCCGACCTTGCGGCGCATCTCGATGTACTCGACGGGGTTGGCGACGCGTCCCTCGTTGATGTTGGACAGCTCCCACAGGGACTCGTTGAGCAGGTGCTCGGTCGCCACGGCGAACCGCCGCCGCCAGCCGGCCGACATGGACGGCACCGTGCGCGCCCACAGGTCGGCGAGACCGGCCTCGACCGGGTTCTGCGGCTCGGGGACGGGGGTGGCCGGGTCCAGGGGCATGAACAGGGGCAGCCGGTCCAGGTGGGCCTTGCCGCCGGCGCGGTCCTGGCCGCGTTTGAAGGTCTCCAGGAAGTGGTCGTCGAAGAAGAAGACCCACACGTACCAGTCGGTGATGAGGGAGAGGGCGGGGCCGTCGCAGTCGGGGTGGGTGCAGGCGCAGAGCAGTCCGTAGTCGTGCGCGTCCAGGTCGGCCTGCTCCCAGATCCCGGAGCCCTCCAGCATGCCCATCTCGCGCGCCCAGCGCGTCGAGTGGGCGCGCGCCTCGTCGACGTGCGGGTTGAGGCGCGCGGGATACGGCAGGTAGAAGGCGGGAAGTTCGAAGGGCTGCTGCGTCATGGCCCGGCCCTACCCGTGGCGCTCCGGCGCCATCCTGCCGCCCGGCCGCGATCACACCATCGCGTGAAACGGCGACCGAAGCGGCGCCGCGGGCGGCGGACCTGGTTCCCGGCCGCCGCCGGTCCCGCGGCGCGGGCCGCGCACCGGCCGCGCACCGCACCGCCAGGCGGGCCGCGTACCGGCCGCCTACCGCACCGCTCTGCGGGCCGCGTACGGTCCGATGTGCGGCCTGCATCGGCGTCGGACAGCGGCCCGGATCGGCGCCGGGTTCCGGCCCGGACCAGCGCCGGGCTCCACCTCGGATCAGCGGCGGGCTCCTGCCCGGATCAGCGCCGCGCTCCGGCCCGGTCCGGCACCGGGCTCCCGCCCGGATCAGCCCCCCGCTCCGGCCCCGCTCCGGCCCCGCTCCGGCAGCGGTCCGGCCCCGGACTCCGCCCCGAATCGGCGTTCGTTCCGGCCCGGTTCGGCGTCCAGTTCGGCCCGGGTCGGCGTCAGGTGGCGACCTGGATCAGCGCGTGGGTGCCGCTGGTGCGCCAGCGGCCGTCCTCGGCGGCGTCGAGCGCGGCCTCGGTCGACGGGTCGAGCCCCGTGACGACGTCGGACTTCAGGGTGCGCAGAGCGGCGACCGGTCCCGGGAAGTACGCGGTGACGTCGCGGAACGGTGTGGTCGGCGGCCACAGCCGGTCGCCGACCAGGCGCCGGTAGTTCAGGTCGCCCTTCAGGACGGTCAGAGTGGCCGCGGCGAACTCCTCGCGCAGATCGCCGGGCATCTCGGCGTACGGCAGCGGGGCGCACGAGAAGGGGTGGGCGCGGATCGTCAGCCGGCCGTCGCCCAGCGCCGACCACAGCCGGTGCCCGTACCCGGCGGCGGCGCCCGGTGCCCGGACCAGCCGGCGCACCGCGTCGACCACGTCGGCGGTGGTGGCGTCGGACACGTAGTACGGGTACGGCTTGACGTGCAGGATCACGCGACCGGCACGTCCCTCGGCCAGGAGGTGGGCCACGAGCAGCAGGTCGGGGAGGAGTTCGCGGCCCGCGTTGTCGGCGACCAGGCAGAGCGTGGCGTCCGTACCGCCGGGCGGCAGCAGCGCCCACAGGGTCTCGCTGTCGTCGGCGAGGAGGGCGGGCGCGGTCCGCGCCACCTCCTCGCCGGGCGCGGAGAGGCGGAAGCCGAGGTCGGCGCGGTTGCCCCAGAGCGAACCGTGCAGCAGGGCCGTGGCGCGGGCGGCGGCCGGTTCGTCCTCCAGCGCGTCGAGCGCGGCCAGTTCCGCGTCCGTCTCCGGGGAGTCCAGTCCGGCGAGCTTGGCCGGGCGGAACGGGTCGATGCCCTGCCAGGGGCCGGGCGCGAAGTACCCGACGGCCTCGAGCAGCCGGCGGTAGAAGTAGCTCTCGGACCACAGCCACGGCACGTCGAACCAGGACCGGCCCGTGTACCGGTCCAGGCCCCAGGCCTGCCAGCGGTCGTGGTCGTGCGCGCCGGCGGGGAGCGGCTCGACGACGCCCTCGGTGCAGCTGCTCAACAGCGCGTCGAGGGCGCGGTGCTGCTCGGGGCCGTAGGGGAAGTCCTGCCGCACCTGGCGGATGATGGCCGGGTGGCGCTCGGCCAGGACACCGCGCGGGAAGGAGCCGGGCTCGTTGCCCAGGAGCAGGGGCGCGGGCGGCGGGGCTGACGGGGTGTCGGGCATGGCCTCACGCTACCGTCCGGGCCGCGCGGTCCGTTTTCCCTTGCGCCACACGGGTCACACCCGCATCGTGCTCACCCGGTGGCGGGCTCCCGCTCCAGCCGCGAGGCGAGGGTGAGATAGCGCGGGCGCCGGTGCACGGGCACCAGACCGCGGATCAGCAGGTACCACATCTCGGTGGTCCGGCGCGGCAGCCGCTCCACCGGTTCCAGGGGCCGGCCGGCGATGCGGGCGCCGACGTAGAAGCAGACCAGGGAGTGCGCGACGGCCCGCACATCGGTCTCGGGGTGGACGTCCGACTCCCGTACGGCGCCGAGGAGTTTGCGGGTGGCGACCTCGAGCCACTCGGTGAAGGGGTGCCGCAGCGGAGGGCGGGGTTCGACGCCCGCGGTGGCCAGCCGCAGGCCCGCGCGGACCACCGGTCCGTCGACGGCCTGGCGGGTGAGTACGAAGGTGATGCGGATGAGGGACTCCAGCGACGAGTAGCCCCGGCCGTCGACCTCGCTCGCCGCCCGGCACGTGGCCCGGGCCTGCAACTCCATGATGGCCTGGGCCAGATCCTCCTTGGCCGCGAAGTGGAAGTACAGGGCGCCCTTGGTGACTTTCGCGTGGGCGACGATGTCGCTGAGGCTGGTGCGCTCGTAGCCGTACCGGTCGAACAGGTCGGCGGCGGCCGTGATGATCGTCGCGCGGGTCTGCTCGGCGCGTAACTGCCTCGGCATCGACGTACCACTCCCGGGGCCGTAAAGAACGGGGCATGCCGTTTGTTTCTTCGCTCGGCGTACACGATAGCTCAGCGGCTCACCTCGTCCACCGGGCGGGTGGTAAAGGCTTGTTGACTCCGGACGGCCGGGGAGCCGGACGCCCGGACGACGGTGACGGGTCCGGATCGATGAGCGCTACAGTACGAGGCAACTGGTTTGTTTTTCGGTGAGATCTGGCGGCGGGGGACCGTACGCGACCGGCCGGCGCACCGGTCGCCGGCCGGCCGGCCCGGCGCGGACGAAGGGGTTCTCATGGCGAGGCAGGAACGCGCCATCAGGACGCGCAGAGCGATCCTGGAAGCCGCGGGCGCGGTCTTCGACGAGCACGGCTACACGTCCACCACCATCGCCATGGTGCTGGAGCGGGCCGACGTCACCAAGGGCGCCTTGTACTTTCACTTCCCCTCCAAGGAATCCCTGGCCCAGGCGGTGCTGGACGAGCAGGTGCCGCTGGGCGCGGTGCCGCGACAGGCCTGCAAGCTGCAGGAGATCATCGACATCACCTTCGTGGTCGGGCAGCGGCTGCTGGGCAACTCCCTGCTGCGGGGCAGCGTCCGGCTGACCGTGGACCAGTGCGCGCCGCCCGGCGTCGACCACACGGGACCGTTCCTGCAGTGGGCCGACCGCCTCATGGCGCTGATGGCACAGGCGCGCGAGCAGGGCGAGTTGCTGCCCACGGTGGAGCCGCGCGACACGGTGGAGCTGGTGGTCGGGGGCTTCGCCGGCATCCAGTTGATGTCGCGGGCGCTCACCGGCCGCGCGGACCTCGGGCACCGCATCTCCGTGCTGTGGGGCCACATCCTGCCGGCCGTCGCCGTGCCCGGGCTGCTGCCCGGCCTGGACACCCGGCCCGACCGGGGCGCCCGCCTGCTGGCCTCACTCGGCGCCGGCGCCCTCGAAGCCGCCGAGCGCGGGGAGTTGGCCGAGCGCGGGGAGTCCGTCAAGCGCGGCGAGTCCGTCGAGCGCGGCGAGCGCGGCGAGAACGCCGGGACCGCCGAGCCCGCCGATCGCCCCGAGTCCGCCGGGACCGCCGATCGCGCCGGGACCGCCGAGCCCGTCGGACGCCCCGAGTCCGCCGGGACCGCCGATCGCGCCGGGACCGCCGAGCCCGCCGGACGCGTCGAGAACGCCGATCACGCCGATCACGCCGATCACGCCCAGACCGTGGACGCCACGGGGGCGGCGGATGCCGCCGGGGCCGGCGCCGCGCTCGCCGTCGCCGACGGGCGCGGCGCCGCCCGCACCCTCGGCTCCCGGGAGCGCTGAGCCGTGATCCTGGTGACCGGGGCGACCGGCACGGTCGGGCGGCTGGTGGCGCGCCGGCTGGCCGGGCGTGCGCCGCTGCGGCTGCTCACCCGCGAGCCGCGGCGGCTCGCGGGAGCGCGGGCCGAGGTGGTGGGCGGCGACTTCACCGACCCGGCGAGCCTGGAACGGGCGCTGACGGGGGTGCGGTCGGCCCTGCTGGTCACCGCCGATCCGCTGACCCACGCCCACGACGAGCAGTTCGTGGAGCGGGCCCGGCGCGCGGGGGTCCGCCATGTGGTGAAGCTGTCGGCCCTCGCGGTGTCCGATCCCGCGGCCACCGACCTGGTCACCGCCTGGCAGCGCGGCAACGAGCGGATCCTGCGCGACTCCGGCCTGGCGTGGACGATGCTGCGTCCGCGCGCGTTCATGTCCAACACCCTGGGCTGGGCCCGCTCCGTGCGGGACGAGGGGGTGGTACGCGCCCTCGGCGGCAGCGCGCTGAACGCGACCGTGGATCCGCGCGACATCGCCGAGGTGGCCGCGCTCGCACTGCTCCACCCGGAGGAGCACGCGGGCCGCGCCCACCACCTCACCGGCCCCGAGCCGGTCAGTCCGGCCGGGCAGACGAGAACCCTCGCCCAGCTCCTGCGCCGGCCCGTGCGGTTCGTCGAGCTGAGCCCGGACGAGGCGCGGGAGCGGCTGCTCGCCCACCGCCCGGCGCCGGTCGCGGACGCCCTCCTGCAGAGCGCGGCGCGCGGGCGGGCGGGGGCGAAGGCGCACGTCGATCCGACGGTGGAGCGGCTGCTCGGCCGCCGCCCGCGCAGTTACCGCGAGTGGGCCGCGGACCACCTGGCGGCCTTCGGCGGCTGACACGGGCGCGTGCGTCGTTCGTTGAACGCACCGCGTCCCCGTCCCGTACTGCACGGGACAGACCGTTACGCCCCGGCCGAGGAGACGTCCGCGATGACCCGGATCAGCGCATCCCCCAGGGCCGCCGCAGCCGCCCTGGTGGCGTCGGCCCTGCTCACGCTGTGGACGGCGGGTCCCGCCGGGGCCCATGGTGCCCCGACGGACCCGGTGAGCCGGGTGTACGCCTGTTCGCCGGACGGCGGCCGGTCCGGCACGGCGGCCTGCCGGGCGGCCGTCGCCGCGAACGGCGGCCCCTTCACCGCCTGGGACAACCTGCGGGTGCCGGGCGTCGCCGGCCGGGACCGCCAGATGATCCCGGACGGCAAGCTGTGCAGCGGGGGCCTGCCCGCCTACAAGGGCCTCGACCTGGCGCGCCCCGACTGGCCCTCGACCCGTCTGGCGCCGGGCGCGCGGCTGACGATGGCGTACGCCACCACGATCCCGCACCAGGGCACGTTCAAGCTGTATCTGACCAAGCCGGGCTACGATCCGGCCAAGCCGCTGACCTGGTCCGATCTGCCCACGCGCCCGTTCGCGCAGGTGACGGACCCGCCGCTGCGGTCGGGCGCCTACCGCATCGCGGCCAAGCTGCCGTCCGACCGCAGCGGGCACCACGTGCTGTTCACCATCTGGCAGAACAGCAGCACTCCGGACACCTACTACTCGTGCTCCGACGTCGTGCTCACCGGCAACGGCGCAGGGGACGGCGACGCGGCGGGGTCCGGAGCGCGGCCGGGCGGCGGCGGTGCGGGCCGTACCAGCCGCGCCCCGAGCCCCGCCCGTACGGCCGCGAGCCCGTCGCACGCGGGCCACACGTCCGCCGCCCCGGCGAGCACGGCCCCGGCCGCGCCGTCCTCGGCCGGCGCCCGGCCGGTGCGTGGAGCCGCTCCCGACAGCAGCCCCGTCGCGTCCGCCACCGACGGCGGCTCGGGGCCGTCCGCGCCGCTGGTGGCGGGCGGCGCCGCCGCGGTGTTGCTGCTCACCGGGGGCGCCGCCCTGGCCCTGCGACTGCGCCGGCGCTGAACGCGCGGGGGCGCCGCGTCAGTTGACGTAGACGTTCGCGCCGGCGTCGGTCACCGGGGCGTACTTGGCGGTGAAGTAGCCGCTCGCGAAGCACAGGGACGAGCCGGACACCTTGCTGAACTGCTGGTCGGTGAAGCTGATGCTGTTGTCCGCGTTGTCCGCCGTGCCGGTGAGGCCGGCCGCCTGGTAGACACAGGTGATGCTGCCCAGCAGGGTGCGCAGCTTGACCGTGGTCTGGATGGTGGAACCCGCGGCCGGGGCCACCGTCACGGTGCCGTCGGAGGACACGGTGCTGGTGTACGGCAGGTGGTCGACCGTGATGGAGCTGACGCCGAGCACCCCGGTGACATTGCTCGTGCAGCCGGCGCTGTCGAACGTCTGCCCGGTCACGGACTCGGTCGCCGTGCCGGGGGCGGAGGGGTTGCCGGTGACGGTGGCGGTGAAGGTCGACGAGGAACAGGAGACCCCGCTGGTGCCGGTCGCGCTCGAGTAGAGCGTGGCGGTGGTGCCGCTCGCCAGCTGGGCGGACAGGACGTCACCGGCCGCGACCGGGGTGCCACCGGTGCCGCCCGTGGTGAGCACCGCGCCGTCGGCGGCGGAGGCGGGGGCGCTCGCGGGCAGCGAGAGCGCGGCGACGGCGGCGGCGAGGGTGAGGAAGGAACGCGTACGCATTGCGGTGCCTCGATTCCGAGTGGGGGGCTGACGGGGAGGAACGCCGCGGAGGCGTCCGCCGTCCCCGGCCCGTCACGCCTTCTCCTACGTGACGCACCGGTGACGGCAGCCGGCCGGTGACCGGCCGGAGGCCCGGGGGGAAGGCCTCCGGCCGGGCCGGGGCGGTGATGCGGCCGGACCTGACCGGCCGGGGTGAACCGCGGCTTCGGCACGAGGGTGCGCGTGGCCGGTGCCGGCCGGTCGGTGAAGCGAGGTGCCGGTGCCTGCCGGCCGGTGGGGCGAGGTGCCGGTGCCTGCCGGCCGGTGGGGCGAGGTGGCCGGAGCGCGCCGTGAAGGGGCGGAACCCGGGAGGAACGCGGCGGCGCCGCGCGGCGGATCCGGCGCCACGGATCCGGGGGGAACACGGATGGTTGTAGACCTGTTGCTCCGTCAACGTCAATACGCGGCAAGGAAGTTGGCGGTGAAGCGGCGCCCGGGCCGGGTGCGGGACCAGGTGCGACACACGAAGGACACGTTTCTTTCACACGCACCTTGACCCGCAAATGTAACCACCGGTAACTTCCTGGACGGTTACTGCCGCGTAACGAGAAAGCCCTTGCATCCACCGGGAGATGACGGGCGTCCGCGGCAGCCGCTGTCCGCGCCAGGACAACGGGCCGCCGAACTGGGACCAGCACTGACTACGCGCATGGGAGCAGACATGGCCTCGTCCCCGGACCTCAACCCTTCTTCCGCCGGCGGCCTCCCCGAGGATCCGGCGAGCGCTTCCCGCGTCGGCCGGGTCCGGCTGCGCCGGGCGGCGGTGATGGCGGTGCCGGCCACGCTGGTGGCCGCGGGCCTGGCGGTACTCACCGCCGAGGGCGCGCTGGGTGTGCAGTTCGCCATCTCCGGAATGCCCTTCACGGTGACCGCCACCGAGCTCAACGGCACCGGCTTCGAGCAGTTCGGCTCCCTGGACAACATGGCCGAGGACAGCCCCAACCAGGGCGACACCGGCGGGCAGGTCCTGGTGGTGACCTCCGCGATCAAGAACGCCACCCTGACCAAGCTGTGCCAGAGCGTCGACCTCGGCGGCACCAACCTGCTGATCACCGCGGGCGGCGGAGCCGACAAGGTCCAGGCGAGGGACCTGACCACCGACTCGACGGAGCTGTCGGGTGACGCCGCGTTCAACAGGATCGAGATCGGCAACGACGCCAGCACACTCACCAAGGCGGGCGTACAGGGCCCGAAGGGCGTGTTCAGCCAGCAGGCCGACACGGTACGCATCGCCAACCTGCGGCAGACCAACTACGCCACGACGGCGGGCGTGTTCAAGCTGCCCGGGCTCAAGCTTCGCTTCAGCGGGTCGGGTTGCTGACATGACGGCGGCCGGCAGACCCGTGGAAGGCGTGGTGGTGGCGGACCGGCGCCCCGGTCCACGGGCCGCCTTCCGCCGCTGGCGATCCCGCCGCCCGTTCTGGGGCGGGCTGCTGCTCACCCTGGGCGGGGCCGAGATCCTGCTCACCGAGAAGGCGTCGCTGAAGGTCGTCCTGCACATCGGGATGCAGGGCCTGGCCGGCTATCTGCTGCCCACGCTGATGGTGCTGTGCGGCCTGCTGACGCTCTTCAACCCGGCCCAGCGCCTGTTCTACTCCCTGACCGGCATCCTGCTGTCCCTGGGCACCTGGGTCACCTCCAACCTGGGCGGCTTCTTCCTCGGCCTCCTCCTCGGGGCCGCCGGAAGCTGTCTGACGTTCGGCTGGCTCCCCGACCAGGAGCCGCGCCGCGGACCGCGCGGCCGCCGCGGGCGGACCGCCCGGACGGGCACGGCAGCGGACGGCCGCACGGCTGCGGACGGCCGTACGGGGCGGGACGGCGGGGAGACCACGGCCGGGACCGGAGCCGTCCCGGCCGGGACCGCCACGGCCGGCACCCCTCCGGCCGCGACCGCTTCGGCCACTGCGGCCACTGCGGCCACTGCGGCCACAACCGGTTCGGCTCCCGTGTCCGCGACCACGACGGACTGACGCCGGGGCAGGAGTCGTGGTCGGGGTCCGGGGCCGGGGTCACAGGTCCGCGAGCACCCGCAGCAGCTCCGCCGCCGCGGTCACGTCGGCGGTCAGCGGCCGGTCCTCCGTCCCGTCCGGCAGCGCGGCGGCGGCCACGGTGAGGACGGCGACCTCGGGCGGGCCCGACTCCGACCGGAGCCGCAACGCCCGTACGGCGGCGACGAGTTCGCAGGCCACCACGGTGGCGTAGGCGTCCACCGCGCGCAGCGACTGCCGGGCGGCCTGGGAGGCGAAGCTGGCGGCCTCCTCCAGGCCGTGGGAGAGCACCGCGTGACCGAGCGAGGCGGGAGCGGCGCACAGGCGCAGCTCCGCGAGGGCGGAGTGGGCGGTGTACTCCAGGATCATCGTGCCGGAGCTGCTCGCCGGGCCGTCGGCCAGGAAGGCGGGCAGACCGGTGAGGTCGGGGCGGCCGAGCGCGGTGAGGCGTGCGGCGGACAGCTGTGCCGTCTGCACCAGGGCCAGGTTCAGCGCGTCCAGGGCGAGGCCCAGCGGGGCCGCGTAGAAGCCGCCGTGGTGATGGGCGGCAGTGCCGTCGGGCGAGACGAGCGGGTTCTCCGAGGCGCGGTTGACCTCGGCCTCGACGATCCGGCGCAGTGCGTCGGCGGCGTCCAGAGCGGGGCCGTGCGCCTGCGGGAAGGCCCGGAAGCCGAACGGGTCCTGTATCCGGCGGCCCCTGCCGCGCGGCCGGTCGGGCAGGCCGAGCAGCCGCCGCACCTCACCGGCCGCGCGGACGACGCCGGGCTGGGGGCTTCCGGCGTGCACCTCGGCGGCGTAGGCCTCCGGCGAGCCGGCGACGGCGGCCAGGGACAGGGCCGCCACCGCGTGCGTGGCGCGCAGCAGCACCCCGAGGTCGTGGCAGGCGAGCGCGGCCTGCCCGAGGGTCAGCGCGTTGCTGCTGAGCAGCGCGAGCGCGTCGCCGGGCCGCGGCACGACAGGCGCGGGTAGCCCTCCGGCCTGGGCAACGGTGCCAGGGGTGCCGGCGCCGGGCGTGCGAGCGCCGGGCGCGCCGTGCTCCCGGCCGTCCGGAGTCCCGGGCACGCGAGTCCCAGGCACGCGAGCCCCGGGCGCGCGAGTCCCGGGCGCGCCGCGCTCCCGGTCGTCCGGAGTCCCGGGGCCGCCGCGCGTCGCGTCCTGCGGGGTGTCGCTCAGCCAGGGGCGTTCGCCGATCAGGGTCAGACCCGTCTGGGCCAGGGCCGTCAGGTCGCCGGTGCCGAGGCCGCCGTACTCGTTGACGGCCGGATGCACGCCGAGGCGGAGGGCTTCGGTGAGTGCGGTGACGAAGGCGGGCTGGATCCCTGAGCCGCCCGCGAGCAGCTGGTTGGCGCGGACCGCCATCATCGCCCGGACCTGCCGGGCGGGCAGCAGCGCGCCCGCCCCGCCGGCGTGGCTGCGCAGCAGCCGCAGACCGTGGGCGGTCTCGTCGCCGTCGTCGACGGGCACCGAGCGGTGCGCGCCCACGCCGGTGCCCCGGCCGTACAGCCTGCCGCTCGCGGCGAGGCGTCCGGCCGCCTCCCAGGAGCGGCGGGCCCGGTTCATCGCCCGCGGCGGTACGACGGGTACGGCCGAGCCGTCGGCGAGGCGGACCAGACCGGTCAGCCCGAGGCCGCGCCCGTCCAGCACGACGCGGGTGCCACCGGGGCCCGGGGACACCCGCGTCGGGTCGTCGGCGGCCGTGGACAACGGCGGCGGACGGTCAGTCCAGGCCCGCGGACTTCAGCCAGGCCCTGGCCACGTCCAGCGGGTCCTTGTTCTGGGACTGCACCTGGGTGTCCAGGTCCAGCAGGGTGGCCGTGTCCAGCTTGGCGGAGACGGCGTTGAGGGCGTCGACGCCCTTCTGGGGCAGCCCGCTCTTGTATACGAGCGGCTGGACGTTCTCGAACCCGAAGAGGTTCTTCGGGTCCTGCAGGACGACGAACTTCTCCTTGGAGATGGTCGGGTCGGTGGTGAAGACGTCCGCGGCCTGCACGGTGTTCTTCTTCAGCGCCGCCTGGGTCAGCGGGCCGCCCGCGTCCAGCGCCTTGAAGGACTTGAACTCCAGGCCGTAGACGGACTTCAGGCCGACCAGGCCCTGCTGCCGGGTCTGGAACTCCGGGGAGCCGCCGATGACCAGGTCCTTGGCGGCGTCCTTGAGGTCGGCGATGGAGGACTGGCCGGTGAGGTTGTACTTCTTCGCCGTCGCCTGGTTGACGGTGACGGAGTCCTTGTCCTGCGCGGGCGCCGGCTCCAGCAGCGCCAGCTTCGCGTCGAGCCTGGCGTTGATGGCGGCCGTCGTGGCGGCGACCGTCTTGGGGGCGGCGTTCTTGTCCAGGTAGGCCAGCAGCGCGCCGTTGTACTCGGGCAGCACGGTGATCGAGCCGTTCTTCAGCAGGCCGTACGTGGTCTCGCGGCTGCCGATGTTGGGCTTGTAGGTGACCTTGATGCCCTTGGCCTTGAGGGCCTCGCCGTAGATGTCGGCGATCAGGATGCTCTCGGCGAAGTTGTTGGAACCGACGACAACGGTGTCACCACTCGCCTGGCCGTCCCCCGACAGGGGGTTGTCGGACGTGTCGCCGGAGGACGATGAACAGCCGGCGCACAGGGCCACGAGTGCCGCGCTCGCGGCGAGAGCGACGGCGGCGGCGCCGGGGCGGCTCGTACTGGACCTGGTGCTCTTCGCGTAAGCAGTCACAATTCCCGTTCCGGGCTGAGGTGTTGGTGGAGCGCTGACAGTGGCGGAGACGCACGGGCCGAGGGCGCCGCACTTTCCTGATCCAATCCAGCGGGTTCTCGGTCAGTCAAGGGCCTCAGGGTCACCGATTGGCTTCGATCGGTTGCCAGTTGTGGAGGACAAGCGGTGGCTTCGTAACACATTCTTGACATGGGACCGGGCGAACGCGGTCTCCAAGAGGCGGTAGGTTCAGGGCAGTTGACGTCAGGCACAGCGGTGTGCGGGGGCCGCTCGGGCATCCTGCGCGACGTCTTTGCCGGACCGTCCCCGGGTGGGAACTCCCGGGTGAAGAGATCCTTCGAAGGAGGCCCCGGTGTCCACGAACGGGGTGGACGCGCCCGCCCGGCCGGCCCCTCGGGTCCCCAGCGGCGGCATCACGGACTTCGCCGACCGGTGGCCCTTCCGGCGCAAGCTCAACGTCCTGGTCGGCGTCCCGCTCACCGTGGTCGCGGTGCTGCTCGCCTACCTCATCACCGACCAGGTGGGACAGGCCCGGGACGCCGCGTCGGCGGCCCGGCTGGTCCGGGACAGCGCCCAGGTCGCCGCGCTGGTGGACCGGGTGGAGGCCGAGCACCAGCAGGCGATCCTGCTCTCGGTGCGCTACGAGGCCGCGGGCGCCGGCGCCAAGCCGTCGACGGCCGCCTACCGCAAGGCGCAGGCCGCGGTGGACGCGCAAGTCGCCAGGGTGCGGCGGGCGTTCGGCGACCGACTGCCGGACACCGAGGCGCAGGCGCTGAAGGAGATCGAGGGCCTGACCAGCCTGCGCGACACCGTGGAGCGGAGCCACCTCCCGGCCGACAACATCGACCCGGCCTACACGGGCGCCGCGAAGAACCTGATCGACGGCCTCGGCCTGGACCGCAACGCGGCCCTGGCGGCCACCTTCACCGGCAACCTGCTGGACTCGCTGCTGCGCGCCGACGCCGCCCACAGCTCCTTCGAGACCAGCGTGTTCTCGGCGACGACCGGCGACTCCAACGCGCTGATCGAGTACAACGCGGCCGTCGGCGCCCACCAGGTGTACTCCTACCAGGCCGACCGCTTCGCGCGGTTCGCCACCGCCGCGCAGGCGGACCGGCTGGCGCGGATGGAGCACACCGCCGCGCAGCGGCAGATCGCCGAGGCGTACGCGGAACTGCAGATCGACCCGAGCGGACTGCAGGCCGGCACCCCCGCCGGGGTCCGCCGCGCCTTCCGCGACGCGCTCGGCGACTACCCGGCCTACCCCCGGCAGGCCGCGGAGCGGCTGCGGATCGCCTCCTCGCTCATCGACGAGATCGCCGACCGGGCCGACGACGCCTCGACCGACGCCTGGTGGCGCGCCCTGGTCCTGCTGGCCGCGGCCCTGCTCGGCTTCCTGTTCTGGCTCGCGTGCTCGGTGGCGGTGCGCCGCTCGGTGGTCCGGCCGGTGCAGGCGCTCACCGAGGCCGCGCAGGAGGTCTCCGCGGCCACCAGCCGGGAGCTGTCCCGGGTGGCCGACGACGACGCCGAGGACTCCGGCCCGCCGCGCCTGACGGACGTGCCCGTCACCGCGCGCGACGAGATCGGCGAACTCGCGGACGCCTTCAACCAGGTGCAGACCACGGCCGCCGCGCTGCTCGAGCGGCAGGTGCTCAGCCGCCGCAACGTGGCGGAGATGTTCGGCAACGTCGGCCGCCGCGTGAGCAACCTCACCACCCGTCAGCTCGCCCTGATCGACGCGGTGGAGCGGGGCGAGACCGATCCGGCCCTGCTGGAGCGCCTCTACTCCATCGACCACATCGCCGTACGCCTGCGCCGCAACGCGGACAGCCTGATGCTGCTGGCGGGCATCCGCGAGACCGTCCTGCACTCCGGGCCCACCGAGCTCACCAACGTGGTGCGCGCCGCCCTCGGCCAGATCGAGGGCTACCAGCGGGTACGGCTGCACGCCGGGACCGAGGTCATGGTCGAGCCCGACATCGTCGGCGACCTCACGCTGATGGTGGCCGAACTGCTGGAGAACGCCGTGTCGTTCTCCCCGGCCGGCAGCTCCGTGGAGGTGACCGTGCGCTCCGGCGACGAGGGCGCCTCGATCGTGGTCGCCGACCACGGACTCGGCATGAGCACCGAGCGCCTGGCCGAGGAGAACGCCCGCCTGATCCGCCGCGAACGCCTCGACGTCGTACCGACCAAGGTGCTCGGCCTGTTCGTGGTCGGCGCACTGGCCCGCCGCTGGGAGGTGGGCGTCACCCTGTCACGCACCCCGGGCGGCGGCGTGACGGCCGAGGTGACCATCCCGTCCACCCTGCTGCTCACCATGAGCGCGGTGACCGCGGGCGGCCCGCCCGCGGCCGGGGGCCCGACCACCACAGCGGACACCGCGGACACCGCGGACACGGTCGGCACGGCGGACAGCGCCGCCGGCACGGAGGCGGTGTCCGCCGCCGGAACGGCCGGAAGCGCGCCCGGGAGGACCACCGTCGCCGGAACGGCCGGAAGCGCGCCAACGGCGTCCGACACGGCCACGGCGCCCGACGCGGCCACACCGGCCGCCCCGGATGCCGGGCCCGCCGCGCACGCGGCCGCCGCCTCCGCCGCGGAGGCGCCCGCGCCCCCGTCCGCCGGCGACACTTCCCCGCTGCCCCGCCGCCTCCCGCGCCGGGACCCGGCCACCCCCGGAACCCCGCCCGCCCCGACGACGGCGACGACCGCGAGGACGGCCCCCGGCGCACACCCCACCGACCCGCCCTCCACCACCGCCCGCTCCGCCAACCCCTCCCCCACCACCGCCCCTTCGTCGGACGCCCCGGCCTCCGCGCGCCCCCTGCGCCGCCGGGTCCGCGGTGCCACCCTGCTCCAGGCGGGCACCGGCGCCCCGGCCCAGCAGGCCGTGCCCCGGGCCACCGCACGGCCCGCCGACGCCGAGGCGGTACGGTCCGCGCTCGAGGAGTTCGAGGCCGCGGTGGAACGGGCCCACCGCGACAGCGACACCGGCACCGGCACCGGCACCGGCATCCACACGCGCCCCGCCGGCCCGGCCCCCGAGCGCGCGGCCACCGGCTCGCACCACGCCCGGCACGCGCAGACGCCGGCGCGCGGGCAGGACGAACAGCACAGGCACCACCCGGACCACGCGCACGACCACGACCACGACCACGACCACGACCACGACCACGACCGGAACGACGAGAACGACCGGATGGACTCCCGGAAGGAGCCGAGCAGTGACCACGTCGACAGGTGACACTCCGACGGGAGGCACCACGCCGACCGATCTGCAGGCCGCCGCAGCCGACTTCACCTGGCTGCTCAACCGCTTCGCGACCGAGACCGCGGGCGTCGTCGACGCCATCGCCGTGTCCTCGGACGGACTGCTCATCGCGGTCTCGGAACTGCGCGAGCACGCGGACTCCGAGCGGCTGGCCGCCATCGTCTCCGGCATCACCAGCCTCGCCGCCGGCGCCTCCGGCAACTACGGCCTGGGCGGCCTGAACAAGGTCATCATCGATCTCGAGGGCGGCCATGTCCTGGTCTCCGCGATCGGCAGCGGCGCCGTGCTCGGCGTGGTCGCCGACAAGGAGGCCAAGCTGGGCAACATCGCCTACGAGATGACCCTGTTCGCCAACCGCGCCGGTGCCGCGCTGAGCCCGCAGCTCGTGCTCGAACTGAAGAAGAACGTCGGCGCCGCGTCGGCGCGCTGACCGGTCGCCGCCGGTCGAGGAAGGAAGAAGCACCCATGGCGGACGGCTCCCCGTCCCCGGGCACCGACCCGGTCGGCCCCGCCCCCGCCGTACGGCCGTTCCTGGTCACCGCCGGCCGGGTGGCGCCCACCGCGTCCGGCCGGCCGGTGCCCGTGGAGACCCAGGTGGTGGCCACCGCCGCGGGGCTCGAGGCACTGGACCGGCTCTCCTTCGAGCAGTACGACATCGTCGCCGCCTGCCGGCGGCCGCAGTCCATCGCGGAACTCGCGGCCCGGCTGCGGATGCACCTGAACGTGGTGCGCGTCCTCGCCGAGGACCTGCGTGCGGCCGGGCAGCTGACGGTGCACGTGCCGGACTCCGAGGCCACCCACGACGCATCCGTCCTGCGAAGGGTTATCGATGGCCTGCGGGCCATCCCCGACTCCCGGGGAGTACTCCGTGACACCGACTGAACCACTCGTCCACGCCGCGGCCGGGCAGCCCGCCGTCCGACCGCCGCTGCCGGTCAAGATGGTGATCGCGGGCGGCTTCGGCGTGGGCAAGACCACCGCCGTGGGCGCCATCTCCGAGATCGAGCCGCTGACCACCGAGGCGGCCATCACCGAGGTCGCGGCGGGCGTGGACGACCTGACCCACACCCCGCGCAAGACGACGACCACGGTCGCGATGGACTTCGGCTGCATCACGATCGACCCGACGCTGAAGCTGTACCTGTTCGGCACACCCGGGCAGGAACGGTTCGGCTTCATGTGGGACGACATCGTGGAGGGCGCGGTGGGCGGCCTGGTCATCGTCGACACCCGGCGCCTGGACGACTGCTACGCGGCCGTCGACTACTTCGAGCACCGCGACATCCCGTTCGCCGTAGCCCTCAACGCCTTCGACGGCCGGGTGGAGCACTCCCTGGACGAGGTCCGCTGGGCACTGGACGTAGCCGACCACGTCCCCGTGGTCGTCTTCGACGCCCGCGAACGGGGCTCGGTACGGGACGCCCTCCTGCTGGTCCTGCGACTGGCCCTGGCCCGCACGGAACACTGACCCCGAGCCCCCTCCGACCCCCGGGGCGCAGCCCCGCGGGGGTGCAGGGGCGGAGCCCAGCGGGGGTGCAGGGGCGGAGCCCAGCGGGGGTGCGGGGGCGGAGCCCCGCATGGGGTCCGGGGCGCAGCCCCGTGACGGCAACCTCCCACCCCACCGAGACGGGCGGGCCGGACGGGGCAGAGAGGGGTGCGGGGGGCGCAGCCCCCGCCCGGGGTGCAGGGGCGCAGCCCCGCACGGGGTCCGGGGCGCAGCCCCGCACGGGGTCCGGGGCGCAGCCCCGCACGGGGTCCGGGGCGCAGCCCCGTGACGGCAACCTCCCACCCCACCGAGACGGGCGGGCCGGACGGGGCAGAGAGGGGTGCGGGGGGCGCAGCCCCGCCCGGGGTGCAGGGGCGCAGCCCCGCACGGGGTCCGGGGCGCAGCCCCGTGACGGCAACCTCCCACCCCACCGAGACGGGCGGGCCGGACGGGGCAAAGGGGGGTG
>NZ_JBJDQT010000003.1:76612-272154 GCF_044903565.1 Streptomyces sp. NPDC004065 | reverse complement strand
GCGTGCACCACGTCGGTGGTCTTCCACGGCTGGCCGGTGGACAGATAGGTGTACGGGGCGATCAGGTCGGGCTCGTTCTGCGGGTTGTACTTGTCCGCGTTGTAGTAGTCGTACGGGCCGTTCACCCACACCTCGCGGGCGGTCTTCGCCGGGTCCTTCACCAACCGGTCGTAGGCGAAGAAGGAGTCCAGCCGCGCGTTGGCCGCCTGCCTGCCGCCGATCAGGCCGACCATGCCCGGCAGGTCCTGCGGCACCAGCCACTGGTACTGCCAGGCCGTGCCCTCGTGGAAGCCCTCGCTGCGGGCCGGGTCGGCCGGCCCGGTGAAGGCGCCGGAGCCGTCGCGGGCGCGGAAGAAGCCGGTGGAGGCGTCGAAGATCCTCCGGTAGTTCTGGGCCCGGGCCGCGTAGCGCGCCGCGTCGGCGGTGTGGCCGAGGCCGCGGGCCATCTCGGCCAGCATCGCGTCCGACAGGGCGTACTCCAGGGTCGCGGACGCGCCATGGTCGTAGTCGGAGTCGCCGGGCTTGGCGTGCGGGCGGCCCTTCAGGTACGGGGCGAAACCGTTCGCGATGTACTCCTGGCCGGCCTCACGGCCCACCGCCGGGCTTCCGGCGGGCGGCACCCCGTCGGCGTTCTTCCTCAGGGCCCGGTACGCCCGCTCCTCGTAGCCCTTGAGCAGGCCCTGCTGGTAGGCGTTGGTGAGGAACGGGGTGACCGGGTCGCCGGTCATGATGTTGGTCTCGACCGTGCCGTAGCCCCACTTGGGCAGCCAGCCGCTCTCCTCGTCGATCCGGATCACCGAGATCGCCATGTCCCGGGCCTCGCGCGGGGCGAGCAGCGACAGCAGCTGCGACTGGGTGCGGTAGGTGTCCCACAGCGACCAGTTCTGGTAGTACGTGAAGCCGCGCGCCCGGTGTATCCGCTGGTCCCAGCCGGTGTAGCGGCCGTCGGCGTCGCTGCCGACGTTCGGCGCGAGGAACGAGCGGTACAGGGACGAGTAGAACGTGCGGCGCAGGGTGTCGCCGCCGCCCCGCACACGTACGTCGCCGAGCCGGTCCTCCCAGGCCCGCCGGGCCGCCTCCCGCACCCGGTCGAACGAACGGCCGCCCTCCGCACGGAGGTTGACGGCCGCTCCGTGGGCGTCGACGTAGGACAGGGCCGTCGTCGCCTCGACGGTACGGTCCTCGGTCGTGTCGAACCGCACATAGGCGCCGTCGCGGCCCGTCCTCGCGCCGGCCGTGACGGAGGCGCCGTCCCAGGTGCCGTAGGCGGTGAACGGGCGGTCGAAGCGGGTGATCGTGTAGACCGTGTACGGCTTGGTGTCCTGGCAGAAGCCGCTGCCGGTGATCGCGGTCCGCACCGTGCGCTCGTCCAGCACCTCGACCTCGGTGGACACCGTCCGGTGCAGCGACTGGCCCGCGTTCAGCAGGACGTTGGCCTTGTCCGTGGCGGGGAAGGTGTAGCGCTGGACGGCGGTGCGGGTGGTCGCGGTCAGCTCGGCCTCGACGCCGGTCCTCAGCCCGACCCGGTAGTAGCCGGGGCTCGCCGTCTCGTCGTCGTGCGAGAACTCCGCCTGGTACTTCGCGTTGTCGGTCTCGGTGACGTCGCCGGTCGTCGGCAGCACGGGCAGGTCGCCGCCGAGGCCGCAGCCGACACCGGAGAGGTGGACCAGGGAGAAGCCGCGGATGTGGTTCTGGGAGTAGTCGTAACCGGTGTTGTGGCCGGTGTCCGGCGAGAACTGCACCATGCCGAACGGGACGGCCGCGCCGGGGTAGGTGTTGCCTTCGTTCTGGGTTCCGATGAACGGGTTGACGAGGTCGGTGAGCCCGCCGCCTCCCGGGCCGGCGGCCGCCTGGGCCGCGGGTGCGGTGAGTGCGGCGCCGAGCAGCGCGACCGCCGCGATCACCGTACCGGCACCACGTGTGCGTCGTGTGCGCCGAGTCCGTCTCATGGGACGTCAGTCCTCCCCTGGGCCGTTGGACAACGTTGTCAGATCGGCGCGCTCATTCTTCGTGCTGTTACGTGTACTCGTCAAGAGTGGGTGCCGGGGCGCGGTGCGGCCGGTGTCCTCCGGGTGCCGCCCGACCGGCGCTCCTGCACGCTGTGGGAGGAGGAAGGAGCGGCGCCATGACAGCGACCGGGAGGCTGAAGACGCTGCACGTACGGGCGTTGACGCGGTTTCCCGTGATCACCCGGCTGCTGGACCGCATGGTGGCGGTGAACATCTTCGACTCGGCGACCCGCCTGGCCGCCCAGTGCTTCCTGACCGCGGTCCCGCTGCTCTTCGTGGTCGGCGCCTACGCCCCGGCGGCCGTGCGCCGTCAGCTCGTGACCTCGGTCAGCGCCGTGTTCGGGCTGAGCGGGGCCAGCCGGACGGAGCTGGAGAGGGTCTTCCAGTCGTCGGGCGGGAACCTGAAGCAGGCGACGGGCGCGGTGGGCGGGCTGATGGTGCTGCTGTCGGCCACGGCGGTCAGCCGGGCCGTGCAGCGGCTGTGCAAACGCGCCTGGCGCGTCCCGCGCGCCGGGGTCAGGATCGCCCCCTGGCGGTGGCTGGCCTGGATCCTGCTGTGGCTCACGGTGCTCGTCGTGCAGGCGCCGCTGCGCGAGGGCTTCGGAGCCGGCCCCTGGCTGGGCATCCCGCTCACCCTGCTGATCCAGACCGCCCTGTGGTGGTGGACGCAGCATCTGCTGCTGGGCGGCCTGATCGGCTGGGCGCCCCTGCTGCCCGGCGCCCTGGTCACCGCGGCCGCGATCGGCGCCGCGTCCCTGACCGCCCACTTCTACATGCCGGCAGCACTCAACCGGGCCCTCGGCGAGTACGGCGCGCTCGGTTCGGTGTTCGTCCTGCTGTCCTGGCTGATCGTGGTGTGCGTCGCCATCGCCGTCGGCATCAGCGTGGGCGCCGTCCTGGCCGGCGAACCACGGCTCGCCCACCGCCTCGGCACGCCGAGCGGCGCCGCCTGGGGCGCGGACGGGGGCGCCTGACACCCCGCCCGTGCGCGCGCCTGTACGACCGACCGGCGGATGTCACCCGTGTGCCTGCCGTGCGTGCTCGTGTGGGCCGTGCCCGCCGCCCGCCCGCCCGCGTGTGTGCCCTGCCCGCCGCTCGCCCGCGTCTGTGCCCGTGCCCGCCCGCGTGTGGCCCCGCTCGCCCTTACCGCCTCCGCTCAGTCGACCGGCCAGGTGTGCACGGGGGCGTTGAGATGCATGTACTCCATGTACAACCGCGTCATCCGGCGCAGTGCCTCGTGCCGGCCGGCGTGGCCGGTCTCGTCGATGCGGTGGAACATCTCCTTCTGCCAGACCGCGCCGTTGCGGCCGGTGACGCACCGCTGCTCGATGATGCCGAGCAGCGGCTCGCGCCAGGCGTCGTCCATGCCGGAGCGCTCCAGCCCCCGGTGCGCCAGCGGCAGCAGCCGCCGCAGGACGAGTTCGGCCACCGGGACCTCGCCCATCCCCGGCCAGTACAGGCGTGCCTCGATGCCGTGCCGGGCCGCCGCGTGCAGGTTCTCCTCGGCGGCCGAGAAGGACATCCTCGACCACACCGGCCGGTCCTCCTCGACCAGGGCGCGGGTGAGGCCGTAGTAGAAGGCGCCGTTGGCGAGGGTGTCGGCGACGGTCGGGCCGGCGGGCAGCACCCGGTTCTCCACCCGCACATGCGGCTTGTCGTGGGCGATGGCGTAGACCGGGCGGTTCCAGCGGTAGATCGTGCCGTTGTGCAGGGTCAGCTCGGACAGCTCGGGTATGTCCCCGCCGTCCAGCGTCTCCGCCGGATTCTGCTCGTCGCACAGCGGCAGCAGCGCCGGGAAGTAGCGCAGGTTCTCCTCGAAGAGGTCGAAGACGCTGTTGACCCAGCGTTCCCCGAACCACACCCGCGGCCGCACCCCCTGCACCTTGATCTCCTGCGGCCGGGTGTCGGTCGCCTGCTCGAACAGCGGGACGCGGGTCTCGTGCCACAGCTCCTTGCCGAACAGGAACGGCGAGTTGGCCGCCAGCGCCACCTGGACCCCGGCGATGGCCTGGGCCGCGTTCCAGTAGTCGGCGAACTCCTCCGGGGACACCTGGAGGTGGAACTGGGTGCTGGTGCACGCCGCCTCGGGGGTGATGGTGTCCGCGTAGGTGCGCAGCCGGTCCACGCCGTCCATCTCGAGGCGCAGGTCCTCGCCCCGGGCGGCGAAGACCTGGTCGTTGAGCAGCCGGTAGCGCGGGTTCTCCGACAGCGAGGCCTCGCCGGCGTCCTCCTGCCGCAGCGTCGGGAGGATGCCGATGACGACCAGATGGGCGCCGACCGGGCCGGCGCGCTCCTCGGCGTGGTTCAGCGCGGCCCGGATCTCGGACTCCCAGGCGTCGGGGCCGCCCTCCGTCAGCCGCCGCGGCGGAATGTTGATCTCCAGGTTGAACCGTCCCAGCTCGGTCGACCAGGCCGGGTCCGCGATCGCCTGCAGCGCGTCCACGTTGCGCATCGCCGGCTCCGCCCGGTCGTCGACCAGGTTCAGCTCGATCTCCAGGCCCACCTGGGGCCGCTCGGACTCGAACCGGGACTCGCGCAGCATCTGGGCGAACGCGTCCAGGCACTCCTGCATCTTGATCCGGTACCGGCGGCGGTCCTCGCGGGTGAAGACCAGCGCCGGGACGTCACGTCCCATCGGCCCTCCCGGGTTCCCCTCCTCGCACCTTCGCTTCCCTCCAGCGTCGCACCACCGGACCGGCCCCACCAGGCGGTGCCGTGGCCGCCGTGGCGGCCGTCGCGCCTGCCGTAGCGGCCGCCGCGCCCGCCGTCAAGTAGCGAACAGCCGGGGCTGGGGCGCACGGCCGCCGCCGGAGCAGGGTGGCAGTCGACCGCTCACGCAGCCGCGGGAGCGGAACGCCAACCGGACCGGAGGGTCGGATGTACCGCTGGCTGGGTGACCTCGCCACCCGTCGTCCCGTGCCTGTGCTGGCCGCCGCGCTGGCCTTCCTCGTCCTGTGCGTGCTGCTCGGCTCGGGAGCCTCCGGCCGGCTGAAGACACAGGGGTACAACGACCCCGCGTCGGACTCCACCTTCGCGGCCCGCACGACCGCCGAGTACCGGGGCACCGCGCCGAACCTCGTCGTCGTCGCGCGCACCGACCGGGGGGACGTCGACGACCCGGCCGCCCGGGCCGCGGGCCGGGAACTGACCCGGCGCCTGACCGCCCAGCCGCACGTCAGGGACGTGTCGTCGTACTGGAACGGCGGGGCCGCGGAGCTGCGCGGCCGCGACGGCCGCGCGGCCCTGCTGCTCGCGCACGTCGACGGCACCGCGGCGGAGACCGGAAGCCGCGCGGAGCGGGTGCGCGCGGCACTGACCGGCCCGGCCCCGGACGGCCCGGCCCCGGACCGCCCGGCCGTGCGGCGGGCCGCCGGCGGTGGCGAGGGGCCGGGGGAGGCGTCCCCGGTGCGGCCGGGGGCCGGGCATCCGGTGCGGCCGGCCGAGGACCGTGCCGCGGGGCCGGAGCGGGGCGCGTCCGTGCTCGCGGTGCACGTGGGCGGAACCGCCCTGGCGGAGGCCGAGACGCAGTCCGTCACCGCCTCCGACCTGAAGCGGGCGGAGACCCTCGTCCTGCCCTGCACGCTGATCCTGCTGATCCTGGTGTTCGGCAGTGTGGTGGCCGCGGCGCTGCCCCTGCTGATCGGCGTGCTGGCGATCGGCGGGACGCTGCTGGTCCTCGACCTGCTCGGCTCGGTCACCGACGTGTCCGTCTTCGCGCTGAACCTCACCACCGCCCTGGGCCTCGGCCTCGGCATCGACTACGGCCTGCTGGTCGTCTCCCGGTTCCGCGAGGAACTCGCCGCGGGACGGCCGCCGCGCGAGGCCGCCCGGCGCACGGTGGGCACGGCGGGCCACACCATCTTCTTCAGCGCCGCCACGGTCTGTGCCGCGCTCGCCACCCTGCTGGTCTTCCCGCCGTACTTCCTGCGTTCCTTCGCCTACGCGGGCATCGCGGTGGTCGCCGTCGCCGCGCTCGCCGCCACCACGGTCCTGCCGGCGCTGCTGACGCTGCTCGGCAGGCGGGTGAACGCCTGGGCGGTGCCCTGGCGGCGCGGCGCGCGGGCCGGCTCCGCGTCGCGGTTCTGGGCGGGCCTCGCACGCGTGGTCGTACGCCGCCCGCTGATGGCCGCCCTGCCCGTGCTGGGCCTGCTCGCGGTGCTCGCCCTGCCGTTCGCCCATGCCGGCTTCGCCACCCCGGACGACCGCACGCTGCCGCCCACCGCGTCCAGCCGGCAGGCCGGGGACCTGGTGCGCGAGGAGTTCGACGCGCGGAACGCGGGCGCGCTCACGGTGTTCACCACCAGCACCCGGCCCGGCGCCGCGCGCAACTACGCGCCCGGACTGTCCGCACTGCCGGGGGTGGCCGAGGTCGTCGGGCCGACCGGAGTGTGGCGGGACGGCCACCGGGTGGCCGCGCCGGGCGGGGCCGCGCCGGGCGGCGCCGCGGGCGGTCCCGTGCCGGCCGCCGCGGGCGGCCCGGCCCTGTGGACCGTGGTGCCGTCGGTCGATCCGCAGTCGCGGGCCGCCCAGAGCCTGGTGCACGCCATCCGGCGGACCCCCACACCGGCGGACACCGCCATCCACGTCGGCGGTCCCAGCGCCGTACTCGTCGACGCCAAGGACACGATCGCGCGGCGGCTGCCCCTGGCGCTGTCCCTGATGGCGGTCAGCACCTTCCTGCTGCTGTTCCGCTTCTCCCGCAGCGTCGTCCTGCCGCTGAAGGCGATCGCGCTGAACGGACTCGGACTGGCGGCGGTCCTCGGCTCCCTGGTGTGGGTCTTCCAGTCCGGGCATCTGCGGTCGCTGCTGGGCTTCACCCCCGGACCGCTCAGCACCACCATGCCGATCCTGCTGTTCTGCATCGTCTTCGGCCTCTCGGTCGACTACGAGGTCTTCGTGCTGGCCCGCATCAAGGAGGCCCACGAGGCCGGGCAGGGCACCGCCGACTCGATCGTGACCGGGCTGGCCCGTACCGGCGGGATCGTCAGCACGGCGGGCGCGCTGCTCGCCCTCACTCTGCTGAGCTTCGGCTCGTCGAGGGTCGCCCTGCTGCAGTTCTTCGGGATCGGCGCGGGATTCGGCGTGCTGCTCGACGCCACGCTCGTGCGGGGCGTCCTCGTACCGGCTCTCATGCGGCTGGCCGGCGGCCTGAACTGGTGGGCGCCGCGACCGTTCAGGGCCGGAGCGCCGGGGGCCCACGCGAAGCCCTCCCAGCGGCGCGTGCCGCCGCCCCCGCCTCCCTCCCCGCCCCCACCTCGAGCTCCCTCTCCGCAACGGAAGCGGGTCCGGCCATGAACCGCACCTCCGCCCACACGTCGACGAACCGCACCGCCCTGCACCACACCGTCATCAAGGACACCGCGACGAAGGAAACCGCCATGAACCACACGGTCGCTTACGACACCGCCGCGCACGACATCGCCGTCGTCGGACTCGGCTGCCGCTTCCCGGGAGCCAGGGACGTGCACGCGTACTGGAAACTGCTGCTCGCGGGCGAACGGCAGTTCCGCCCGGTGCCGGCGGACCGCTGGAAACACGGCACGTTCCACCGGCCCGGAGCCGTGCGCACCGGCGACACCGCGTACACCGACCAGGTCGCCTTCGTCGACGCGGTGGACCGCTTCGCCGCCCTCCACTACGGCCTTCCGCCGCGCCGCGTCGCGGCGATGGACCCGCAGCACCGGCTGATGCTCGACGTCACCCGGGAGGCTCTCGACGACGCGGGGCTCGGCCGGGGCGGCTTCGACCGCGAGCGCACCGGCGTCTTCTTCGGGCTGTCGGGGTCCGACCACAGGGAACTGATGTCGGCCCGCCTCCGGGCGCTGTGCCTGGCGGACGGCTCGCTGGGCGGCCCGGCCGACGACGTCCTGCTGCACGGCCTCGCCGACCTGGCCACGGAGCGGCTCGCCCCCATGGACGCCTTCACCCTGCCGGGGAGCCTGGTCAGCATGGCCCCCGCCACCGTGAGCCGGCACTTCGACCTCGGCGGCCCCAGCTTCGCCGTCGACGCCGCCTGCTCCAGCTCGCTGATCGCGCTCGACCAGGCCGTCCTGAACCTGCGCCAGGGCACCTGCACGACCGCGATCGTCGGCGGGGTCCATCTCAGCCTCACTCCGGACAGCCTGGTGGGCTTCTCCCGGCTCGGCGCCCTGTCGGCCGCCGGGGTGTGCCGTCCGTTCGACGAGCGGGCCGACGGCTTCGTCCTCGGTGAGGGCGCCGGGGCCGTGGTGCTGCGCCCGCTGCCGGACGCCCTCGCCGCCGGCGACCGGGTCTACGCCGTCGTCAGGGGGGTCGGCTCCGCCAACGACGGCGCGGCGCCCGGACCCCTGTGCCCCACCGTCCAGGGCCAGCTCCGGGCCATGCACCGCGCCTTCGGCGACGCGGGCGTGCCGCCGTCCGCCGTGGGCTTCATCGAGGCCCACGGGACGGGGACCGTCGTCGGCGACCGCGTCGAGGTGGAGGCACTGCGCCGGCTGCGCACCGAGCACCCCGACGAGGACGCCGGTCTGTGCTACCTCTCCTCCGGCAAGGCGCTCATCGGGCACGCGCTGTCCGCCGCCGGGATCGCCGCGCTGATCAAGACGGCTCTGGTCGTGCACCACCGCACGGTCGTCCCGCAGCCCGACATCACGCCCCACCAGGGGCTCGGACTCGCGGCCGCCGGCCTGCGCATCGCCGACACCGTCCGGCCGTGGCCCCAGGGGGCGGGCCCGCGGCTCGCGGGCGTCAGCTCGTTCGGGTTCGGCGGCACGAACGTCCACGTGATTCTCCAGGAGACGCCCGCTGCTGCCGACGGCCCCCGCACCGGGGCGCGCTCCGACCGCCGTACGGGCCCCGGCGACGGCCCCCGGCCCCTCCGTACCGAAGCTCCTTCCGCTCCGCTGACCGCTCCGCTGACCGCTCCGCTGACCGCTCCGCTCACCGGTGCGGTCGCCGCTGCGGTCGCCGGTCCGCTGACCGGTGCGGTCGCCGGTGCGGGCGGGTCCCCCGGCGCCCGGCCCGCACAGCCGCACCTCGTCCTGCTGTCCGCCGGCAGCCCGCACCTGCTGTGCGAGCACATCGACGAACTGCTCGGCGCCCTGGAGCACACGCCCGCCGTGCCGCCGGCGGCACTCGCCCACACCTTCGGCGGCCGCGAGCCGCTGCCGAGCCGGCTCGCCGTCGTGGCCGCCGACACGGCCGGCTTCACCGAGCGGCTGCGCCGCGCCCGCCGGCAGCTCGCCGACGGCGCGCGCGGCGACCTGGGCGACGGCGCCGTGGCCGGTGACGCCCCCCTCTCGCCCGCCGCCCGCCGCCTCGCCTTCGTCTTCCCCGGACAGGGCAGCCAGCGGCCCGGCATGCTGGGCGACCTCCACCGGCGCTTCCCCGAGTTCCGCGCGACCGTCGACGCCCTCGCCGCCGTGGTCCGCGACCACTCCGGCGTGGACGTCGCCGGCCTGCTGTACGGGGTGACGGCGGCCGACGCCGGGCCGGAGCCGGAGCTGCGCCGCCGGCTCGCCGGCACGGAGGTGTGCCAGCCGCTGCTGGGCACCGTCCACCTGGCCGCCGCCCGGCTGCTGGCCGGCTGCGGTGTCGCCCCGGACCTCGTACTCGGGCACAGCGTGGGGGAGTTCAGCGCGGGCGCGGTGGCCGGCGCGCTCACCGACGCCGATGCCGTACGGCTGCTGGCCGACCGCGGTGCGGTGCTCGGGCCGGCCGAGCCCGAGCCGCGCGGCGGGATGCTCGCCGTGCAGACCGACCTGGAGAACTGCCGGCTGCTGCTGCGCGGCATCGACGACGTGTGGCCCGCGTGCTTCAACCAGCCGCGGCAGATCGTGGTGAGCGGCAGCCGGGAGGGCCTGGCCGTGCTCGCAGACGCCTGCTCCGCCGCGGGCGTGGCGACGGCGGCGCTGGAGGTGTCGAACGCCTTCCACTGCCCCCGCCTGGCCGGCGCGGACGCGGCGATGCGCGGCGTTCTCGGCGGGCGTCCGCCGGGCGCGCCCCGGCTGCCGTTCGTCTCGGCCGTGAGCGGGGCGGTGTGCGACGACCCCGAGCGGCTGCGCGAACTGTGGGCGCGCCACGCCTCGGCGCCGGTCCGCTTCGGCGACGCCGTGCGCAGCGCCTATGACGCCGGTGCCCGCGTCTTCCTCCAGGTGACGGGCGGCGGCTCGCTCCTCACCTGCGTCCGCCGCAACCTCGCCGGCCACGACGACGTCCACGTCGTCGCGACCGACGGCGCGGCGCCGGACGACGGGCGCGGCTTCCTGCACGCCCTGGCCCGGCTCGCGGTCCTCGGCGTGCCCGTCGACCCCCGCGCCCTGGTGCCGGAGGCCGAACGCCGGCTGCTCGACCTGCCGGTGGCCCGGCTGGACGAGCAGTGCTACCGGCTGCACGGGCCGGATCCCGTACCGGCCGCGCGGCCGGTGCCGGCGGCGCGAAGGGAACTGGCGGAGCCGGCGATACCTGCCCAGCCGGCGGCGGAAGCGGTACCGGCGGTACCTGCGGTGTCGGTGGTATCGGCGGTACCGGTCGTGCAGGACGTACCGGTGGAGGGGACGGCGCAGGCGGCGCGGGCGGTGCCGGCCGTACCGGTGATGCGGGCGGCCCACCCGGTACCCGCGGAGCCTGCCGTGCCGCCCGGGCGGCCGGTGAGTGAGGGGCCGCATCCCGCCGCCGTACCACCGCCGTCGCCCGGCGTCCCCGACGTCCCCGGCGTCCCCGGCGTCCGGCACGCCGTGTACGAGGAGATCGCCCGCGTCAGCGCGTTCCCGGTGAGCCATCTGCGCACCGACCAGCGCCTCGTCGACGACCTCGGCTTCGACTCGCTGATGCTGACCGACCTGTTCGCCTCGCTCAGACGGCGGCACCCCGCCCTGACGATCGACGAGCGCTGCGCGCGGCCGAGCGTCGGGGACGTCATCGCGATGCTCACGGACCATCCCCACACCGGGACCGGCCCCACTCCTGACCCGGCCCCCGCCGCCGCCCCTGGTCGCGCGCCCGAGCCCGCCCTCGGCCCCGCGTCCGCTCCGGCCCCTGATCCCGCGCCCGCGCCCGCGTCCGCGGTCGGTGCCGATACCGAGCCCGCCCCCGGTGCCGACCCCGCGTCCGTCCTCCCCCTGCCCCCGGAGCGCACGCGCATCGACTGCTTCCCCGAGGTCGGCGCGCACCGCGAGCGCATGAAGCTGCTCGGCCGGCTCCAACTGCCCAATCCCTACTTCCGGGTCCACGACGGTGCCATGACGGACACCACGGTCGTGGAGGGCCGGGAACTGGTCTCCTTCTCCGGCTACAACTACCTGGGTCTCGCCACGCACCCGCGGGTGCGCGCGGCGGTCGGGGAGGCCGTGGACCGGTACGGGACCTCCGCGTCCGCCAGCCGTCTGCTGTCCGGCAGCCGCCCGCCGCACCGCGAGCTGGAGAGCGAACTCGCCCGCACCCTGGGCACCGAGGACGCCGTCACCCTGGTCAGCGGGCACGCCACCAACGTCACGGTGATCGGCCATCTCGTCGGCCCGGAGGACCTGATCATCCACGACGCCCTGGCCCACGACAGCATCGTGCAGGGCTGCAGGCTCTCGGGCGCGACCCGGCGGCCGTTCCCGCACAACGACGCGGCCGCGCTCGACGCCCTGCTCGCCCGCGCCCGCCACCGCTACCGCCGCGTCCTGGTGATCGTCGAGGGCGTGTACAGCATGGACGGCGACATCGCGGACCTGCCCGCGCTCGTCGAGGTCAAGCGCCGCCACGGCGCGCTGCTGATGGTCGACGAGGCGCACAGCATCGGGGTGATCGGCGACACCGGGCGCGGCGCCGGTGAGCACTTCGGGATCGACCGCTCGGCCGTCGACCTGTGGATGGGCACCCTGTCCAAGGCGCTGGCCGGGTGCGGAGGGTACGTCGCCGCGGACCACACCGTCGTCGACTACCTCCGGTACACCGCACCGGGCTTCGTCTACAGCGCGGGCATGACCCCGGCCAACGCCGCCGCGTCCCTGGCCGCGCTGCGCGCGATGCGGGCCGAGCCGTGGCGGCTGCGGCGGCTGCGGGAGAACTCCGCGCTGTTCGTGCGGCTGGCGGGACAGGCGGGCATCCACACCGGGGACAGCCACGGCACACCGATCGTGCCGTGCGTCGTCGGCGACTCGGCCAGGACCCTGCTGCTGGCGCAGGCGCTCTTCCAGCGGGGGGTCAGTGTCAACCCGATCCTCCACCCGGCGGTGCCCGAGCACCTGGCCCGGCTGCGCTTCTTCGTCACCTGCGACCACACGCCCGACCAGATCCAGGCCGCCGTGGCGGCGTTGAAGGACGGGCTGCGCCCCTCCGGCCGTACCCCCGCGGCCTGAAGGAGAGCACGTCATGCGGAACACGTTCCCCACGATCGCGCTGGACCGGGTCCACCGGTGGGGCGGGGCCGCCCTCGTGGTGGTGGCGCGCGACGCCCTGGACGCCGCGCCGCACTGCTCCCCGCGGGCCGTCCTGTCGGTGCCGTCCGTGCTGTCCCGGGCGGAGCGGCACGTCTTCGACGCGCTCCCGCCCTGGCGGCAGGCCGAGTGGTGGGCCGGGCGACTGACGGCCAAGCGCCTGGTGGCGGAGGTGACCGGTACTCCGGTCACCTCCGTCGAGATCCTTCCCCGCGCCGACGGCAGCCCCCGCCTGACCCTGGCCGCCGGCCCCGGCGGCCGGCCGCGCGATCGCTGCCCGCATCTGACGATCAGCCACACGGCGCACCACGTGGCCGTCGCCCTCGCGCCCGGTCCGGTCGGAGTGGACGTGTGCGAGACGGCCTCGGCCGGCGCGGTGCGCCGGGCCGCGGACCATGTGCTCAGCCCCGCGGAGCGGCGGCTCGTCCCCGACGGCGCGGGCTTCCTCACCGCCGCCTGGGCGCTGAAGGAAGCCGCGGTGAAGGCGGAGCGCCGCGGGCTGGCCGGTGAGGCGCCCCGGCGCGTCCGCCTCCTCGGCCTGACCCCGCCCGCCCTGGACGGGCCCCGCCGCGCCCTGGTCCGCCGGGCCGGCACGGCGGTGCTCGCCCTGGTCCTCGCTCCGGACCCGGAGCCGGCCGCCCGTCAGCGGGACGTGCCGAAGTCCTGGGTCCAGTAGCTGCCGGGCTGCGCGAGACCGACGCCGATCTCCTTGAAGGAGCAGTTGAGGATGTTGGCCTTGTGTCCGGGGCTGGACATCCAGCCGGCCATGACCTGCTCGGGAGTGGAGTAGCCGTAGGCGACGTTCTCGCCGTACATGCTCCAGGTGTAGCCGGCGCGCGTGATCCGGTCGCCGGGGGAGGACCCGTCGGACCCGGTGTGGGACATGTTCTGGTGGGCGGCCATGTCCTCGCTGTGCGCCTGCGCGGCCTTGGTCAGCGTCGCGTTCACGGTCAGGGCCGGGCAACCGGCCTTGGACCGCTCGGCGTTGACCAGCTCCACGATGCGGGCGGTGGTTCCCGAGGCGGTCGCGGTCGCCTGCGGGGAGCCGGGCTGCGCCGGGGTGGCGGAGGCCGGGGCCGTCGGCCGCGGGGCGCTCGTGGAGGCGGTGGTCCGCGGAGCGGGGGAGGCGGACCCGGCCGTGGGCGCGGGCGTGGCCGTCGCCGGGGCGGAGGCCTCCGGTGCCTTCGAGGGGGCGCTGCCGCCCCCGCCGGCGATGCGGTGGTGGTGCCGGGCCCGGTGACGGGTGGTGTGGTCCCCGCCGTGGTGCCACGGGCGCTCGGCCGCGTCCGGGGTGGCGCTCGGCGACGCGGAGCCCGGTGCGGTGGTCTGCGGGGGAGTGGTCTGCGGGGAAGTGGTCTGCTGTGCGATGGACCGCAGCCAGGAGGGCTGCAGGGAGGAGAGCTGTACGGGGGAGCCTGCCACGGGCGAGCTCTGCGCCCGTGGTGCTGTGTCGCCCGGCCAGTCGGCGCAGGCCAGGGCGACGGACGGTACCGCCACGGCGCCCACGGCCACTGTGCCGATGACTATTCGCCGGTAGTGCTGCTTCTTGCGATGCTTGCCCATTGCCTGACCTCACTCGGTGATCGCCGAGCGCCCCCGGGAGGGGACTGGATCCGCGCAGATTGCGCTTGCGAACTGCGGCGATGCACTGCGGATCGTCATTTTTCGCAGCGCCGCGCACCGAGCGCAAAGGGCCCTGCTACTACCGTGCTTCGTAGGCCTTGCGGACCCTTGCGGGGGCGGAACCGGCGTGCTGCTCCCGCTTCCCGGTGGGGTGAAGGCATCCGACGCGGCGTCAGGAACGCGCTTTGTTATCGGAATGCGCCGCGATGCGCGACCGGACGCGCGGCGGGACGCCGGACGCGCGGCCGGGCACACCTCAAGCCGGACATAGTCCAATTTGTCGCCGCCGGTCCCTCTACTAAGCGACCCGAATAATTCCCGATCGCAATGTGGCGCATGTCACGACGAAGGGCGCCCGGCGGCCGGCGCGCGCGACGGTGCGGACGGTGGCGCCGCGCCCATGCCGAAGGGCCGGCCGCCCGGTGCCGGGATGGGGGAGTTGCCACGCCACGGGGGATGTGCGATACGTGGAAGCAGGCCTTCTCAGCGCTCGCCGAGGACCCCTGCTGGCCCGTCCAGGAAGGGGGAGCCATGACAGGAGCGAACGAGGCCGCCGGGCGTGTGATCACCGGGCGCTACCGGCTTCTGCGCCGGCTCGGCGCCGGTGGCATGGGACGGGTGTGGCTCGGCTACGACCAGGAACTCGCGTGCGAGGTGGCGCTCAAGGAGATCGTCCTGCCGCCGGGCGTCCCCGAGCGCGAGGTGAGCACCCGGATCGCCCGGGCCCGCTGCGAGGCGCGGCACGCCGCCCGGCTGCGCAACCACCCCCATGTCGTCAGCGTGCACGACATCGTGGAGGACGACGGCCTGCCGTGGATCGTCATGGACTTCGTGGCCGGGGCCATGGATCTGGAGGCGGTGGTCGCCGAATGGGGACCGCTGCCGCCGGCCGAGGTCGCCCGGATCGGACTGGCGGTGCTCGACGCCCTGCTGGAGGGGCACCGGCTCGGCGTCGTGCACCGGGACGTGAAACCGGCCAACATCCTGCTCGCCCATCCCGGCCCGGACTGTTCGCGCACCGGTGAGACGGGCCAGGTGCTGCTGACGGACTACGGCATCGCGCTCCAGCCGAGTTCCGGGGAGGCCCGGCTGACCACGTCCCTGGAGCTGCTGGGAACCCCCCGGTTCATGGCGCCGGAGCGGACCCGCAGTGAGGAGCCGACCCCGGCCGCCGACCTGTTCTCCCTCGGCGCCACCCTGTACTTCGCGCTCGAGGGCGCCGGCCCCTTCGACCGCGACTCCGCGCTCGGCACCCTCAGTGCCCTGCTCTTCGACCCTCCCAGCCCCCCGCGCCGGGGAACGGAACTGACACCGCTCCTCCTCGGCCTGCTCGCCAAGGACCCGGCGGACCGGACGGACGGGGACGAGGCGGCCCGGCAGCTCGCCGCCGTCGCCGCCGAGCACCGCTCCGCCGCCGCGGGCACGTCCTCCCTGCCGCCGCACACGCCGCCCCCGCGGATGCCGCACGCACGGCCCGCCGCCTCCGGACCGTCCGGGTCGCCGGGACCGGGCGGCTCCGCACCGACCACCGAGCACCCCCCGCTGCCGCCGGTCGGGGACGTGCCGACCGGTCCGCCCTCGGGCCCGCTGCCCCGCCGGACGGATCGGGCCGGCCAGGGGGGCCTCGCCGGCCGCGGTGACCGCGGTGAGCCTGGTGACCTCGGAGATCTCGGAGACCTGGAAGGCCTCGGAGAAGAGGCGGGCCGGGCCGCGGAGGGGTACGGCGGCCAGGAGGTGCGCCGCGCCGGGGAAAGCCCGGGGCAGGCGGCGGCAGACCAGAGGGAACAGGAGGAGGACGGCCCGGAGGCGGACGGGGCCCGCACCCCCCGGCGGCGCCGCAGGCGGGCCGGATTCCTGGCCGGGGCCGCGCTGGTCGCGCTCGCCGCCGGGGGCAGCGGCCTGTATCTGACCCAGTGCCGCGCCCCGGGGACCGAGGCGTCGGAGCGTCCGGTGTCCGTGCAGTCGATCCCCGTCGGCGACTCCCCTCAGGGCGTGGCCGTGTCCCCGGACGGGCGACGGGCCTATGTGGCCAACTTCGCCTCCGGCTCGGTCTCGGTGATCGACGTCGCGACGAACCGCACCGTCGGCGCGCCCATCCCCGTCGGAGCCTCGCCCGAGGGGCTGGACGTGTCGCCCGACGGCCGGCGGGTCTACGTGACCAGCAACTCCTCGGGTTCGGTCTCGGTGATCGACGCCACCCGCAACCGTACCGTCGGCGCCCCGATCCCCGTCGGGGACCGCCCCGAGGGGGTGGACGTGTCACAGGACGGGCGGCGGGTCTACGTCGCCAACGGGCAGTCGAGCTCCGTGTCGGTGATCGACACCGCCACCCACCGCACGGTCGGCGACCCCATTCACGTCAGGCCCTTCCCGGAGGGCGTGGCGGTGTCGCCGGACGGACGGCGCCTGTACGTCACCAGCATCGGCACCGACTCGGTCTCCGTGGTCGACACCGCCGAGGGCCGCATGGTCGGCCCGCCCGTCCGGGTCGGCGACTCCCCGCAGGCCGTGGCGCTGTCCGCGGACGGCCGGCGGGCGTACGTGACCAGCCTGGGCTCCGACTCGGTCTGGGTGATCGACACGGCCGGCGGCCGCACGGTCCACCACCCGGTCCGCGTCGGCTCCCGGCCCGCCGGAGTGGCCACCTCCCCCCAGGACAACCGCGCATACGTGGCCAACTCCGGCTCCGCCTCCCTGTCCACGATCGACACCGCGGGCGACCGCACACTCGGCGGTCCGGTGCCGGTCGGCTCCCACCCGGCGGGAGTGGCCGTCACCCCGGACGGCCGCCAGGTGTTCGTGGCCAACGGCAGTTCGGGGTCGGTGTCGGTGATCACGTTCTCCGGGACGGCCGCGGCGCAGGGCCCTGTCCGGCCGCTCCCCTGAACCGGCGCGGGCACCGGGCCGGTTGGGGCGGCCCGGTGCTCTGACGGCGGTGTGCGGGCCGACGGCCTTACGGCGGTGTGCGGCCCGACGCCCTTACGGCGGGGTGCAGCCCGGCGGGTCCCAGACGCGGTTGTGACTGTCGTCGTAGTGGTAGCCCGTGCACGCGTCGAGCGGTGCGACGCGCGGCGACTCGGCCGTGACCTGCGTGGTCCGCGGCGCCGCCTCGGCCGTCGCCACGCCCACCGTTCCGGCGAGCAGCGCGGCGGCGCAGGACGCGCCGACCAGGTACCGGGTCAGGGTCAGGATGCTCGTCGCCATGATCTTCTCCCTCGGGCGGACAGGGCCCCTCCCTTCAGCCTGGAAGGTGCCCACGACGGTGTCAAACGGTCTCCGATCAACGATTCAACCTTTTCCCGCCGCGTCCGTCATGACGCGGAATGTCGGGACTTGACCAACGGCAACAAGGGGCGTATGAAAGCCAATCGGCACCATGGTCCGCGAACCTGGCTGGGGTCGGCCGATGAGCTACTACGACCTGGGCAGTCACACCCGCCGCGTCACGACGTCCTCCCCGCAGGCCCAGATGTGGTTCGACCGGGGACTGGCCTGGACATACGCCTTCAACCACGAAGAGGCCGTGCGCTGCTTCGAAGCGGCCGCCGCGGCAGACCCCGGCTGCGCCATGGCCGACTGGGGCGTGGCCTACGCGCTGGGGCCGAACTACAACAAGCCCTGGGAGTTCTTCGACGGCGAGGACCTCACGCGGACGGTGCGCCGCACCCACGAGGCCGTGGAACGCGCGCACGCCAAGGCGCCGTCCGCCACCCCTGTGGAGCGCGCCCTCATCGAGGCGCTGCGGGCCCGCTACCCCCGGGCGCGGGCCGAGGACGCCGGCGACTGCTCGGTGTGGAACGCCTCGTACGCCGACAGCATGCGCACCGTCCACGAACTGGCACCCGACGACCTGGACGTGGCCACCCTGTACGCGGACGCGCTGATGAACCTCACCCCCTGGCAGCTGTGGGACATCCGCACCGGCCGCCCGGCCGAGGGGGCGCGTACACCGGAGGCCAGGAAGGTGCTGGAGCGGGCGCTGGCGGCACCGGGGGGCGCCCGGCACCCTGGCGTGCTGCACATGTACATCCACCTGATGGAGATGTCACCGACGCCGGAAGCCGCCCTGACGGCCGCCGACCGGCTGCGCGGACTGGTGCCCGACGCGGGCCACCTGCAGCACATGCCCTCGCACCTGGAGGTGCTCTGCGGTGACTACCGGCGGGTGCTGTCCGACAACGCCGCGGCCATCGCCGCCGACGAGAAGTACTTCGCCCGGGCCGGCGCGATGAACTTCTACACCCTCTACCGGTGCCACAACCTTCACTTCCGCATCTACGGAGCCATGTTCCTGGGCCGCCTGGGAGACGCGCTGGAGACGGCGCGGCGGCTCGAGGAGGCCGTGCCCGAAAAGCTGCTGCGCGTGGAGAGCCCGCCCATGGCCGACTGGCTGGAGGGGTTCCTCGCGATGCGGGTGCACGTGCTGATCCGCTTCGGCCGGTGGGAGGACATCCTGCGGCTGCCCGCGCCCGAAGACCCGCACCTGTACCGCGTCAGCACCGCGATGCGGCACTACGCGCGCGGAGTGGCCCTCTCCGCCACCTTCCGGATCGCCGAGGCGGAGGCGGAACGCGCCCTGTTCCGGGAGGCGGCCGCCCGTGTCCCGGCCACGCGCATGCTGTTCAACAACACCTGCGCGGACATCCTCGAGATCGCCTCCGCGATGCTCGACGGCGAGCTGGAGTACCGCAAGGGCGATCTCGACGCGGCGTTCACCACGCTGCGCCGCTCGATCGAGCTGGACGACAACCTCCCCTACGACGAGCCGTGGGGGTGGATGCAGCCCACCCGCCACGCGTACGGCGCGCTGCTGCTGGAGCAGGGGAGGGTCGCGGAGGCCGAGGCGGTCTACCGCGCCGACCTGGGCCTCGACGACACGCTTCCCCGGCCGCAGCAGCATCCGGGCAACGTCTGGTCCCTGCACGGATTCCACGAGTGCCTGGTGCGTCTGGGCAGGACGGGGGAGGCGGGCATCGTCGGGCAGCAGCTGAAACTCGCCGCGGCGACGGCGGACGTACCGATCACGGCCTCCTGCTTCTGCCGGCGGGAAACCGGGTGGGAAGCCGGGTGGGAGACCGCCGCGGCCCCCGACCGTGGCGAAGGGTGCTGCGCCCAGCCGTATACCGAATCGCAACCGGGCCGGGCGAAGTCCTCCGCAACCCCCGGGCCGCCCGCGGTGTCATAGGGGTGAAGTGGCCGCCGGGTGTACGACGGCGGCCGTCCACCCCGGTCAGGCGGTCGTGCGCCGGCGCGGCCTACGCACCGGGACACCCGCCGGCGGCGTCCGCCGGCCGAAGAGGAGAGGTGCCATGCCCTGTGCCAGAGGCGTTTCGGTGATCGCGTCGATGAGCGCGGTGGTGCTGCTCACGGCGTGCGGCCCGGGACCGCGGACCGACTCCGCCTCCGGTTCGCCCTCCGCGCGCCCGCCGGCCGCCTCCACGGCCGCGGGCACCGCAACCCCCGGCCCGGCCCCGGCCGCGTCCTCCGCCACCGCCTCCGCCGCGGCGTCCACCAGCGCCCCGGCGCCGTCGGGGACCCCGGTGCCGTCGCGGACCTCGACGCCCCCGGACCGCGGCACCGCCACTCCCGCCGCCGCCCGCCCGGGCACCTTCGTCCCCGGCTGCCGCAACCTCGCCGTGAGCAGCGCGGTGAAGACCGCCGTCACGGCGGCCTACCGGCGCGGCTTCCCCCGGTTCAGCCACATCGCACCGGCGCCGAACCAGTTCTTCTACGGCCAGTGCGGCTCCGTGCGGTACGCGGGCACCCGGTTCCTGCCCACCCCGGGCGCCACCGGGGAGGAACTCGTGGCCCTGCAGGACGAGGGCAGCGCCAGGAAGTACTTCCGCACCGCCTCCGACGGCGCCTGGGTGTACCTCGCCACCGACGGCTTCCCGCCGGGGCCGCACGGCTGCGCCGACGTCCCGCAGATCCCGCGGGATCTGGCCGTGGCCTGGAGGAACTGCTCCACCGGGTACTAGGAGGCCCGCGGCCCGGACCGGGCCCGTCCCGGGCCGTGCGGGAAAGCCTCCGGCCGGGCGGGGAAAGCCTCCGCGGGCCGGGGCCTACCGCTCGGCGGGCGCCGGTACCAGACCGTCGGCGACCAGCCCGGCCAGCACCGCCTCGCCCAGCGCGTGCACCGCGGACTGCGGACGGACCATGACGGTGAACTCCTTGATGCGGCCGTCCTCGGCGAAGTGCAGCAGGTCGATGCCGTGGACCTCCTTGCCGCCCGCCGTGGCGCGGAAGAGCAGCACCGCCGAGGGGGAGGACCCGCCGTCCGCGCTGGTCCGCGCCGTGCCCGTGTACTCGCCGATGTAGCGGAAGTCGCGGAACGTGCGCAGCAGCACCCCGAAGAGGCCCATGACCATCGGCTTGCCCTCGAAGGGCGTGAACTTCACCGGGCTGTACAGCCGGATGTCGTCGGTGAACAGGTCGTCCAGGGCCGCGAGGTCCCGGTTGTCGACGGCGGCGCGGAAGCGGTCTGCGGTGGTCATGCCCCACCCTTCGCTAGTCATGAATGTGACTACTCATTTTCATGACTATCATGGGCGGCACAGCCGCGGTAGGGGCCGCGGCGAACGGGACCCGAGGCGGCGATGCGATGGCGCTCCGGCATGCTGTGCTGGCGGCACTGCTGCACGGCGAGCTCAGCGGCTACGAACTGGCCAAGGCCTTCGACCTCGGCGTGGCCAACTTCTGGTACGCCCGGCCCCAGCAGCTGTACGCCGAGCTGACGCGGCTGGAGCGCGACGGGCTGGTCGCCGGGCGCCAGGTCGTCCAGGAGTCGCGGCCCAACAAGCGCCTGTTCCGGGTGACCGACGCGGGCCTCGCGGAGCTGCGGGACTTCACCTCCGCCGCCACGAAGCCCTCGTTCGTCCGTGACGATCTGCTCGTCAAGGTCCAGGCCGCCGACCATGTGGACACGCACGCCCTGATCGCGCAGCTGTCCGAGCGCGCCGCCGTCGCCCGCGCCAAGGCCGAGCTGTTCACGAAGCTGCTGCGCACCATGCGGGGGGACCGCTCGGAGGAGGAGTTCCTGCGTCACGGCGACCGCGTCGGCCCCTACCTCACGTGCCGGCGCGGCCTCGCCTTCGAGGAGGGCAACCGCGCGTGGTGCGAGGAGGTGGTCGCGGTCCTGCGGCTCAGGGCCGGGGAGCGGTCGGCTCGTACGGGCAGTGACGCGACCGGTCGCCGTCCTCCCGGCCGGCCCTGAGGCCGGGCGCGTGGTCCGTCAGCTCGTGGTCCGGGGGGCGCCGGTCCGGCCGCCGGTCCGCCGTAACACCGCCGTATCACGTGCTGATCGTCCTTGATTGAACAATGGCCGGAAATGTTCAGGGGAACACCTGGAACGGTCGATGTGGAGGTTTTCCCCGAGCACACCGTGATACCTCTCTGTGAGTCGTCAACGAAGCTCCCGGAGGGATTCCAGTTGTCGCTCACCGCGGGACCCGGTCAGCAGCGCCTTCGCGTCCTCACTCGCACGAGCGATGCGTCGGAAATCGCCGAATGGGGTGGTGGAAAGGCGCGGAACCTGCACATCCTGACGGAGTCCGGATTTCAAGTACCGCGCTGGTCGGTGCTCGGTCTGGACGTGTTCGCGGAATTCTCGCGCGGCAGCGGACTGGACGGGCTGCTGGCAGAGTTCGCGGACCTGGCGCGGGCGTACCCGGCGGACGGCGGCGACGGCGGGAGCGCGGACGGGAGCGCCGGCAGGGTGCGCGAGGCCGCCGCCGCGATCGCCGCGCTGATCGGGACCGCGCCCCTCGGGGAGCGTGTCGCCGCCGCGATCGCCGCGGCCTACCGCGAGGCCGGCGGCGGCACGGTGGCCGTCCGCTCCTCCGGAGCCCTGGAGGACGGCGCCGCGCACTCCTTCGCCGGGCAGTTCGACAGTTTCCTCAACGTCCGCGGCCGCGAGCAGGTCACCGCCCATGTCCGGCGCTGCTGGGCCTCGGCCTTCTCCGAACGCGCCCTGCTCTACCGCGCACGGCACGGCCTGCCGCCGGACACCGGCGGTGTCGCGGTGATCGTGCAGCGCATGGTGCCCGCCGAACGCAGCGGGGTGCTGTTCACCGCCGACCCGGCGACCGGCCGGACCGACCGCTACGTCGTCGGCGCCGTCCACGGACTGGGGGAGGGCCTGGTCTCCGGCGCGGTCGACGCCGACACGGTGGTCCTGGACGCCGCCACCGGTGAACCGCTCAGGACAGCCGTCGGCGAGAAGCGGGAGCGCTACGACGCGGGTCCCGGCCCCGGCTGCACGGTGTCGCCGGTCGCCCCCGCGGACCGCGCGGCACCCTGCCTGACCGCCGCGGAGCTGGCCCGGCTGCACGAGGCGGGAGCGCGCGCCACGGCCCGCTACGGCGCCCCGCAGGACATCGAGTGGGCGATCGCCGACGGCACGCTGTGGATCCTGCAGAGCCGCCCGGTCACCGCGCCCGGCGGCGCGGCGGCCCGCCCCGCGCCCGGGCCGCGCGGACAGGAGCGCCTGTGGGACAACTCCAACATCATCGAGAGCTTCGGCGGCGTCGTCTCCCCGCTCACCTTCAGCTTCGCCGCCGACACCTACGCGAAGGTGTACGAGGCCTACGCCCGCGCGCTGGGCGTGCGCGGCGCCCGGCTGCGCGAGGTCCAGGAGTGGACGCCGTACCTGCTCGGCTACGTCCACGGGCGGGTCTACTACAACCTGCACCACTGGTACCGCATGGTGCGCCTGGCCCCGCTGTACCCGCTGGGCCGCCGGGTGCTGGAGAAATCGCTGGGCGTCTCGGAAAGCCTTTCCGACGAGTGCGCCGACGCCCTTCACCCCTTCACTCCCCGGACGGGCGCGCGCGGCCGGATTGCGCGGCTGCGGAGCACCGTGATCTTCACCGCGCGATTTCTGGCCATCCGGAAATCGGTCGACAGGTTTCACCGGGATTTCTCCCGCGTGTACGAGGAATTCGACGGGGTCGACTACGACGCACTGCCCGGCGACGAGACGTATCGGCGCTTTCGCAGGCTCCAGCGGGAACTCATCGAGAAATGGGGGCCGATGCAGGTCCTCGACGCCACGATCCTGCTCTCCGTCGGTGCGCTGGCCCTGCTCACCCGCAGGTGGCTGCCGCACGCCCCCGAATGGTTCACCTGGGCCGCGGCCGCCCCGGGCGAGGGCGTGGAGTCCGCCGAGCCGGTCCGGGCGCTGACCGGCCTCGCGGCGCGGATACGGGCCGACGAGGAGGTGCGCGAGCTGCTGGAGCGCACCGCCGACGCCGACGCCCACCGCGCGCTGCGCGAGGCCGGGCACACCGGGATCCTGGCCGCCGTGGACGCGTACGTCGCCGCCTACGGCTACCGCAGCCCCGACGAACTCAAGCTCGAGGTGCCCGATCTGCGGGAGAACCCGGCCGGGCTGTTCACCTTGCTGCGCCAGGCCCTGGCGGACGCACCCGGCGACCGGCGCGGCGGCGGGGACGGGAGCGGCGGCGGGGACGAGAGGGGGGACGGGGACGGCCGGACCGGCCGGACCGGCCGGACGGGCAAGGCGGGCCCGGACGACGGCGGCGACGGCGATGGCGACGGCGGGGCCGAGGCCTACCTCGACCGGCATCTGCGCGGCCCGCGCCGCTGGGTGTACGAGCGGGTGCGCCGCAAGGCCCGGGCGGCGCTCACCGACCGCGAACGGCTCCGGTTCTGCCGCACCCGCGCCTTCGGCGCCGCCAAGCGGATGCTGCGGGCCATGGGCCGTGACCTGGCCGCCGCCGGGGCCATCGACTCCTGGGTTGATGTGTTCATGCTAAAGCTGGCTGAGGTGTGCGGCGCGTACGAGGGGCAGATCGCCCACACCGAGCTGCGGGCGCTGGCGGCGCTGCGCCGCGAGCGCCTGGACGCCGACTCCGCGCTGCACGCGCCCTCCCGCTTCACCACCCACGGCGCCCCCTACTGGTGGGGCAATCTGGAACGGGCCGGCTGGAACAGCGGGCCCGCCGCCCGCGGTGGCGCGGGCGAACTGCGCGGCACGCCCTGCTGCCCCGGCGTCGCCGAGGGGCCCGCGGTGGTCACCGCCGACCCCTCCGGGATCGGCGGCGCCGTCCTCGTCGCCTACCGCACCGACCCGGGGTGGCTGCCCGCGCTGTCCTCGGCCGCCGCCGTCGTCATCGAACGCGGCAGCCCGCTGACCCATGTGGCGGTCGTCGCCCGTGAGCTGGGCATCCCCACCGTGGTGCAGGTCGAGGGCGCCACCACGGAGATACGTACCGGCGCCCGGGTGCGGGTGGACGGGGGCGCCGGGACCGTCACCGTACTGGCCGACCCGCCCGCCGGCGCCGCGGCCGGGGAACCGGACGGCCCATGAGCCCGCCGCGGACCGCACGACCCCGCGGCCCGCACCATCCCGCGGCTCGCACGACCCCGCCGGCCCGCGGGCCCACGTACGCCGGCCGGCTCAGGAACCCGGACAGTCAAGGACGGAGACCGCGAACGTGATCCTCTCCGAGGACCGACTGCAGGACCTGCTCGCCAAGTCGCTCGCCGAACTGCCCCAGGACACCGGAGACTTCGCCGTCGTGCTGGAGGGATCCATCGCCGAGGGATTCGGCAACCCCTCCTCCGACGTCGACTTCCTGCTCATCGCGCGCGGAGAGCGGGAGACGCCCACCATGCCGTCGCTGCTCTTCGTCGACGGCCGCCGCGTCGAGATCCGCACCCGGTCCGTACGCCAACTCACCGACCAGTTCAGCACCTTGAGGGACCGCGCCAGGCACCCCGGCAGGGTCCCGGAGGACCTCCTCAACCGCTGCCAGCGGCTGCTGCACAGCCACCCGCTGCGCGGTCACGCCCTGGTGGAGGAGGTCAAGTCGCTGATGCCTCCAGGGCAGTTCGCCCGCATCGCCGCCGACTGGTGGGGGCACCGGGCCCGCCAGTCGCTGCGGCACGCGGTGGCGCTGCTCTGCCTCGGCCGGAACGAGGAGGCCGTCGAATGGAACCGGGCCGGACTCCTGCAGACCGCCAAGGCGTGGGCGGCCGGCCACGGCGAGACCTACCTGGAGCCCAAGTGGCTGTCCCTGCAACTGGACCGGGCCGGCCGGCCCGGCGTGCGCGAGCGGTACCGGCGGCTGCAGGAGACGGCTCCCGCCCCGGGAGGCGACCGCGAGGCGGCGCACGCACACCTGACCGCCTGTCTCGACTTCGCCGCCGCCCTCGGCCTGACCGGCGTGGCCGACCGCCCCGGCCGGCTCACCGTCGAACGCGCCGCCGGCGTCACCACCTGGCCGGCCGGTGACCGCGTCCACGTCGTGCGCCGGCGTCGCGAGGTGTTCGCGCTCGGCGACCGGGCCGGAGCCGTCTGGCGCTCCCTCGTCCCCGGCCGGCCGCTGCCCGAAGCCCTCGCCGCCGCGGCCGCCGCCACCGGCGGCGACCCCGGACCGCTGCTCGCCACGTTCCTGCGCTACGGACTGATCCGGCTGGCCTGGAAGGGCGGCGGCACCGTCACCCCGTCGCTGCCGCTCGCCGCACCGCCCGGCCCCGTCACCCCGCCGCCCTCCACCGCGCGGCCGCTGCTGTCGGTGCGCGGCGCGGCCGTCGGCGGGCCGGACGCCGTCGACCTGATCCCCCTGCCCGCCGACCGGTTCGCCGCCGCCACCATGGCCCTGGTGTGGTCCAACGTCGTCGTCGAGAACGCCGTGGAGGACCTCACCGGCGCGTTGCGGCGCCGCCAGTGGCCCGTCGCCGAACTCACCGCCCGCCGCGCCGTGCACGCCGCGCTGCGCGGCCTGTTCAGCGCCCACGGCGTCCACCCGCTGCCTCCGGACTGCGACCTCGTGCACCGCATGGACCTGCTGCCGCCGTCCACCGGGGCGATACGGTCCCGCGCCCGGGAACTGCTGGCCCGCGCCGTCGCCTCGCCCCACGACGGCGACGCGGTCCTGGAGGATTTGCGCTCCTTCGTCGCCCTGGTGCGCGACAGCGCCGGCGCGGACGCCTTCCCCGCCAGCTTCGACTCCGCCGGCGCCTGGCGGGCCACCCTGGAACTCGGCTACGACTGGCTGCGCGTCGGCGTCCACCTCGACGCCACCCTGCCCATCGAGGAGGCCCGCGACCTGCTGTCCGGGCACGGCCTCCAGCCCCACCGGACCGGGTGAGGCCCCGATGCCCGACACCACGACCGTGCTGGTGACCGGCGCCGGCGGGCTGCTCGGCGCGGAGGTCGCCGCCCGGCTCACCGCCCGCGGCCACACCGTGCTGGCCCTGCTGCACCGGCGCACCGGCATCGTCCGCAACGACGGCAGCCCGCTCACCCCCGCCCCCGGCACCCTCACCCCGCTCACCGGTGACATCACCCGCTCCGGCCTCGGCCTCGACGACGACGCCCGGCGCCTGGCCCTGACCGCGGACCGGATCGTGCACTGCGCCGCCGTCACCGACTTCGGACGGCCGGCCGGGCTCTACGACACCGTCAACATCCGCGGCACCCGCCACGTCCTCGACCTCGCCCGCGTCCACCGCACCCCGCTCGTGCACGTCAGCACCGCCTATGTGTGCGGCGAACGCGACGGCGTGGCGCACGAGGACGAACTCGACGTCGGCCAGCGCCCCGGCAACGACTACGAGCGGAGCAAACTCGCGGCCGAGATCCTGGTCCGCGAGGCCGCCGCGCGCGGGCTGCCGGTCGCCGTGGTACGCCCCAGCATCATCACCGGCGCCTCGCGCACCGGCCGCATCCGCGACTTCAGAACCATCTATCCCGTCCTGAAGGTCTTCACCCGCGGCCTGGTGCGCACCGCCCCCGGCGACTACGGCGCCGTACTCGACCTGGTGCCCGTGGACCGGGTCGCCGGCCTGGTCACCGAGGCGGCCCTGCGCTTCGCCGACGCCGAGGGACAGACCCTGCACGCGGTGGGCCACGAGGTCACCCTGAAGGACTTCTCCGACGTGCTCGCCGAGTACCCCTCGTTCCGGGTGCCGAGGTTCGTGCCCCCCTCCGCGTTCAGCGCGGCGGCCCTGCCGCAGCGCGAACGCCCGTACTACGAGCGCGTCATCGCCCTCTACGGCACCTACTTCCGCAGACGCGTCCACTTCGACGACGCGCGGGCCGCCGCCTTCGCCGGCCGTCCGTCCGCCCCGCGCGGGCGGACCCATCTGCGCCGCCTGCTCGACCACTGCCTCAGGGCCGGCTACCTCGGCACGCCCCGGCGGCCGGCCGCACCCCCAGCCCACGGGAGCGCCCAGTGACCACCCACCCCGAGCCCACGTACGGCATGCCGGTGTCGCCGCAGCTCACCTGCCACCCGGCCAAGCAGCGGCTGTACGGCGCCGACACCTACTACCAGGAGTGCGCGGAACAACTCGCCGCCCTCACCGACGACGTCACCGGCTTCGCCCGGCACCACGCCGCGCTGCTGCTCAAGCCCGACGCCGTGGTGGCCCGCAGACTCGAACCGGCCGTCCAGTGGCTGGCCGAGCGGGACTTCCGGATCGTCGGCGCGGCGATCACCCGCCTGACCCGCACCATGATCCGCGCCCTGTGGTACTTCCAGTGGAACCTGGCCACCCCCGAGCGCAGGCGGCTCGCCGCGCTCTTCCTCGAGGACGCCGACGCCCTCGTCCTCGTCGTCCGCCCCGGCCACCCCCTGGACATCCCGGCCGCGGTCGAGCTCACCCGGCTCAAGGGCCCCACCGATCCCGACGCCCGCCTCCCCGGCCAGCTCCGCCACCTCCTCGGCCGCCACAGCTACCTGCTCAACCTCGTCCACACCCCCGACGAACCCGCCGACGTGCTGCGGGAGCTGGGCGTCCACTTCGACGACACCGAGCGCGAACTCCTGCTGCGCTCCGCCCTCGCGGGCGAGGACCGCACCGGTCACGCCCTGGAACTCGCCCGCCGGCTCTACGCCGCCACCGACCCCCGCGACCTGGACTTCGCCCCCGCACTCCGGCGGCTGCGCGAGGCCCTGTCCCCGCACCCGGTCCCGCACCCGGCCGCCGACCCGGCCCGGATGCTGCGGGAGGCCTGGCGGCAGGGAGCCGAACTGGACCCGTGGGACACCGTCATCGTCGGCTCCCGGGTCCTCCCCATGCGCCGGCCCGGCCGCCTGCCCGTGCTGGACGGGGCCGACGCCGCGGCATGGCGCCGCCATCTGACCGCCCTGCGCGTCACCGCAACCTGAACGAGGAGTCCCCATGCAGTTCGCCCGGACCCTTCCCCGGGACCTGGTGCACCGGGCCGCGATCGCCGAGGTCCTCCTGACCGACGCGGAGCGCCTGAGCGAGGACGAGACACTGCTCGCGGCGCAGCTTCCGCGCCGCCACGCCTTCCACGACGACACGCTCGCGCCCCGTACCCACCACGACCCCCTCCTGCTGCTGGAGGCGTGCCGGCAGGGCATATTCGTGGTCGCCCACCGCCACCTCGGCGTCCCGGCCGGCCACAGGTTCCTGCTGCGTGCCGTCGAGTTCGAGGTGCCCGACCCGGCCGCACTGCGGGCGGGCCCGGCGCCCACGGAGGCCGTCATCACCGCCCGGATCGAGCACCGGTTCCGCGGGCGCGGCGGCGTCACCGGACTGCGGCTGCGCTTCACCGCGGTCATCGGCGGTCACGAGGCGATGTCGGCCCGCATCGACTACTCGTGGATGACGGCGGCGGACTGGACCCGGCTGCGCACCCGGCAGCGGCACGCCCTCGGCCTCTTCGGCACCCCCGTCGCCCTCGGCGGCCCGCGCGCCGACCCCGCCCGGGTCGGCCGCCGCGACCCCGCCAACGTGGTCATCTCGCCCCCGCACACCTCGGGCGACGGCCGCAGCACGGCCCGCCTGGTCGCCGAGACCAGCCATCCGACGCTCTACGACCACTGGGTCGACCATGTGCCCGGCATGCTGGAACTGGAGGCGTTCCGGCAGCTCGCGCTGAGCGCCGCCGTCTCCGCGGGCACGCTGCGCACCCCCACGGCCATGCCGGTCGGCCTGTCCGCACGGTTCAGCCGCTTCGCCGAGATGGACCTCCCCCTGCGGTGCGTCACCGCCCCGGTCCGGCCCGGCGACGAGATCGAGTGCGCCCTGCACCAGCTCGGCGCCGTCGTCGCCGAGGCCCGCCTCACCCTCGCCGGCGACCGGACACCGACCGGCGCCCTCGTCGGCACCGGGCCGGGCCGCGCCGCGGCCGGGCCCCGGAGCGGTCCCCGGTGAGCGCCGTCGCCGCACCGGCGCGGGCCCGGCGGGGCCGCGTCGTGCTGCGCCTGCTCCGCCCCCACGTCCACATCACCTACGCCCTGCTGTGGGTGCTCGCCCTGGAGGGCTCGGCGGCCTCGCCGGCCGGCACCGCCTGGCGTCCGGCCGCCGCCACCTGGGTGCGGGTGGCGAGCGTCGTGCTGGCCCTGCTGTTCCTGCGCCTGCTGGACGAGCAGAAGGACCTGGACTACGACCGGGTCCACCACCCCGGCCGGCCGCTGGTCACCGGCGAGGTCACCGCCACCGGGCTGCGCCTGGGCATGGCCGCCGCGGCGGCCGTGGCGACCGGCCTGAACACCGCGCTGTCGCCGGCCGCCGTGCTGCTGATCCTGGCGGTCCTCGGCTACGCCCTGCTGCTCGCCGCCCTGGAACGGGCTTCCGCGGCGGTACGCGACCGGCAGCTGCTCGACCTCGCCGTCACCTACCCGGTGCAGCTGCTGCTGGGCGGGTACGTGTACGGGTCGGCGGCCGCCGCCGGAACGGTGTCCGCCGACTGGCGCGGCGCGGTGCTGCTGGCGCTGAGCGCGTGTGTGCTCCTGCACTTCGAGTTCGCCCGCAAGACGGCCTGGGAGGCGCCCGCCGGAGAGCGTCTGTACTCCACGGTGCTCGGCCCCCGGCGCAGCGCCGCGGTGGCCGCACTCCTCGCCGCGGGGGCGGTCGCCTGCCAGCTCGTGCTGTTCCTCCCGGCGGACGGCCCGGCCGCCCTGCTGCTCGGCCTGACCGCGCTGCTGCCCGCCTGGGGTCTGCGGCAGTTCCTGCGGGCACGCCGCGGCCGCTGGCCGCTGCCGGCCGCCATGGGGTACGTCGCCGCCACCCATCTCGCCCTGACCGTCCGCGCCCTGCTGCCGCTGTGAGCCGCGCCGGCCGGCGGCCACGCCCCGCGACCCTCCGCGCGGGGGGTGGTGCGGGGCGGCGTGTGAGGTGTGCGGGCGGCGTGCGACATGATGAAAACGGCAAATGCGGATATCCAGCGACTTGATCGACTCCAGATAAGGCGTACGGTCGTATGTCTGACAAGAGACCCGCAGCCGTCCCCCCAAAGGCACACCCCTCCATGGACCCAACTGTTTCCCGCGCGACCGAACCGGGCGAATCCCTCGCCCGGGCGGCCGTTCTCCGCCCCTGGCGCCCCGAGGCGCCCGCTCGGCCCCCGGCCCCCGGGGCCGGCCTGCCCACGACCGGCGTGGAGTCCTTCGTGGGCGGCCCCTGGGTGCTGCCGTGGTCGCCGACCGCCTGCGCCACGGCGAGGGAGGCGGTGCGCGACGTCCTGCCCCGGTGGGGTCTGGAGGAACTCGTTCCGACGGCCGAGCTGCTGGTCAGTGAGCTGGTGTGCAACGCGCTGCGCCACGCCCGGGGACCGCTGAGCCTCACTTTCGAGTACCTGTCCGAGCTGCGCTGTCTGGTCGGCGACGGCTCCTCGCTGCCGCCCCGTCCCACCGAGGCCGGTCCCGACGACGAGAACGGCCGCGGACTGGCCCTGGTCGACATGCTGGCCGCGCGCTGGGGCTGCTCCTACGCCCCGGAGGGCAAGAGCGTGTGGTTCGAGCTCACCGCGGACGCTGACGCGGACGGCGCGACGGCGCGGCTGGACGAGGGCGAGGAGGACGCGGCGGCATGAACGGCACGACGGCCGCCTCGCCCGCCGGAGAACCCATGGCGCGGGCCGCGGAGCGGCTGCGCGCGGCCGGCCTGCGGGTGACCGCGCCGCGCATGGCCATGCTGGTGGCCGTCACCCAGTCGCCCGCCCATCTCGACGCCGACGCCCTGCGCGAGCGGGCCCAGCGGATCACGGGCAGCCTGTCCCTGCAGGCCACCTACAACGTGCTGCACGCCCTCACGGACGCCGGGCTGATCCGCTGCACCCAGATCCCCGGCCACTCCGCCCGGTACGAGATCGAGCGCCACGACAACCACCACCACTTCGTGTGCCGCCGCTGCGGCGCCATCGAGGACGTGCGCTGCACGATCGGTGCCCCTCCGTGCATGGAACCCCAGCTGCCCGAGGGGTACGCCACCCAGGAGGCGGCCGTCACCTTCTGGGGCCTGTGCCCCCGCTGCCGGGACACGGCTCCCGCGTCCTGAGCCACCCGCCACCCGCGACCCACCACTGGCCACCCGCCGACCCGCAACCCGTCACCACAACGCTGACCCGCCACCTGCTCACCGGCCGCCTGTCCCGCCCGCCCGCTCGGACGCGGACCGGCCACGCCCGCCCCGAGCCACCGCGATCCGCCCGCCGGACCGATACCGCCGCTATACCGCCGCTCTCCCCGAGCCCGGCAGGGTGAGGCACGCACTCCGCGGTGGAGCCGTCGCCCCGGAGCGCAGGGCTGGCGGGAGGGCCGTGATGCACGGGATCGCACGCAGAGAGGGCCGGTATGCGCCGACCGCCGCCGCGGGGCGCGGCAGGGGAGCCTGACATGACCCACCTCCACGACCCGCGCCGCCCGGAACGCCTGTGCGCCGGGCCGCGCGCCGAGGGATGCCCCGACTGCGACCTCGGCTTCGGCCGGCAGGTGCACCTGCATCTGCGGACGGCGGCCGTGGAGGTGCGCCGGGCCCGCACGGCGGCCGGCGCGGCCCTGGTCGCCTGGGGCTGTCCGCCCGCCACCGTCGACGACGGCCGGCTGCTGGTCAGCGAACTGGTCGGCAACGCGATCAGATACGCACCCGACACCGGGATCACCCTGGACGTGATGCAGATCGGCGACCGCCTCCTGGTGGAGGTCACCGACGGCTCGGCGGCCCGGCCCCTGGTCCAGCGGGTGGGTCCCGAGGAGGAACAGGGCCGCGGGATGTACCTCGTGCAGGCGATCGCCTCGGCCTGGGGCGCCCGCCGGGACCGCCACGGGAGGAAGACCACCTGGTGCACCCTCGCCGTCGAGGGGAGCGACGGGATCCCCCGGCCCGCCGACCGGTGCGGCCCGAGCTGAACCCGGAAGCAGGGGAGGACCGGTGAACGGTACGACCGACGGCGGGGACCGCCGCGCCCACGTGCCGGCGGGCGGCAGCCTGTACGGCTGGGAGGTGCACCAGGTCTGCGACAGCAGGCATCAGCAGGGCCCGTGCGGCACCTGCGCGACCGAGCAGAGCGCGCGCGCCTGCATCGAGGCGGCCCTGTCCGCCGCCGCCCGTCCGGGCGTGCACGCCTGGGGACTGCTCAGCCGCCTGCCGGCCGCGTCACGTCAGCCGCTGCCCTCCTGCCCGCCGGATCCCATCGCGCGGGCGGCCCTCGGACCGGACGGCAGCGTCGCGTGGCAGCCGCCCGGCGGCCGCGGGCTCGCGGACCCGGACGCGCCGGACGCCGCGTCCGGGAGGCCGGGCGGTGAGAGCCTGCTGTCCGCGCTGAACCGCTTCGGCGCCGCCCTGCGCGGCTACCGGCTGGCGGCCGGACTGGGCCTGCCGGAGCTCGCCGGGCGGATGGGCTGCCCCGAGGACGTCCTGGAGCGGGTCGAGAACGCCGGGCGGATGCCGTCCCGCGGCTTCGCCGAGGAGGCCGACCGGCTCCTCGGCACGGGCGGCGCCCTGGCGGCGCGGTGGCCCGCGCTCGTGGAGTCGGCCTACCCGGACTGGTTCTGGCAGGTCGTCGAGGTGGAACAACAGGCCAGTTTCCTCCAGGAGTTCGAGACGGTCGCCGTTCCCGGCCTGCTGCAGACGGAGGCGTACGCCCGGGCCGTCTTCACCACCGCCCAGCCGGTGCTCCCGGCGCTGCGGATCGAGCAGCTCGTGACCGCGCGGATGGACCGCCGGCGCCTGCTCGACCGGTGCGACCCGCCCCGCATCATGATCGTGCTCGACGAGTCGGTGCTCCGCCGCCGGGTCGGCGGCCGCCGGATCATGGGCGAGCAGCTCGGGCACCTGGCCGCCGTGACCGAACTGCCCAAGGTGGACCTGCAGGTCATCCCGTTCGGACTGCGCGAGCACCCCGGGACCATGACCCCCTTCCGGATCATGGGTTTCCGGGAGGGCCCGGACCTGCTGTACGGGGAGTCGTTCCTCGGCGGCCAGGTGACCGACGACGCCCACCAGCTCAGACAGCACCAGCTCGCCTTCAACCTGCTCCAGGCCAACGCGCTGTCACCGCACGACTCGCGCGTCCTGATACGGCGGCTGAGAAAGGAACTCGATGGCGGACCGGACTGAACCGCGCTGGCGCAGGAGCAGCCGCAGCATGGGAAACGGGGGCAACTGCGTGGAGGTCGCCGACTCGGGGGACGTGGTCCACGTCCGCGACAGCAAGAACCCCGACGGCCCGGTCGTGGGACTCGGCGCGCAGCCGTGGCGGGCCTTCCTCACGGCTCTCGCGGCCGACCGTGCCCCGGCCGACCGAGCCGCGGCCGACCGTGCCGCGGCCGACCGTGCCGCGGCCGGCCCACCGGGTCGGGGCCGGCCGACCGGGCCCGGGCAGGCCGGCCGGCCGAGCCCGGGGCCGGCCGCCCCGCCCCGGCCGGCCAAGTGACGTACGGCACACAGCACTTCTACACTCTCCACGGTTCCGCGGACCGCCGCGGCGCCTGTCGTCCACGGAGGCCTCATGGGTTCGTTCGGTGCGCACGCGGTGGTCGTCGGCGGGTCGATGGCGGGGCTGGCCGCGGCGCGCGTACTGGCCGACCGGTTCGACGAGGTCACGGTCGTGGAGCGCGATCACCTTCCCGGCGGGGCGGTGGACCGGCGTGGTGTGCCGCAGGGCGGGCACGCGCACGCGCTCCTCGTCAGCGGCAACCACGCGCTCGAGGAGCTGTTCCCCGGCCTCACCGACGAACTAGTCACCGCCGGCGCGGTGGCCTTCGACCCCGGGTCGGACGTCGTCTTCCACCAGATGGGAGGCGCCCGCCTCCGCTTCGCCAGCGGCATGCTCGGCATCAGCCTCAGCCGCGCCCTCCTGGAGCACACGGTACGGTCACGGGTGGCCGCACTGCCCGCCGTACGGATACGCGACCGCATCGCGGTGTGCGGGCTGACCGGATCCGCCGGGCGGGTGACCGGCGTCGAACTGGACGGGGGAGAGACGCTCGCCGCCGATCTGGTGGTGGACGCCACCGGCCACAGCGGTGCGCGGACCGACCGGTGGCTGCGCGCCCTGGGCTGCCCGGTCCCCGGCACGGCGACCGTGAAGGTCGACATCGGCTACACCACCCGGCTGTTGCGGCGCGAGCCGGGCGAGCGGCTGGCCGACGGCGCACTGCTGTACCTGATCGCCGGAGTCCCGCCGCACGACAGGCGGGCGGCCGCCGTCCTTCCCGTCGAGGACGGGCGGTGGGTGGTCACCCTGGCCGGCTGGCACGGTGCCCACGCGCCCGCCGACCCGCGAGGGTTCGCCGGCTTCGCCGCCGGCCTGCCCGCCCCGCACATCGGCGAACTGGTCGCCCGCGCGCGGCCCGCCGACGACGGCGGCCCCCGCAAGTTCACCTACCCGCGGTCCCGGCGGCGCTTCTTCGAACGGCTGCGCACGCCTCCCGCGGGCCTGGTGACCGTCGGGGACGCCCTGTGCAGCTTCAACCCGGTGTACGGGCAGGGCATGAGCGTCGCCGCGCTGGAGGCGATCCAGCTCGGGCGCTGCCTGGACCGGTTCGGCACCCCGTCGGCTCCCATGGCCCGCGCGTACTACCGCGCGGCCGCCAGGGTGGTCGCCGCGCCCTGGCAACTGGCCACGGGCGGGGACTTCATGTACCCGGAGACCGCCGGTCCCCGCCCGCCGGGCACCGGTCTGGTCAACCGCTACGTGCGCCTGATGCTGCGGGCGAGCCATGTCTCGGTGGAGGCGCACCGCGTCGTACTCGGCATGCAGCACCTGCTGGTCCCGCCGAGCGCGGCGCTGCGTCCCGCCACGGTGGTCCGCACCCTGCTGGCCGCCCGCCGGGCTCGGCGCGGTGCGGGCCCTTCATGAGGGGGCGGGCGGGATGTTCTGGTTGGCGCGGAAGAAGTTGTCGGGATCGTAGGCGCGCTTGACGGCGGCGAGCCGGTCGTAGTGGTGGCGGTACGTACCGCGGACCCGGTCGGCGCTCTCCTCCTCGCCGAGGAAGTTGATGTAGGCGCCGCCCATCGAGTAGGGGTGCAGGTCGTTCCAGTAGTCGACGCACCACTGGCGGATCAGGCCGGCGTTGGCGGGGTCGGGGTCGATGCCGGCGATGACGCCGGACCACGTGGCGTCGCGGTAGGCCCAGGCCGTGTCCCCGGCGCCGACCCGGCGGGTGGCGCCGTCGACCGGGTACAGGTGCATGGTGGACAGGGCGGTCGGGAGGGTGTGGCCGTACCGCTCGTGCACGTCGACGGCCTCGTCGGGGATGGCGTCGAAGAAGTCGCCGCGCCAGTACCACTGGAGTCCCCGCGGCAGCAGTCCGTCGAACATGCGCTGCAACTCGGGGTAGGGCATGGGGGCGACGAAGTGGAAGGCCGGCGGGCCCGGCGCGTCCACGACGGCCAGCGCCTCCTTCAGGCGGTCGGCCTCCGGTTCGCCGGTGTGGCACCACACGACGGCGCACATCCGCCGCCCGTGGACCGGCTCGGGGAAGGGCGGTGCGGGCGGTACGGTCAGCAGGGCGAAGAATCCGCTGAGCTCCTGGGGCGCGGCGGGCAGGAACTCCCGGTACCACTGGAGCACTTCGCGGACCCGGTCGAGGGGCCAGAGGGTCAGTCCGACGCCGACGGTGTCCACGGGGTGCAGCCGGAACGTGAACGACGTGACGACGCCGAAGTTGCCGCCACCGCCGCGCAGGGCCCAGAACAGGTCCGGGTGGTCGTCCTCGGAGGCGGTGACGAACGTGCCGTCGGCGAGGACCACGTCGGCGGACAGCAGGTTGTCGATGGTCAGGCCGTATGCGCGGGTCAGATGCCCGTGCCCGCCGCCGAGGGTGAGACCGCCGACCCCCGTGGTCGACACGATCCCGGCCGGGGTGGCCAGGCCGAAGGTGTGCGTCGCGTGGTCGAGGTCGCCCAGCAGGCTTCCGCCGCCCACCCGCGCGGTCCTCGTCCCCGGATCGACGTCCACCCAGCGCATCGGGGCCAGATCGAGCGTCAGCGCGCCGTCGGCCACGCACAGCCCCGGACCGCTGTGTCCGCCGCCGCGCACCGCCGGCGGCACCCCGGTGTCCCGGCAGAAGGCGAGCGCGGTCCGTACGTCCGCCACGTCGGCGCATCCGGCGATCACCGCCGGACGCCGGTCGATCATGGCGTTGTAGACGCCGCGGGCCTCGTCGTAGCCGGGGTCCCCCGGAGCGACGACGGGCCCCCGCAGCGCCCCGCGCAGACTCTCCAGAGCCGGTCCGCTGATACCGCCCATGGTCGAACGCCCCTGTTCACGCGCGCGGCGCGCGGACGGACGCGAGCGCGACGTCCGGACGGGCCACGGGACGTGGGACGCGGGGTCCGTACGCGCCTGTGAGGAAGGCCTGCGGGGTGCACACCCCACAGCGACAGTCTCCGCCCGCCCGCGCCGTTCCGCACATCGGCCGGCGGGCCCGGACGCGCCTCACTGGCGCGGCCGCCGGGGTGGCGGGACAGTAGTGGCACGAAGGAGTGAGGAAGCCCTTCCCGCCCCGTGGAGGGAGCACTCGTGATCGGTGTGACCGTTACCTTCTCCTACCCCGACGGCTTCGACCGCGCACGGATCACCGAGGTCGCCAGGAACGCCCGCGGCATGTTCGAGGGCATGCCGGGCCTGCGCTTCAAGTTCTTCACGTTCGACGAGAACCGGAAGCAGGCGGTGAACTTCTACGTCTGGGAGTCCGAGGAAAAGGCGAAGCGCTTCTTCTCCGAGGAACTGCGCGGGCGGGTCACCGAGCTGTACGGCGTGGCGCCGTCCGTGGACTTCGTGCAGATCGCCGAGATCGTCGACAACGCGCACTGACCGGCCCGCGCCGGGCCAGGAGGGGCCCGCCGGCCCCGCCGGCGCACCTCACCGCGTCCCCCCGGCCGTCACCACTTCCCCTGGCCATCACCACTTCCCCTGGCCGTCACCACGTCCCCTGTTTCCCTACTGGCTTGCCACGCAAGGAAATTGGGCCGAGGATGTGCCAATCCCGCGCCAGGTCCTGCGTGCGCGGGTGACGAGTGACGGAGCGTGGCAGGCATGCGGTATCGGTTCCTCGGTCCGCTCGGGGTGTGGCGCGACGGCGAGGAGATCCCCCTGGCCCCGGCGAAGTGGCGGATGCTGCTCGCGGTGCTGCTGTGCGACGCCAACCAGGTGGTCTCCACCGACCGGCTGGTCGCGGAACTCTGGGACGCCGCACCACCGCAGAGCGCCGGCAAGCTCCTCCAGGGCTACGTCTCGCGGGTGCGGCGCGCGCTGGGCGACGAGTCGGGCCGGCTGCTGGTGACCCACGCCCAGGGGTACCGGGCCCACGGCTACCGGCTCGTCGTGCGGCCCGGCGAGGCCGACGCGCACCGCTTCGTGGAACTGGTCGAGGAGGGCGGGCGGGAACTCGACCGCGACGCCCCCGAGGCCGCCGCCGACCGCTTCGACGAGGCGCTCGGGCTCTGGCGCGACACGCCCTTCACCGACGTGCCGCCGACCCCGGCCGTGGAGGCCGAGACGATGCGTCTGGCGGCGTACCACACCCAGGCCCGCGAGTCGCGCATCGAAGCCCGGTTACGGCTGGGCCGGCACGAGGCCGTCCTCGACGAACTGGACGCGCTGGTCGCCGAGCACCCGCTGCGCGAAGGACTGCGGGGGCGGCTCATGCTGGCCCTGTACCGGTCGGGCCGGCAGGCCGACGCCCTGGCCGCCTACCGCGACCTGCGCCACCGGCTCGCCGAGGAGCTCGGCATCGAGCCGGGGCCACCCCTGCAACAGCTCCACCAGCGCATTCTGCGGGCCGACGCCGCGCTGCTGCCCGAACCCCGGCCGCCCGCCGCGGCGCCGGGCACCCCGGAGCGCCGGCTCCCGGTGGTGCCCAGGGAACTTCCGCACCCCAGTCCCACCTTCGTCGGCCGCGCCGGCGAGAGCTCGGTGCTGCACCGCCTGCTGGAGGACGCGGCCGAGGGACAGCTGACGATCACCGTGATCGACGGGGCCGGCGGAGTCGGCAAGTCGGCGCTGGCCGTGCACACCGCGCACCGGCTCGCCGACCGCTTCCCGGACGGCCAGTTCTACGTCGACCTGCACGGCGCCACCGCCGGGCTGAAGCCCCTGGAACCCGCGGAGGTGCTGGCCCGCTTCCTGACCACCCTGGGCGTTCCGGAGACGGCCGTACCGGCCGGCACCGAGGAGGCCGCCGCCGCGTTCCGCTCGCTGGTGGCCGACCGCCGCCTGCTGATGGTGCTGGACAACGCCGCCGGTGTCGAGCAGGTACGGCCGCTGCTCCCGGCCGGGCCCGGCTGCGCCGTGCTGATCACCAGCCGCGAGAGCCTCACCCCCCTGGAGGGCGCCACCCATCTCCACCTCGGCGTCATGTTCCACGACCAGGCGAGCGCCCTGCTGGAGCGGCTGGTCGGCGCCGAGCGGGTGGCCCGCGAGCCGGAGGCCACCGACGCGCTGGTGCAGCTGTGCGGCCGCCTGCCGCTGGCCCTGCGCATCGTCGGCGCCCGGATGGCCGCCCGCCCGGGCTGGCCGCTGAGCGCCTTCGTGGAACGGCTGACCGACGCGCAGAACCGCCTGGACGAGATCCGGGTCGGGGACCTGTCCGTGCGCGCCAGCTTCCACGCCGGCTACGACGGCATCCGGCACAGCGAGCACCCCACGGACCGGGCCGCCGCGCGCGCCTTCCGCTTCTGCGGAGTGCTCCCCGGACCGAACACGGGCCTTCCGACGGCGGCCGCCCTGCTCGGCGTGGACCGCCGGCAGGCCGAGGACGCCCTGGAACGGCTGGTCGACGCCCACCTGCTGCACAGCCTCGCCCCGGGCCGCTACCAAATGCACGATCTCATCCGCCTGTTCGCCCGCGAGCAGGTGTGCGCCGAGGAACCGCAGGACGAGCGGGAACAGGCCCTGATCCGCGTGCTGCGCTTCTACCTGGCGACGGCCGAACGGGCGGTGGCGTTCCTCGACGGGCCGTGGCCGCCGGCGCACCGCCCCACCGGGGAGCGTCCCACCGGGGAGGCTCCGGCCGGGGAGGTTCCGGCCGCCGGGTTGCCTCCGGCCGGGTTGCTTGCGACCGGGGAGCGGTCCGGCGACGGCGACCCGCCGGGCATGCCGATCGGGGACCGGCGGCAGGCCGAGGCCTGGCTGGACGCCGAACGCGCCAACCTGACGGCCGCCGTCACGCACGCCGCCGCGGGCTCCGAGCCGGCCGCCCGGCTCGCGCTGCGCCTGGCACGGCCACTGCACCGGTACCTGTACCCGCACGCCCGCGCCCGGGAGCTGCGCGTCCTGGCCGACACCGTCCTCGGCGCCGCCCGCCGCCTGGGCGACCGGCGCGCCCAGGCCCAGGGCCTGGACCAGCTGTCGGCCGTGCACTGGCTGCACCGGCGGTACGACAGCATGCGGCAGTGCCTGGAGTCGGCGCTCGCCCTGTGGCGCGAGACCGGCGACCGCGACGGCGAACTGCACGCCCTGGGCACCCTCGCGGACGCGCTGGCGGAACTGGGCCGCTACGAGGAGTCCGTCGCCGTGCAGCACCGCCGCCTCGCCCTGGCCCGGGAGACCGGCGACCGCATGGCGCAGCTGACCGGCATGGGCAACCTCGGACGGGCCTACCAGGGCCTCGGCCGGACCGAGGACGCGCTGTCCTGCCTGCGCCAGAGCCTGGCGCACGCCCGGGACACCGGTGAACGGGCGCTGGAGAGCCTCGCCCTCAACGAGATCAGCTTCATCCTGTTCGACCAGGGCAGGACACGGGAGGCCCAGGAGCACATGCGGCGCGCCGGCCTCCTCGCGGACGGCGGGCTCGGGGCGTACGTGCGCTGGCGCGGGTACGCCTGGAGCGCCTTCTTCCCCGCCTGCCTGACCCTGGGCATCGACCGCGACACCGAACGGGGAGCGGCCTGATGACCCACTCCGTGATCGTCCCGGCGGCCGGCGGCACGCCCGCCCCCGGCACGGTATACCGCCGCTATACCGGCGCCCCGCAGACTGGGGCCACCGCCGCGGCGGGACGCCGGTCAGGGCCCTGTCGCACGCCGGGCGACCGGCCGCGGAGGCCCCGGCCTCCTTCCCCGGCCGGGCGCGCGCGTCCTTTCGAGAGCTCACCCACCCAGAACCTGGCAGGCCTCATGGAAGTCATCGCACACTCCGGCGAGCGCACGCTCCGCATCGCACGCACGCTCGATCCTCCGGGCATCCGGCTGGAGGGGGAACTCGACGCGACATGGCACCGGGAGGTCGAGGAGACGCTGCTCCCGCTGGCGGCCCGGGGCGGCCGGGTACGGCTCGACCTCGGCGGACTGAGCTTCATCGACCTCGGCGCCCTGCGCCTGCTGACGCGCCTGGTGGAGCGCTGCGCCAACGGCGTCGAACTGGTCCTGGACGACCTGCCGCCGCAGGTGGAACACATGATCGAGACCGTGAGCTGGGAACGTCTGCCCGGGCTGGTCCCGGGGCGGAAGGGGATGTCATGACCGCCGAGGCACCCGCGGAGCAGCCCATGGGGGCCGACGCGACGAACACCCCGCGGGGAGTCCAGCACTGCGCCCTGCTGTACGCGGACGAGCAGGAGTTCCTCGCCGGCGCGCTGCCCCATCTGCGCGAGGGCATCGAGGCCGGCGACCCGGCCTTCGCGGTCACCCCCCGGCAGGAGGCCGAGGTGCTGCGCGACTCGCTGGGCCGGGACGCCGCGGCGGTGCAGTTCATCGACCCCTCGGACTTCTACAGCACCCCCGTGCGGGCCATGGCCGGCATGATCGCCGTCGCCAGGACGCTCGGCTCGCGCCCGGCCTGGGTGGTCGCGTCGGCCGACTGGTCCAAGTATCCGGACGCGATGGAGTGGGTGCGCTACGACTCGATCTTCAACATGGGCTTCGGCAACGCGGACTTCCGGGGCTACTGCTGCTACAACACCGCGGTCCTGTCACCCGACGTCATCTCGCTGGTGCGGCAGACCCATCCCACCCTCCACGAGGGCGCCCGGCTGCGGGAGAACCCGGACTTCCGGGACCCCCGCGACTTCGTCGCCGACGTCGACAGCACACCGCTGCCGCCCTCGCCGCGCTCGGCGGCCACGATGGCCGTCCGGCCCACCGACCTGCACGCGGTGCGGGCCTTCGTCACCGAGCGGGCGAAGTCCTGCGGGATCGCGGGGGAGGCGCTGTACAACCTCCTCGTGGCGGTGACCGAGGTGGCCACCAACGCCCTGCGCCACGGCCGCGCGCCGGTGTCCCTGCGCGTGTGGCCCGACAACGGACTGGTCTGCGAGATCACCGACTCCGGCCACTGGCAGCCCGAGGAGTTCCTCAGCTGGGTGCCGCCGGAGTCCGCCCTGAAGTCCGGCTTCGGCATCTGGGGCGTCGGCATGCTGTGCGACACCGTGCAGGTGCGGACCGGCCCCAAGGGCACCGCCGTACGCCTGCGGACGTGCCGGGAGTGACACCCCGCGCGGCCGGCGTCCCCCTTCGGGCCCGGTCCTGGTGACAGCCGCCGGCGCCGTGGACGGAATCGTGGAAACCCGGCACCTGCTCGCGCGCGCCGCAGGAGAAGACGCCTGTGAACCTGGACGCCGTCGCCGACGGGCTGTACGGGCTGTACGGGCTGTACGGGCTGCGGCCGGACGGGTCGGTCCGGCCCCGGCCGGGGGTGCGACCAGCGGGGGCCGGGGCCGGCCTGCCCGGGGGCGCCGGGACCGGCCGCCGGGCCGTCGCCGAGGGCAGGACGGGCGGCGGCCGGTGGCGCCGGACCGGCATCGGGCGGGGCGAGGCCCACCGGTACCGGACGGTGACGCCGGGCCGGCCGCGCGGCCCTCCGGCGCGCGCGGAATGCGTCCGGCCGCACTCTGGTTACCCCGCCATGACCGATGCTTCCCCTGCCCAAGTCCTGCGCTACACCGCGTTCTCCGCCGACCCCGGCGGCGGCAACCCCGCGGGAGTCGTGCTGGACGCCACGGGTCTCGCGGACCACGAGATGCAGGCCATCGCCGCCGAAGTCGGATACAGCGAGACCGCCTTCCTGTTCCCGGGCCCGCCCCCGGGCCCCACGCCGCACAAGGCCGGACGGCGGAAGGACCAACGGACCTTCCGCGTCCGCTACTTCAGCCCCGAGGCGGAGGTCACCTTCTGCGGGCACGCGACGATCGCGAGCGCCGTGGCGCTCGCCGAACGCACGGGCCCCGGCGACCTCGTGTTCCACACCCCGGCGGGGACCGTGCCCGTCACGGTGACCGTGGACGGGGCCGGCCGGCCGCGTGCCACGCTGACCAGCGTCGAGCCTCGCGTCGAGGACGCGGCGCCGGAGGTCGTCGCGGAGGCGTGCGCCGCACTCGGCTGGAAGCCGTCCGAACTGGACGCCGCGCTCCCGCCGCGAATCGCCTACGCGGGCGCGCGCCACCTGGTCCTGGCCGCCGCCACCCGGGAGCGGCTGGCGGACCTCTCCTACGACTTCTCCCGCCTGGCCGGGCTGATGCGCCAGGAGGACCTGACGACCCTTCAGCTGGTGTGGCGGGAGTCGGCGACGACCTTCCACGTACGGGATCCGTTCCCCGTGGGCGGCGTGGTCGAGGACCCGGCCACCGGCGCCGCGGCGGCGGCCTTCGGCGCGTACGCCCGGGAGACCGGGCTGGTCCCCGGCGCGGCGGTCCTCACCCTGCACCAGGGCGCCGACATGGGACGCCCCAGCACGCTGACGGTCGAACTCCGGGCGGGCGACCCCCGCGTCCGGGTCTCCGGCACCGGCGCCCGCATCTGAGCCCGGCGGACGGCCGGACCCGCCGGCCGTCCGAGCCCGGCGGCCGGCCCGACCCACCGGCCGTCCGGCTTGCCGCACCGGCGGCGGGTGGGCCCGCTCGGCGGTGGCGCTACCTGGATCCCTGACACACCACACCCGCCCGACGGGGGCGGCAGTGGCGGCCGCTTGCCAAGCGGAACGGCGCTCCGTATTGTTCCGGAGCGAGGTTCCGTTTATTTGCGACGCCGCGCCGTCACGGCGGCGCGGAACCCGCCGCCGGCCCGCGCGCACGACGTGCGCCGCCGCGGCGCCACTCGGCGTCGCCCCCGCCCGCAAAGGAAGAACACGGTCATGCAGTACCGCACTCTGGGCCGCACCGGTGTACAGGTCAGCTCCCTCGCGCTCGGCGCGATGAACTTCGGCAGGATCGGGCGCACCACCCAGGAGGAGGCCACCGCCATCGTCGACGCCGCCCTGGAGGCCGGCGTCAACCTCATCGACACCGCCGACGTCTACAGCGGCGGCGAGTCGGAGGAGATGGTGGGCAAGGCCGTCGCCGGCCGCCGCGACGACATCGTGCTGGCCACGAAGGCGAGCCTGCCCATGGGCGAGGAGCGCAACCACCGGGGCGGCTCGCGCCGCTGGCTGGTCACCGCACTGGAGGGCAGTCTGCGCCGGCTCGGCGTCGACCACGTGGACCTCTACCAGATCCACCGGTGGGACCCGGCCACCAGCGACGAGGAGACCCTGTCGGCGCTGACCGACCTGCAACGGGCCGGGAAGATCCGCTACTTCGGCTCCTCCACCTTCCCCGCCCACCGCATCGTCCAGGCCCAGTGGGCCGCCCGCGAGCACCGCCTGGGCCGCTACGTCACCGAGCAGCCCAGCTACTCGGTCCTCCAGCGCGGGATCGAGGCCCACGTCCTGCCCGTGGCCGAGGAGTACGGGCTCGGAGTGCTGGTGTGGAGCCCCCTGGCCTCGGGCTGGCTGTCGGGGGCGATCCGGGCCGGCCGGGAGATCACCACCAACCGCTCGGCGTTCATGCCCCAGCGCTTCGACCCCGCCGTCCCCGCCAACCGGGCCCGGCTCGACGCCGTCGAGAAGCTGGCCGGGGTGGCCGACGAGGCCGGCCTCACCATGATCCAGCTGGCCCTCGGATTCGTCACCGCGCATCCCGCCGTCACCGGCGCCCTCATCGGCCCCCGCACCCTGGACCATCTGCACGCACAACTCGCCGCCGCGGACACCGTGCTGCCCGCCGACGTGCTGGACGCGATCGACGCGATCGTCGCCCCCGGCACGGACCTCGCCCCCCACGAGAAGAACGACACCCCGCCCGCGCTCCTCCACCCTTCGCTGCGCCGCCGCTGAGCCGGCCGCCGCTCGCGGCCCGCCCGCACCGCTCCCGGTCCGGCCGCCCGGGGAAGCCTCTGAAGTTCCTCAAGACGCTTGTTGGTGCCCGGACTTGGCAGAGAGGGTGATCCATATGAGGGGTATCGCGGCACTGAACCGCAAGAGCAACCACGTACTGCTGATCCGGGACGCGGACGTCATCGCCCACGCGGTGGGGGAGGCGCTGGCCCAGGCCTCGCCCGAGGAACGGCCGGGCCTGGAACGCGCCGCCGCGCTCGTGGAGTCCACCGCCGCCGCGACCGACGGCCGGCTGCGGGCCCGCTGGGTGCGCTCCCGGCTGGCCGCCACCGGGTTCACCGGTGACATCGCCTCGGTCGCGGCGATCCGCGCACTGCGTCAGGCGGAGCCCCGGCTGAGCCTGATCGCGGCGGTGGAACTGCAGAAGGAGGCCGTGGCCCACCCGGAGTGATCTCCGCGGCGCCACCCGAGGGCCGGCAGGCGTGCACACCTCGCCTGCGTCGGCCTGCGTCGCCGGACCGCCGCCGGCGCCGGCCCGGGCCCGCTGCATCGGTGCTGACGCGCCGCCCGACGGCCCGGGCCTGGCCGGCCGATCGCCTGACCTTCCATCACCTCGCCCCGCCTGACACCCTGTTGGCGGCAGGCGGAGTTCTGACAACGATGTCCGATACGGGTGTGGACACCGGGAATCCGGCGTGGTCTCATGCCTGGGAGCCGCGATGACAACGTTGTAAAAGCCGTGTCCGGGTAGGCCGTTCACGGCCGACGGCGCCTGTCCGTCGCGTGTTCGCCGGAGTGCTGCCTCCCGAGACGGAGCGTGCTGGATGGAACGTGCTGTGCGACCAACGCCCTCGAGATCTCCCCGCACCTGGCGCACGTCCGTGACCGGCCACCTCGTGGCCGTCGCGGCGCTGGGGCTGAGTCTGGCCGGCCCAGGCGTCACGGCCGCGGACGCCATGGACACCACGGCCGCCATGGACGCCGCGGCCCGCACCGCGACGGTGTCCCTGCCGGACGCCCGCTTCGAGATCCTGTCACCGACCCTGCTCCGCACCGAGTACGCCGGCGACGGCCGCTTCGAGGACCGGCCCACCTTCAACGCGGTCGGCCGGAACTCCTTCACGCCGCCCCGCTACACGTCGTCGGTCCGCGACGGCGTGCTGACCGTCACCACGAGCGCGATGACGCTGCGCTACCGCGTCGGGTCCGGCCCGTTCACCGCGGACAACCTGACGGTCCGGCTCAAGGCGGGGCAGCAGGACGTGCTGGCGGCCCCCTGGAAGCACCCTGTCTGCTCCCCGGGCGCCCTGTGCGAGGCCGAGGACCAGCTGTACGACGGCCCAGGACTGGCCGGCGACCACGCCGGGTTCACCGGCAAGGGCTTCCTGGCCGGCTTCGAGGCCGGCAACAACTCTCTGGCCACGGACGTACAGGTCGGCACGGCCGGCACCTATGACTTCGCCGTGCGGTACGCCAACTCCACCGGCGGCGACGGCCGGCACGAGACCCGCACCCTCAGCCTCGCCGTGGACGGCGGCGCCGCCCGGACCCTCACCCTCCCCGCGACGGCCGACTGGAACACCTGGGCGGTCGCCCGGCTCCCGCTCACCCTCACCGCCGGTCACCACACGGTGCGGCTGCGGCGCGCCGCCGCCGACTCCGGCAACGTCAACATCGACAGCGTCGCCCTCCTCGCGCCCTCCGCCACGTACCCCGGCCGGGCCGCCACCGCGCTCCCCGGCTGCCGGTTCGGCACCGGCTGTGAGGCCGAGGACGCCGTCCTGTCCGGCTCCGCCGTCGTCGCCACCGACCACAAGGGCCACGCCGGCCACGGCTTCACCGCCGAGCTCGACCAGGGCTCCGGCGTCACCGACCGGATCGTGGGCGTCCCCGCGGACGGCACCTACACGCTCAGCCTGCGCTACGCCAACGGCACGGGCGGCGACGGCCTGCACCGGGCACGGAACGTCCGGATCACCACCAAGGGCGGCACCGACAGCACCCTGTCCCTGCCGCCCACGGACGACTGGGACACCTGGGCGTCGGCGTCCGTCCCGGTCGGCCTCAAGGCCGGCACGGACGAGGTCACCCTGTCCTGCCCCGGCGCCGCCGACTGCCACGTCAACGTGGACACCCTCGCCCTGGCCGCCCAGGGCGACCGGGCCCCCGCGCCGCACCTGGCCCTGGGCGGCTACCGGCGCAGCCTCGACGGACTCGACGGCGACCGCGACCCCACCCCCTGGACCACGCCCGGCCTGCTGCACCGGGACGGCTGGTACCTGCTCGACGACACGCCGTCCGCCCGCTACGACACCGGCACCGGGAAGACCTCCGCGCGCCCGGGCCACGGCGGCCGGCCCTACCAGGACGGATACCTCTTCGGCTTCGGCCACGACTACGCCCGGGGCCTGTCCGACCTCGCCACGCTGACCGGGCCGTCGCGGCTGCTGCCCCGCTGGGCCTACGGCGTCTGGTACTCCGAGTACATCGACCGCACCGCCGCCGACTACGAGAAGACCGTACTGCCCGCGTTCCGCGCCGCCGGGGTGCCCCTCGACGTCCTCGTCACCGACACCGACTTCAAGTCCCCCAACACGTGGAGCGGCTGGAACTTCGACCCGGCCAAGTTCCCCGACCCCGAAGGCTTCTTCGACTGGTCCCAGAGCCAGGGCCTGCACAACACCCTCAACGTGCACCCCAGCATCGTCGGCAGTGACCCGCGGTACGCCGCGGCGCAGGCCACGGCGGGCGGCAAACTGAGCAAGGGCGCCTGCGCGGCCGGCCCCGACTGCCACACCTTCGACTTCGGGGACCCCGACCAGCTCAGGGCCTATCTGGACCTGCACCGGCCGATGGACCGGGCCGGCAACGACTTCTGGTGGCTGGACTGGTGCTGCGACGCCTCACGGTCCTCGCGGGCCGGTGTCACCCCGGACGCCTGGATCAACCAGAAGTACGCCGAACTCACCTCCGAGACGAGTGAGCGGGGCTTCGTCCTCTCCCGCGCCTACGGTTCCCTCCAGGCCGGCGGCTACAGCGGGGGAGTGGGCCTGCCCACCGGGCCCTGGGCCGACAAGCGCAGCACGGTGCACTTCTCGGGCGACACCACCTCCAACTGGGGAACGCTGCGCGCCGAGGTCGGCTACACGCCCGGGGAGTCCGCCGCCACCGGCCTGGCCGCCGTCAGCCACGACATCGGCGGCCACAACGACGGCTACGGCATCCCCGGGGCGGAGACGTACACTTCGGGCGGCCAGACGCGCCGCACCACGAAACTGCCCGACGACCTGTACGCGCGCTGGGTGCAGTTCGGGACGTTCCAGCCGGTCGACCGCCTGCACAGCAACCACAGCGACCGGCTCCCCTGGCAGTACGGCCCCGGGGCGAAGGCGTCCGCGGAGAAGTTCCTCCAGCTGCGCGAGGCGCTGGTGCCCTACACCTACACCCTGGCGCACGAGGCCGGCGTCACCGGAGTCCCGATCGTCCGGCCGCTGTACCTGCAGTACCCGGAGGAGGAGGCCGCGTACGCCAGGGCGGGCACCGAGTACCTGTACGGGCCCGACCTGCTGGTCGCGCCGGTCACCACGCCCGGGACGAGCACCACGACCCCCGTCTGGTTTCCGCCGGGCCGGTGGACGGACTACTTCACCGGACGCACGTACACGGCGCCCGCCGGCGGCGCCACCCACGACGTCACGACCACCCTGGACACCATGCCGGTCTTCGTCCGGGCGGGCGGCGTCGTCGCCACCCGCGCCGAGGACGTGCCGGGCGACGCACGGCACCCGCTGGACAAGGCCGCCGTCACGGTGGCCGCCGGCGCCTCCGGCGCGCTGTCCCTCTACGAGGACGACGGCGTGGGCAAGGTGTCCGGGCGGGCGGCGACCACGGCCCTGCGGTACACCGAGCACCACGGCGACCACCGGTTGCGCATCGCCCCCGCGAGGGGCTCCTTCAAGGGCCAGGTGACCCGGCGCGCCTGGACGGTGTCCTTCGTCGGGGTGGAGCGCCCGCCGTCCCGGGTGACCCTCAACGGCACCCGGGCGGCGGCCCCGGCCTGGCGGTGGAACGCCGGCACGCACACCCTCAGCGTGACCGTGCCCTCGCGCGGCGTCCGCGAGGCGGTGACCGTCGCGTTCCGCTAGCGGGCCGGCGACCGCCGGGCCCGCCCTCGCGTCCGCGACGCGCCCCCGCCGTACGGCCGCCCCGGCCGTACGGCGGGGGCACGTGCGTCATGCCACCGGGGCGCGCCGGCCGGAACCCGCCGTGGCGCGCGGGCCGGGTGGTCACAGCACCCCGCAGGCGCAGGCCAGCGCGTAGGCGGCGAGGGTGAAGCCGTCGGTGATCTCGCCGTCCGCGATCATCCGGCGGAGAGTCTCCGGGGCCACCGGCCGCACTGCGTCGATCCCCTCCTCCACGGCGTGTTCCGCGACCGCGGTCCCGTCGAAGCTCCGCGCCGGGATGTGCGCCACGTAGATGTCGTCCGCGGCGGCACGCAGCCCGCTGTCGCCGTTGACCGCGCCGAGCCGCTCCATCCGCTCCACCGAACACCCCAGTTCCTCCGCGAGTTCACGGCGCGCGGTGTCACCGCCCCGGTCGCCGGCCTCGGCGAAACCCCGCGGGATCTCCCAGTGCCAGCCGCGGTCGGCGTGCCGGAAGTGCCGGATCAGCACCACCCGGCCGTCGGACAGCAACGGCAGTACCGCCGCCCCCACCCCGTCCTGAGCACCGCAGAGCCTGATGTACGCCCCGCGCCGGCCGGACCGGAAACGGACGGCGTCGCGGACCAGCATGACGAAGCGGTCGCGGTAGACCACGCCGATGTCCCCGTCCTCCGCCGGCAGGCCGCCTCGTTCGTTGTCGGCGGCGCTCCGGTCGGCGACGGACTCCTGCTCGGCGGGGTCGAAGAGGATCTCGAAGGCGGCGTCGGGCGGATTCGCGAAGAGCCGGGGCCGCTCCGCCCTCAGCCGTTCGTAGGCCGCCAGCCGGACCTGGCGCCGCTGCTCGTTCAAGGCAACGTCCTTCCCTGTTGTCCGCATCTCCCGAATGATCACGACGCTATACTCCGCAGCATCCGACGGACGGCGGACGGGGGCCGGGGTGCTGGTGAGCGGTGCGATCGGCTTCGGCGCCGTCGTCGGCTGGTGCCTGGCACACGGTCTCGCCCCGCACCCGGCCCGCTGGCCGGCGCGCACCGCCGCGGTCGTCGCGGCGGCGGGGGTCGCCCATCTCGCGGCAGGTCCCCAAGGACCTCCGGTCGTCGTCGCCGGGGTGGCGCTGGGTGCCGGTCTGCACCTTGCCTTCCGCGCTCTCGTCCGGCGCTCGACGGCGGGCCCGGCAAGCGACTCCAGGGGGATCAGGTGACATTCGTCGAGTGCGGAGCGCTCCTGTTCGGAGTGGTCGTCGGCTGGCAAGCCTATTTCGTCAACCGTTACCGTGCCAGGGTGGCCGTCACGGACGTGGCCGCCATCGTGGCCGTCCTCGGCGGGGGCACCGTCCTCACGCTCTTCCCCGAGCAGACGCGTCTGTTCGCGGCCTACGGAGTCGGTCTCGCCCTCGGTTTCTTCGGGTATTTCGTGCTGCTCGTCGTGCTCGTGCTGTCCAGCGGGAGGAGGAGCGCGAAGGGCACGGCCCAGGGAGAGCCGGCCGAGGGCCGCTGGACCATGGAGTGGTTCCTGGACGGCCGCCGGCCCAAGCTGAAGGAGTGGCAGATCGCCTCGGACGGCAGCCGTGCCATGGGGCGCCCGGAAGGAACCCCGCGGGTACGGTGACCCCGCCGCCGTGCCGGGTCACACCTTCCGCAACCGAAGATGCGGTGGTGCGTAGGCGACGTAGATCAGCCCGAGCGGGTTGCCCTGGGCGAGGAGCGCGAGCCGGGCGGCCCGCATGGCGTACGCGATCGACGTCCGCCCCTCGATGAAGTGGGCGAGCACCGCCTCCGCGAACTCGGCCGCGAGCGACTCATAGGTGATGATCTCGGTCCCGATCAGGCCCGAGGCGCGGGCGCGCCGGACGAAGGCGTCGACGAAGGTCAGGGCGTGCCGGGGTTCGACGGCGGCGGTGCGGCAACCGTTGAGGAAGACCAGGGGCCGGCTGTCCGGCCAGTACATGTCGTCGGCGATCTGCTCGTAGGAGATGGCGGGCGTCGCCGCATCGCCGATCAGCAGCACCGGCATGCCTCTGTCCAGGTCTCCGTGGCAGTAGAAGTAGACGAGCTGGGACGCCGTGCTGCCGCGCAGCTCCGCCAGGAGTTCCTCGCGGTCGGTGTAGATCCTGCCCAGATACCGCTCCCGCATCGTCGCGGTGTGCCCGCCGGCGAACTCCTCGGCGATTCCGATCACGCAGGACGGCCGGTCGGCGCAGGGGATGCAGGGCGCGCCGTGGGACGGAACGAGCGACGCGTCGTCGAGGACGGGGGCGATCGACTGGGGCAGACCGATCTCGTGCCGGTAGCCCCAGAATCCGCTGGGACACACCACGGCCCTGTCGTCGTACCAGGGGCAGCCGCCCTGGAAGCACGGGGTGCTCAGCGGATCGGCGCCGTCGCGCAGGGCGGCGAGCGCGTCCGGGCAGAAGGACAGGTCCAGTCCGCTGTCCAGGGGCTGATCGTAGAAGAGCGCCGCCGGGACGACCATCCTGGCGCCGACCTTGTTGGCGATCTCGATCACACCGGGTGCGCGCAGCCGGTCCGCCAGCTGCCGGACGGGCGCCGTGCGGGCCGGCGGCAGGGACGACTCGGCGAACTCCCCGCCGATGGACACCCACAGGCGGTAGCCGCTGCATGCCAGGTCGATCAGGTCCTCCGTCCAGTCGTGCGGAGGGCCGGCGTCGTACCGGAACGGCGGCCCGCAGGTGTCCGCCCCGCTGTCGCCCCAGGAGACTCTGCGCAGTGCGCCCCGCGCGTGGTCGATGTGGCTCTGCAGGGCGCCCTCGCCCAGGACGGCCTGCCCCTTGACGTCGCCGTCGCCCCAGAAGCGGAAGGCGTGGGTGCCGTCACCGTTGTCGTTGACGAAGACGGACAGGGTCAGCGGCCGCAGGTCCGCCAGCGCGTGCAGGTCGAGAGCAGTGCCCGAGGTGTAGTCCACCCTTGTCGTCAGCGCGTGCGTCCGGACGCGGGCGCCGTCCGCGACCTCCATCTCGACCAGCCGGGACTGCAGCAGCGTACGGTCGTGGTACAGGTGGCAGCGCATGCGGTATCGGCCGGGCTCGTCCGGTGTGCGGATGGGGAAGAACAGGCGGGATCCGGCGGCCGGGGTGCCGGCCGGGCGGCTGCGCACCACGGCCGCCCCGTCCTGCCGCAGCAGGAGGCGGCCGATGTCCCGTCCGGCCTGGATCTCGATGTGCCCCTGGAACGGGAAGAGCATCACGGTCAGCTCTCCGGCGGGCAGTTCCACCGGATCGGGGTTCTGCTCGATGCTCCCGGCCGCCGGGCGGGCGCCGATCTCGAACCAGAACAGGTAGTCCGCCGCCGGTTCGAGACATCGCCCGGCGGGCAGGGGGAGCTCCGGTGCCGCGGTCGTCGCGACTCCCGTGCTGATGTGCCGGGACAGCCGTCCGGGGGCACCGAGCGGGCCCGGCCGTCCGGGGTCGTCGAACGGGCCCGGCCGGCCGAGGGCACCGGCGTCGTCGTCGGCCGCCCGGAAGGACGAGTCCTCGTCGGCCATCCACGGGGACGGGGCCTCCCCGGTGTCCAGGTCCTCCTCCTCGACGACCCACGGCGCCCCCCGCACCGGCGGGACCGGTCCCGCGGTCCCAAGTCTCTCCTCGAGACGCGAGACGGCCTGCCGGCACGCCGACCGGACCACGTCCCGGCCGAGTCGGGCCGCGACGTGGTCGGCGTCCGGGAGGCTCGCATGGGACGCGTCCAGCTCGGCCGCCGCCGACGGCCAGGGTGCCCGTCGCCTGGCCAGTTCGGCGAGACGGCGGCCCCAGCGCGGGCCGAGCCGGTCCGCGACCGAGGAGACGCCCGCCCGGCTCGCGTCGTCGAGGCAGGGCGCCGCCCTGGCCGCGAGTGCCGTCGCGTACCAGCCGGCCTCCGCCCGCGCGGCCGCCTCCACCGCTGTCACCACCCGCGGACCCAGGTCCCGCCGCACGGAGCCGGGCAGAAAGGGCAGCAGGTAGACGACCTCCTGGTCGGTCAGTTCGTACAGAGGCGTGCCGCGGGGCAGCGCGAGCCGGGCGAGGCCCTCGTCCAGCGAGGCGGGCGGCGGCGCGTCGGGCGCGAGGAAGGGCACCCCGTCCCGGCGGGAGGCGACCTGCTGCCGTACCGCGTCGCCGATGACCGGCCAGCCCGTGTGCGGCCTCATACGGCCCGCCACCGCGGCGAGTTCGGCGACGCGCGGCAGCTCGGAGGGGGAGCAGTGGGCCGCCAGCCAGCCGAGCAGGGAGGGTTCCGGCGGTTCCGTCCCGACGGCTCCGAGCAGCCGCTCCAGCTCGTTGCTCATCCGTCCCGCCTCCGGGCGTGCAGGGCGTGCGCCAGGTCGTCGAGGTACTCGCCCGCCGCGAAGGACTGGTCCAGCTCCTCCTCCGCCGGCCGGCCCATCTGGACGGTCTGCACACAGCCCAGTTCGCCCGACGGCACGGGGACCGCCAGCCGGCCGCGCTCCACGGCCACCACATGGGGCAGCCCCGCCCGCAGCTGGGCCAGATGGGACTCCCACGCGTGCCGCAACTCCTCGTCGACCGGGCGGCGCAGGCTCAGCAGACGGTCGAGATACGCGCAGGAGTCCTGCCACGCGGGACGCAGTTCGTCGTCGGCCAGCAGCGCCCAATAGGCCTCGAACACCTTGCGCAGCGGAGCGACCGACAGCCCGGGCACCGTCTCGGCGGCGGCGAACATGCCGGCCATCCGGGGAGAGCGGACGTCCGCGTCCGCTTCCCCCGTCCGGTCACCGAGCTTCGCCCGGCGGGTGTCCTGGATGACGGCCATGGCCAGCGCGTTGACGTACTTCAGCTCGTCACGTCCGTCCACACGCGGCACCGAGGACATGTAGTCGAACCGCGCGCAGGCCGACTCCGCCAGCACGGCGTTGTACAGCGTGTCCACCAGTTCTCTGAGCTGGTCGGCGAGCAGCGGCTCCGGCCCGGCAGGATCCCCGACGTGGTGCGCCCAGCCGCGGTTCACCGCGCCCGGGCCGGCCTCGGTGGCCGCCGCTCTGGCGGCCACCGCCGCCCGCACCCCTCGCGCGTCCGGCTCCGGGCAGCCGTACTCGGCGGCCAGCTCCACCAGTCCGCTCTCCGGGAGGCCGATGAGCCGGGTCACGTACTCGGACAGCGGGATGCCCGGCACGGCGGCCTCCCGGCTGCGGTCGTGCCGGGAGAAGTAGGAGTTCAGCCTGCGCAGCAGGTCGAGCCGCCGGCTCAGCTGGTCGTCCTCGCGGATCTCCGCGGGCAGGACCCGGGCGGCGCCGCCGCCGTCCTCCTGCTCCAGCGCGTCCGCCAGCGCGTGCCGGACCGCGGGCAGTCCGTCGATCCGCTGCCATGCGGAGAGCTGGAAGAAGTCCGCTCCGGACCGGTCGGAACGGCGCAACTGGTCGGCGCAGGCCGCGAAGAAGGTGGGCCGGCGGAAGCGGTGCAGGACGAAGGGACGCGCCCGGTTCAGCTCCGCCCGGCTCGTGGCCGGGGCGGTGCGCACCGCCTGCTGCCAGGTGTCCAGGACGACTTCGGCCAGGTCGTGCATCCCCCGCGAGTCGAAGGCGTAGGTGTGGTTGACGGACAGCGACCGGCCCAGCAGCAGGCTCACCACGGCCTCCGCCTGTGCCTGGGCGAGGTTGGGGTGGTCGTCGGGGTCGGCCGACGTGGCGCGGGTCGAGTCGAAGGATTCGTGGAAGACCAGCCGGTCCGGCATGGCCACCTCCAGTCACGACGAGATCAGGTGTGGTCCGGTGCGGGAAAGAGGCGGCCGTCGGAACCGGCGGCCAGATGCAGCAGCGGTACCGCCGGAGCGCCGGGCTGACCGGTGAGCACGTAGTGGCGCAGGGCCTCGGCGAAGGCCAGGTCCACGGGGGTTCCGGTCAGGGCTCGTGCCGTCAGCTCCTCCACGAGTGGTTGCACGGTATGGCTGTACACCGCCACCCGCATGCCCACCACGGCCGCCACGCCGCGGCGCACGGTCTCCCTGCCCAGCGCGGCCGAGCTGCAGCCGACCAGGACGACCAGGCGTGCGCCGGTGGCGGCGATGCGGCGCGCCATGTCCTCGACCGGCACCGGGCCGGCCCGCGCGGGGAGTTCCACACCGTCGGGTCCCGAGTGCGCCCAGAGGTGGACGATGTCGGCGGCCCGCAGCGCGCGGTCCAGGTGATCCGTCGTCCGTACGATCTCCGGCATGCCGCTGACCAGCCGGACGTCGGTACGGCGGGTGCGCCGGCGCATCATGTCGTAGGCGGCGTCCACGCCGGCGAGGACCGGATCGTCCGTCCTGACCACCAGCAGGCGGGGACGGCCCCCGCGCTCTCCGGAGCCGTCGGGGGCGGCCGGTTCGCCGTCCGGCCGCACCACGCGGACCATGGTGACCGGGGGTTCGGCGAACCACGGCAACGGTTGCAGCGCGGGATGGAGCAGTTCCCAGGGGAGGTCGACGAAGGGGCCCTCCTCGATCAGCCAGTCGAGCCTGACGCGCCCATCGGGGCGGTCGCCGCGCGCCCTGTCGATCTCCCGGTCGAGTCCCGCCGCCCACAGCCGGTCCCCCAGCCGGGCGCCGAGGTGAACCGCGTCCGACAGCGCCCGCACACTGTCGCCGGCGGCCTGGTCCCGGAACCGGGCGAGCCCGGCGGCGGGAAGGACGGGCCCGGCGCCGTCGGGGAGCCGGACGCGGCAGTCGCCGCCCTCGGCGACGACGCGCAGGGGCACGGTCCAGGACGGTCCCCGGCCGCTCCCGGGGTCCTCGCGGTCGTAGCCGGCCACCCGTCCGCGCCCGGCGGCCACGATCCGCCGCCCGCGGACCGCGACCGCGGAGAACTGGCCGGGAACCTTGCTCACCACCACGGGACCGCCCGCTCCCGCGGCGCCGGACCGGTCCACGACCGTCAGCCCCGCGTCGGGGAAGGCCGCCACCAGCGCGCCGTCGTCCGTCGCGGCGACCGACGCGGCCCCGGGAGGCAGCCGGGCGTACGCACGGCTGCCGCGGGGCGACACCAGGGAGACGACGCCGTCCGCGGCGGCCAGCGTGAGAAGCCGTTCTCCCGGGAGGCAGGCCAGCAGCCGGTCACTCGTACGGTCCCGTTCCCGCGGTGTGCCGTCGGGTCCCCACACCACCACGGTGCCACCGCGGTCCCGCGCCGCGAGACAGCCGTCGGCGGCGACCGCCAGGTCGAGGACGGGCTCGGCGAATTCCCGCAGGACGGCCCGGCCGCCGCCGGGCAGGTCCCGGCCGTCGGCGCGCAGGCTCCGGCGGACCAGTGAGGTGCCACAGCCGAACACCGCCGTTCCGCTCGTCGCCGCCACGGCCAGGCACATCCTGTTGGACAGCCGGCGCGGGGCGGCGGGAGGCCGCCACCAGTAGGCGCCGCTGTGACAGGCGACCAGCCATCCCCCGCGGTGCGCGACCAGTTGGTGCACCGTCCCCCTCACCCGGGCGGGGCTGCCCGGGGACGGGACGCCGTGGCCGTCGTACTGCCACAGCAGCCCCACCCGGGAGCCGGCGGCCGACGACGCGCGGTCGTCCGGTGCCAGGCCGACCGCCGTGATCTCGTCGTCGGCCTCGAAGGTGGGGTCGTCGCTGCCCGACCGGTGCAGGTCCCATTGCACCAGGTCACGACCGTGGGCGGTGACGAGGAAACGGTCGCCCGCGAACGCCATCGCGGTGACGCGGCCGCCGACGCCCAGCTCGTCGGGGTCCGCGCCCGGCAGCGGTGACGCGACACGGACATGGTGATCCGCGCCGGCCGTCGCCAGCCGGCCCGCCGACGACCAGGCGACGGCGCGCACACCGTGGTGGGACCAGGCCGTGCGGATCTCGTCGCCCTCCCTGATCCGGACGGCCGCGGTCCCGGCCGGTACGAAGGCGAGCCGGCCGTCGGCGGACCAGGCGGCGCAGCCGACCGGGCCGCCCAGGTCGCCGTGCGTGTGCCGCTGCCAGGTGTCACCGTGCCGCGTCATCACGGCCACCGCGCCGTCGCGCCACACGGCGCTGACGCGCCCGCTGTCCACGGCGACCGCGAGCACCTTGGACGACTGGCGCACCGGCAGCTCGGTCCACCGGCCGCCGGGGGCGCAGCAGCGCACGACACCCCGCTCGTCACCACAGACCACGAGCCCGTCCGGGCCGATGGCCGCGCAGCTCACGCCCGCCGTGTGAGAGGGCTCGGGCCAGGGCGAGCCACCGGCCGGGTCACGGCCCCAGGAATGGGCGTGCGCGCCCGTCGCGAACAGCCACCGCCGGTGCGCCGCCACGGCCCACACCGCCTCGCGCACGCTGCCGATCGGCGTCGAGCCGCCGTCCGGCGTCCACGTCTCGACGACGCCGGCCTCGGTGCCCAGGCAGACGCCCGTGCCGAACCCCGCCATGGTCCGGACCTCACCGGTGGCCCGCCCGTCCAGCCGGGCCCTGCCGTCGCGTGAGCGGGACGACCAGCGCAGCCGCAGATACGGGCGCCGCGACGCCCTGAGCCAGGCCACCGCCCAGCGTTCGACCTCCGGCATCCGCCACTCGACCGCCGCCTCGACAACCGCCTGCGCGTGCCGGACCGCGAGCGGCGCGGCGTTGGGTCCGGCCGGGACGAACCCCCTGACCCGGGCCGAGGCGTGCCGCAGGGCGACCGCGAGATCCCCCGCCCGGCCGGCGGCTTCCGGCCGGGCGTCCAGTAAGCGCAGCAGGGCGCCCACGTCGATGTCGGCGGCCCCCTCCCGCCACGGCACCGGCAGGCCACCCGCGAGCGTCGTCATATGTGCTTCCCCCCAGTCGAACCGGCACCTGTGACGGCCCACCCCCGAAGCTAGCGGAGGTCACCGGCGGATGTGACGGGAAAGCGCCTCGACCACACCCGAACCGGAGCCGCACCGGCCGGGGTTGACACCGACGCGGGCCGGCCATCCCCGGAGTGCCCCCGGGCCGCCGCGCGCCGGTGCGAGAAAAAGATCACGTCGGCCGGGGCGGTCTTGGCCCGGCATCCGCCACGCGGTACGGTCGGTGCGATATCGACGACGGCGGAACGGAAGCCGGTGGGAATCCGGCACGGTCGCGCCACTGTAAGCGAGGGCCCCTCGGGGCGAGTTCGTGAGTCAGACCCGGAGCCGTCGTCTCCTGCACCACCGAGATGGGACGCGAATTCCCAGAGGAGGTCCTGCCATGGCGCAGACCGTCGCTCAGCCGACAGCCACCAACCCCGTCGTTCCCGCCAAGCTGCCGCTGAAGGCGATCGCCCCGTGGGCGGTCTTCTTCGGCGTCCTCATGCTCGTCCTGCTGTACTTCGTCGGCGCCGAGCAGGGCGCCACCTCCGTGTTCAACGGCACGGACGTCCACGAGTGGGTGCACGACGCCCGCCATCTGCTCGGCTTCCCCTGCCACTGACGCCAGGGACGGACGCCGTACGCCCATGAATTCCGCACTGGTCAGAAACCTGCTCGTGCGGGGCATGCTCGCCGGCCTCGCCGCCGGCGTGCTCGCCCTGATCGCCGCCTACTTCCTCGGAGAGCCGAGCGTCGACCGCGCCATCGGCTTCGAGGAGGCCCACTCCCACGAGCACGAGACGGAGGTCGTCTCCCGTTCCCTTCAGTCAACCGCCGGACTCGCCACGGGCGTTCTCGTCTACGGCATCGCGTTCGGCGGTATCGCCGCGCTCGTCTTCTGCTTCGCGCTCGGCAGAGTCGGCCGCTTCGGCCCACGGGCGACCGCACTGCTGCTGTCCGGCTGTGCGCTGCTCGCCGTCTACGTGGTGCCCTTCCTGAAGTACCCGGCGAACCCGCCGTCCGTCGGCGACCCCGGCACCATCGGCGAACGGACCAGCCTGTACTTCCTGATGATGCTGCTCAGCGTGCTGCTGGCGGTCGCCTGCACCCTGCTGGGCAAGCGGCTCGCGGGTGCGCTCGGCACCTGGTACGCCACCGTGGCCGCGGTCGCCGCCTTCGCCCTCGCGATCGGTCTGGCGTACGCCTTCCTGCCGGCCGTCAACGAGGTGCCGAAGGACTTCCCGGCCACCCTGCTGTGGCGCTTCCGGCTGTCCGCACTGGCCGTCCAGGCCGTGCTGTGGGGCGGTTTCGGCCTGCTCTTCGGCGAGTTGGCCGAACGGCTGCTGAACCCGAGGCCCGCGGCGGCGGTGCCCGGGCACACCGCGCCCGCGGCGCACTGACAACTCCCGCGCGCGCCAGGGCCCTCCGGAACCGTCCGGAGGGCCCTGGCGCACTTTCCGGTACCGGGTACCCGCTACCCGGTAGGCGGTACGACTCAGGAAACCCCGGTGAGGACCCTGCCGAGCCGCAGGTTCCAGCGGCCGGACCGGCCGGTGACCTCCGTCGCCGTGAGCGGGGGGACGTCGACGCGCCAGAACGCGGCCTGCGGGGCGCCCAGGACGTGCACCGCCACCGCCCGCACCACCTCCGGTTCCACCACGGCGACCGTCCCGCCGCTGTGCGTGCCCGCCCCGTCCAGCCAGCGCGCGACCCGCGCGCACAGCGCCCGCACCGACTCCCCGCCGTGCGGCGCGGCCTCCGGGTCGCCCAGCCAGCGGGCCACCGCCTCGGGCTCGGCCGCGCTCACCTCCTCCAGCGTCCGCCCCCGCCAGCGGCCGACGTCCAGGCCGCGCAGCTCCGCCTCCTGCCCGGCGTCCAGACCCAGCGCCACCGCCGTCTCACGGCACCGCACGCTGGGGGAGGCGACGGCGCGCCCGGCGGCCCGCAGGGACGGCGCGGCCGACCGGGCCCGTGCCGCCGCGCCGTCCTCGACCGAGTCGCCGTCGTCGAAGCGGCCGCGCCGCAGGGAGGGCGTGATCGCCGGTGCGATGAGGGTCACTCGGCTGGTCACGCGGCTGCTCCTCCTGGTTGCGCCGTCCGGACGGCCGGCCGGACGCCGTGCGCCGCCCGGCCCGCGTCCACGGCGCGGGCGGCGGCGTCGCGCGGGTGCACACGGCGGCGTCGTGCGGGTGCACGCCGCCATGGTACGGACCGCGGCAACAGGCCGGTCAGGAGAGCCAGTCGGTGTAACGGGTGGCCGCGGTCCGGGCGTCGGGGTCGGTGAGGACGTCGCCCCGCACGGCGGCGAAGATCCCGGCGGTGGGGTCGGTCACCACCCTGCGGTTGTCGCCCCTGCAGGCCAGGGTGATCCTGCCCAGCTCGTCCAGGGTGAAGACCTCGGGTCCGGCGATGTTGCGCACGCCGTTCAGCGGGGAGCCCGCGGCGACCTCCGCCACCGCGGCGGCCACGTCGTCGGCGGCGATCGGCTGGATCGGCGTGGCGGGCAGCCGGACCGTGTCGCCCTCGGTGGTCCAGGCCATGACGTCCTCCATGAACTCCATGAACTGCGTCGCCCTGACGATCGAGTAGGGGACCGGCCCCGCCGCGAGCAGTTCCTCCTGGAGCGTCTTGGCCCGGTAGTACACCAGCTCCGGCACCTGATCCACGCCCACGATGGACAGCACGACGACGTGGCCGGCACCGGCCTTGCCCGCCGCGGCCAGGAGGTTGCCCATCGAGGTCCGGAAGAAGTCCAGGGAGGCTTCGTCGAAGGTGGGCGAGTTCGTCAGATTGACGACGACGTCGGCTCCGGCCAGCGCCTCGTCCAGTCCCCGGCCGCCGACGATGTCGACTCCGGTGGACTTCGAGTGCGGTACCGCCTCGTGCCCGGCGGCGTTCAGCTTCTCGACGACCCGGGAACCGATCAGCCCGGTACCGCCGATGACTGCGATCTTCATGACGCGCCTTTCGTCAGCTCCTCGTACGAAATATGGCATATGGGCGGCGCTGTGGCCGGGGTGGCGGGGAGCGCCCCTGCCCCTGACGCCCCCGCCGGACGTGATTCACGCGTTCGGCCCACCTCAACCACCCGCCGGGCACGTTCCGTGATGGGCTGATCGCAGCACGGAGACAGGGCGCGCCGGTGCGACACCACGCACGGCGGCCCCGCGCACCGATCCGTCCGGACGCGTGCCGGTCCCGCCGAAGCCCCGCCGTCCGCCGGGCCCCCTGGGACCGCCCGCGGTTCGCGGAGCGGCCCGACGCCCCCGCCGAACGCCCGGGCGACGGCCGTGCCCGCGCTGCCGTGACGGCCCGCCCGGCAGGGCCCGGGGCGTCACGGCCGTACGAGGAAGGCATGGCGATGACCGCTGTTCAAGACCCCGACCCCACGCCCGGCCCCGGCTCCCCGCCCGGCCCCGACCCCACGCCCGGCCCCGAGCCCGCGCCCGGTCCCCGCCGCACCCGCGGGGGCAGGCGGCGCAGAACCCTGTCGGTGCTGGCCGGCTGCGCGCTGCTGCCGGCCGCCCTCTACCCCGCCGCGCCCGCGGCGGCGCCCTCCGCCGCACGCCCGGCCGGCGCGGACGGCACCGCCGCGCACAGCGCCGCGGACGCGGGCATACCCGCGGAGCTGCGGCGGTACTACCGGCAACGGCTCCAGTGGGAGCCCTGTCCCAGCCGCCCGTCGTACCAGTGCGCCACCCTGGACGTCCCGCTCGACTACGCCCGTCCGCGCGCCGGCGAGCTGCAGTTGACGGCCGCCCGGAAGAAGGCCACCGGCAACGGCGCCGGACTCGGCTCGCTGCTGGTCAACCCCGGCGGCCCCGGAGCGTCCGCGATCGACTATCTGACGGGCGGCGGCGCCGACGTGTTCTCGCCGTCCGTGCGCGCCTCCTACGACCTGGTCGCCCTCGACCCGCGCGGCGTGCAGTACAGCACCCCGGTGCTCTGCGAGAGCGGCACCTCCTCGGCGACCCTGGGAACCGGACGCCGCGTGTCCGCCGAATCGACCCGGCTCGCCGCCTCCGACGCGGCCTACGAGCAGCTCACCGACGCGTGCGCACAGCGCGCGGGCAAGCTGCTGCCCCACGTCGGAACCCTCGACGCGGCCCGCGACATGGACGTACTCAGGGCGCTCCTGGGCGACGAACGCCTCCACTACGTGGGCTTCTCCTACGGCACCTACCTGGGCGCCACCTACGCCGGCCTCTTCCCCTCCCGCGTGGGCCGGATGGTGCTGGACGGCGCCGTCGACCCGACGATCGACGGCTACCAGGACTTCCTGGACACCGCGCGGGGCTTCCAGGTGGCCTGGGAGTCCTTCGCCGCCGACTGCGCCGCCCGCGCCGACTGCCCGCTGGGCCGCTCGACCGGGCAGATCGGCCGCGCACTGGACGCGCTGCGCGACCGCCTGGACAGCACGCCCCTGCGCCAGGGCAAGGACATCTCCATCACCGGCGACGACCTGCTCACCGCGGTTGTCGCCGGACTCGAGGCTCCCAACTGGCAACTGCTGCGCGCCGCGCTCCAAGGAGCGCTCAAGGGGGACACCACCGCCCTGCAGCAGCTTCTCGCACCCGCCACGGACACCTCCAGCAACGCCGGCGACGCCTTCTTCGCCATCAGCTGCCTGAGCGAACCCCTGGCACCGCGCTCCACCCCCGCCCAGGTGCAGGCGGCGCTCGGGCAGTTCCTGCGGGCCTCGCCCCAGTTCGGCAAGTTCTACGCGACCCAGCTGATGCAGTGCTCCCACTGGCCGGTCCGGCCGGTGCAGCCCTCGGGCCGCGTCACCGCCCCGGGCGCCGCCCCCATCCTGGTGCTGGGCACCACACGCGACCCGGCCACCCCGTACCCCTGGGCCAAGGCGCTCGCCGCCCAGCTCTCCTCCGGCCGTCTGCTCACCTACGACGCCGACGGCCACACCGCCTACCACCGCGGCAGCGCCTGCGTCGACGACGCCGTGGACCGCTATCTGGCACAGGGCCGGCTTCCCGCGCCCGGCACCGTGTGCACGGACCAGGCCCGGCCCGCCGCGCCGCCCCCGGAGTGACCCGGCCCGCGCCCGAACCGGTTCCGCCGCCCGGGCGGACGTCCCTCGCCCCCCTGTTCGCGGTGTGCGTCGGCTACTTCATGGTCATCCTCGACGTGACCATCATCAACGTGGCCGTACCCGTCGTGGGCCGCGACCTGTCCGCCTCGCTGACCGCAATGCAGTGGATCACGGACGGATACACCCTGGTCTTCGCCGGCTTCCTGATGACCGCGGGCGCGCTGGGCGACCGCTCGGGCAGCCGGCGGGTCTTCTGCTGGGGCGTGGTGGTGTTCACGGCGGCCTCGGCCGGGTGCGCGGCCGCGCCGGACGTACCCGTCCTGGTGGCCGCCCGCCTGGTGGAAGGGTTCGGCGCGGCCCTCGTCGTGCCCGGATCGCTGGCCCTGCTCCAGGAGGCCTATCCGGAGCCGGCGGCCCGGTCACGGGCCTTCGGGCTGTGGGGGTCGATGGCGGGCGCCGCCGCCTCCGCCGGTCCGCTGCTGGGCGGCCTGCTGGTCTCCGCCGCGGGCTGGCGGTGGGTGTTCCTCGTCAACCTGCCCGTCGGCGCGGCGTGCCTGCTGCTGACGCTGCGGCACGTCGCGCCCTCGCCACGCGACCCCGCCCGGGCCCTGGACTGGCCGGCGCAGTGCGCGGTCGTCGTGGCCGTGGCCCTGCTGACCGGGGCGCTGAACGAGGCCGGGCGGCGCGGGTGGACCGATCCCGCCGTGCTCGCCGGGACCGGCCTCGCCGCGGTGGCCGCCGCGGCCTTCGCGGTGCGCGAGCGGCTGGCGCGGTCTCCGGTCCTGCCGCCGCGACTGCTGCGCTCGCGCCCGCTGTCCGGCGGTACGGCCATCGGCCTGCTGTTCAACTTCGGCTTCTACGGCATGGTGTTCACCGCCAGCCTGTACTTCCAGCACCAGCGCGGCTACACCGCCCTCGAGGCCGGGGCGGCGCTGTTCCCGGCGGTGGCGATGACCATGTTCGCCTCCGCGCTGTCCGGGCGCCTGGCCCGGCGCACCGGTGACCGGCCGCTGGTCGCCGGCGGGATGCTGCTCGCCGCGGCGGGGCTCGCCGGCTGGTCGCTGGCGGGAGCCGATCCGCCCTACGCGCTGCTGGTGGCACCGCTGATGGCCGCGGGCTTCGGCACCTCCTTCGCCCTCACCGGGACCACCACCACCGTCATGGGCGCCGCACCCCAGGCCCACGCGGGCGCCGCCTCCGCGCTGTTCAACACCGCCCGCCAGATCGGCAGCGCCGTCGGCGTGGCCCTGGGGGGCAGTCTTCTCGCCTCGGCCGCCGGCTACGGCGCCGGGCTGCGCACCGGCATGGCCGTCGGCGCGGCGGCCTACCTGGCCGCGGCGGTCCTCGCCTGGCGGTGCGTACCGCCGGGACCCGCGCGCACGGCGGTGGCAGCGGGACCCACCCGGGCCCCGGAGGAGACCTGACCCCCTTGGCGCAAGGGACACCCTCAGTCGCCCGAGAACCCGAAAATGCCCAGGTGGGTGGGGCGTTCACCGGTGTACAGCACCACGTAGACACCGGTCCACCGCATACGGCACTCGTCGAGAAGCGTCCGAGGGCCGTCGGGCCCGGGTCCCCTGCCGGCACGGGCCCGGGCGAGCGACCCGGTGAATGCGTCGGGCGTGGGCCGGTCGGTGCCGAAGTGGCGCACGACGCGCTCGGGCGCCAGCGGGCGCAGCGTGCCGTAGTCCTCGACGCGGTGGGGCGACGGGGCCTCGGTGGTGTGGACGACGCGATCGATGTCCAGGATCGAGTGGGTCCCCTCCTCACCCATGAACTCCTCGTCCCGCCACAGCTCCCCGACACTGCGGTACGTCCTGTCGCCGCCGTAGAGCTCCTGGAAGACCCGCTCGTGCAGAGATCTCAGGGACTGCTCGACGGTGCCTTCGAACTCGGTGACGTACTCCCAGCAACTGGCACCCACGTGCCGCTCCTCCCACTCGGGTCCCGACCGCACCGCTGCCACCGTAAGGCGGGCCACTGACAGAGCCGTTGGGCTACAGTCGGCAGCGGTGAGGTGCTGATCCGAGGGGGGCGGACCAATGCCGTCGCACACCCGGCGTCCGGTGCGGACCGGGCGGCCGCCGCTGCCCCTCGACGAGCGCGACACGCGCGCCCGCGCCCGCCTGTCCTCCGTCCCCGCCCCTGAGGTGGTAGCCGATGACCGTCGTCGATCTGGCCGCGCTCGGTGAGTCGTTCACCCGCGACCCCTATCCCGTCTACGCCCGCTTACGGGCCCAGGGCCCCGTGCACCGCATCCGGATGCCGGAGGGCGGCGCCGAGGCCTGGCTCGTGGTCGGATACGAGGCCGGACGGGCCGCACTCGCGGACCCCGGACTGTCCAAGGACTGGAGCAAGGCCTCGCCCGCGCTGCCGCTGGGCGCCGTCTCGGCCGGCCCGCACATGCTCAGGGCGGACCCGCCCGAACACGCGCGGCTGCGCCGGCTGGTCGCCCGCGAGTTCACCGCCCGCCGCGTGGCGGAACTGGAACCACGCGTGCAGCGGACCACCGACGAACTCCTGGACCGGATGCTCTCCTCCGACGGCGGCCGCGCCGACCTCGTCGAGGCGCTGTCCTTCCCGCTGCCCATCTCGGTGATCTGCGAACTCCTCGGCGTCCCCGACCTGGACCGCGACTCCTTCAGGAACTGGTCCAACGAGGCGCTCGGCGCCACCGACCCCGAACTGCGCCGGGCCGCCGCGGTCTCGATGGCGAAGTACATCGAGGAACTGGTCGAGGGCAAGCGGCTGCGGCCCGGCGACGACCTCATGAGCGCGCTGATCCACGGCTCGGACGACTCCGGCGACCGGCTCACGCGGGAGGAACTGGTCGGCATGGCCTGGCTGTTGCTCGTCGCGGGCCACGAGACCACCGTGAACCTGATCTCCAACGGCGTCCTCGCCCTGCTCACCCACCCGGAACAGCTCGCCGCCCTGCGCGCGGACCTCACCCTCGTCGACGCCGCGGTCGAGGAAATGCTCCGCTACGAGGGCCCGGTGGAGACCCCCACCTACCGCTTCACCACGGAGCCGCTGACCATCGGCGACACGGTCGTCCCCGGCGGCGGCGAACTAGTCCTGGTCGCCATGGCCGACGCCAACCGCGACCCCGCCCGCTTTCCCTCGCCCGACCGCTTCGACATCTCCCGCGACGCCCGCGGGCACGTGGCGTTCGGCCACGGCATCCACTACTGCCTGGGCGCGCCGCTCGCCCGGCTGGAGGCGCGCGTCGCCGTGCGGACCCTGCTGGAACGGTGCCCCTCCCTGGCGCTGGACATCCACCCGGCGGCCATCACCTGGCGGCCGGGGATGATGATCCGCGGCCCGCTCAGCCTGCCGGTACGGTTCGCCTGACGCGCCGGTGCCACGGCCGCCGCCCGCCGCCGCTCACGCCGCCTCGGCACCGGCCGGCCCACGTCCGGCGGAGGCCTTCCCGCGGTGCGGCACCGGCGAGTTCCCGGTCGCCGGCGGGCGGTTCGCGGCCGGCGGGACGACGGCGACGTACGGGCCCGCGTCCCGGCCGACGGCGAAAGCCTCCTCGGCCGGGCGCCGGCCGGCCCCGCGCGACGACGCCGCGCGGCCCCCGCGCGGTGCGTCACACGGCGCGTCACGCGGTGCGTCGCACGGCGCGTCACGCGGCGTCGTCGCCGAGCGGATCGTGGCCCCAGTTCATCAGCGAGTGCCGCCAGCGGGTACCGCTGACGTCCCCCGGCGGCCGCTGCGCGAGATGCCGGCGGATGTAGCCGACCACCTTGCGCATGTGGTCGTAGTCCGCGTCCGACAGATCGGCCTTCTTCTTGCGGAGGATGGACACGATCCGGCGGCCGGAGGCGTGCCCCGTGGACTCGCCGCCGTCCTTGTGCTCGCCGGCCGCCCACGACTCCTCGGTGGCCAGCCACTTCTCCAGGTCGGAGGGCGTCATGTCGACCAGTGCGCGGAACGCGTCCCAGGTCTCCTGCCGGTCGTCGCCCGCCACGGCCGCTACTTCCTCCCCGGCTTCTTCAGCGCCGACGGATTGTGCACCGCCGAGCGGCCGGACTTGTCGCTGCGCACCTGGTACTGGGGCTCCTCGGGGGAGGCGTCCACCGTGCGGCCCGCCGCCTCGGTCCGCTCGGTGATCTTCTTCTCCACCCGCCCCGTCGTCTCGCTGCCGTGGCTGCGCCAGGCGACCTCGTCGCCCTTGGCCGGCTCCTTCTTCGTCTTCCTGCCCGAGGTGCCCGAGGTGCCCGAGGTGCCCGAGGTGTCCTTGGCCGTCATGGTCTCTCCCGCGCTTCGGTGATGTCCCCTCCAGCCTGCTGGCAGCTCCGCTCGCCCGCACCTTCGTACGGGCCGTCCCGCCCGGCCTCGGGATGGGTCGCCCGCCCGGCGGCCCGGGGGTTCCGCCCCGCCCGGCGGCCCGGGGTCCGGTCCGCTCAGGCTTCCGGGTCTTCCGCCCGGCGGTAGCGGGCGGCCACCGACCTGCCGGACCCCTCGCGCAGGGCGCGCTCCACGGCGGCCAGCCGGTCGACGACCCCGGCGTCCGGCAGGCCGGGCACGCACACCACCTCGCCGCTCTCCAGCGCGGCGAGGGAGGCGGTGACGACGTCGGCGGCCGGCATCCCGCCTTCCTCGTGCACCCGCGCCTCGCCCGGCACCGGGGCCTCACCCCGGCTCAGGTGGAACTCGGTGGCGGTCAGGCCCGGGCAGACCACCTGCACCCGCACCGGCGTGCCGGCCAGCTCCGCGGCCAGGGTCCTGGTGAACGTCACCACGTACCCCTTGGTGCCGGCGTAGACGGCCCGCTGGGGGAGGGGGCCGGGGGGCAGCGAGCCGGCGAACGCCAGCAGGAAGGCGACGTTGACGACCGCGCCCCGGCCCCGCTCCAGCATGTGGGGAACGGCCGCGCGGGTCAGCACGGTGAGCGCCACCACGTTCACGTCCAGCACCTTGGTCAGCAGCGCGGCGTCGACCTCGGCGAAGGGGCCGTACCCGTTGATGCCGGCGTTGTTCACCAGCAGCGCCACGTCGCCGGCGGCCACCCGGGCGGCGACCCGGGCCAGGTCCTGCGGGTCGGCGAGGTCGGCGACGGCCGTCTCCACCCGCGCACCGGTCTCCTCGCGCAGCCGGTCCGCCAGCGCCGCCAGCCGTCCGGCCCGGCGGGCCACCAGCACCAGGTCCCAGCCCCGGCGCGCCAGCCGTACGGCGTACTCGGCGCCGATCCCCGACGACGCCCCCGTGACCACGGCGGTGCCCTTGGTCCGCTCTGTCATGCGACGCACCCTCCGCTCGACGGCCCCGGCCCCCGGCACCCCGGCCCCTGGCCTCCGGCCCCGGGCCACCACCGCGGGGAGCGGCCCTCCCCGACCGCCCTGCCGGGTCACCAGCCGCCGGCGAGCCGAAACCCCACGTCGGCGGACACCCTCTGACGTGGTGTTTTACAGTGACTTCCATCAGCTCCGGCGACAGGACCTGTGAGGTAATCGCGAACATGGCAACCGAGACGTTTGAGTTTCAGGTGGAGGCCCGTCAGCTGCTCCAGCTGATGATCCACTCGGTGTACTCGAACAAGGACGTGTTCCTGCGGGAACTGGTCTCCAACGCCTCCGACGCGCTGGACAAACTGCGCCTGGAGAAGCTGCGGGACGACTCCCTCGACGCCGACGTGTCCGATCCGCACATCGAGATCGAGGTCGACAAGGACGCCCGCACGCTCACCGTCCGCGACAACGGCATCGGCATGTCGTACGACGAGGTCGGACAGCTGATCGGCACCATCGCCAACTCGGGCACCGCGCAGTTCCTCCAGGAGCTGCGGGAGGCCAGGGACGGAGCCGGGGCGGAGGGGCTCATCGGCCAGTTCGGCGTCGGCTTCTACTCCGGCTTCATGGTGGCGGACGAGGTCACCCTGGTGACCCGGCGGGCGGGCGAGGCGCACGGCACCCGCTGGACCTCGCGCGGCGAGGGCACGTACACCCTGGAGACGGTCGACGACGCCCCGCAGGGCACCTCGGTCACGCTGCACCTCAAGCCCGCCGACCCGGACAACCAGCTCCACGACTACACCGACCCGTGGCGGATCCGGCAGATCATCAAGCGGTACTCGGACTTCATCACCTGGCCCATCAGGATGGCGCCCGCCTCCCCGGCCACGGCCGGCGAGAAGGCCCAGGACGGCACGGGAGCCCCCGCCGGCGCGAGCGACGCGACGTCCGGGCCCGAGACGCTCAACTCCATGAAGGCGCTGTGGGCGCGCTCGCGCGACGAAGTGTCCGACGAGGAGTACCACGAGCTGTACAAGCACATCGGCCACGACTGGCGCGACCCGCTGGAGACCATCCGGCTCCAGGCCGAGGGCACCTTCGAGTACCAGGCCCTGCTGTTCCTGCCCGCCCACGCCCCGCACGACCTGTTCACCCGGGACTTCCGGCGCGGCCTGCAGCTGTACGTCAAGCGCGTGCTCATCATGGACGACTGCGAGGCGCTGCTGCCGCCCTACCTGCGCTTCGTCAAGGGCGTCGTCGACGCGGCGGACCTCTCGCTCAACGTCTCCCGCGAGATCCTCCAGCAGGACCGCCACATCGAGCTGATGCGGCGCCGGCTGACGAAGAAGGTCCTGTCCACCGTCAAGGAGATGATGGCCAAGGACCGGGACCGCTACACCACGTTCTGGCGGGAGTTCGGCACCGTCCTGAAGGAGGGCCTGGTCACCGACCCGGAGAACCGGGACGCCATCCTCGCCGTCGCGACCTTCGCGAGCACCCACGACGACACCGAGCCCACCTCGCTCAGCGGCTACGTCGAGCGGATGAAGGACGGGCAGGACGACATCTACTACCTGACCGGCGAGTCCCGGCAGAGCATCGAGAACTCCCCGCACATGGAGGCGTTCCGGGACCGGGGCATCGAGGTGCTGCTGCTCACCGACCCGGTCGACGAGGTCTGGGCCGAGACCGTCGGCGAGTACGAGGGCCACAAGCTGCGGTCCGTCGCCAAGGGCCGCATCGACCTCGACGCCGAGGGCGGCGAGAGCGGCGACGGCGAGCGCGAGAAGCGGAGCGAGGAGTACGCCGGGCTGCTCGGCTGGATGAAGGAGCAACTGGAGGACGACATCAAGGAGGTGCGCCTGTCCTCCCGCCTGACCGTCTCCCCGGCCTGTGTCGTCTCCGACGCGCACGACCTGACCCCGGCCCTGGAGAACATGTACCGCGCGATGGGCCAGGAGGTGCCCCGGACCAAGCGGATCCTGGAGCTCAACCCGGACCACCAGCTCGTCAAGGGCCTCAACCAGGCGTACCGGGAGCGCGAGGACCGCACCTCGCTCGCCGAGACCGCCGAACTCCTGCACGGCCTCGCGGTGCTCGCCGAAGGCGGTCAGCCGAAGGAACCGGCCCGCTTCGTCAAGCTGATGGCGGACCGCCTGGAGCGCGCACTGTGACACCGCCGTCCGCACACCCGCGGGCCGGCCGGGTCCGCGGGCGTCCGGACGCGCTCAGGGAAGGACGCCCGCCGGGCCGCACGCGGCGTCCCGCGGACGGGCCGCCTCCCGCAGCAGGGCGGCGTCCCGGCTCGGCGGCGCCCCGAACCGGCGCCGGTACTCACGGCTGAACTGGGACGGGTTGTCGTACCCGACGCGCCGCCCGACCCCGGTGACGTCGCCGGGGCGGGCGGCCAGCAGCAGCCGTGCCTCCTGGAGCCGGATCTGCTTCTGGAACTGGACGGGGCTCATCGCGGTCACCGCCTGGAAGTGGCGGTGGAACGCGGACACGCTCATCCCGGACAGCCGGGCCAGGTCCGCCACCCGGAACGGCTGCGCGTAGTGCTCGCGGATCCAGCGCACCGCCCGGGAGATGTGGCTCAGACCGCTGTCGGCGAGTCCGAGCCGGCGTACGGCCCGGCCCTGCTCGCCGGTGATCAGACGCCACAGGATCTCCCGTTTCACCAGCGGCGCCAGCACGGCCCGGTCGCGGGGCTCGTCGAGCAGACGCAGCAGCCGGACCACGGCGTCCAGCCGATCTGGGCGGCCGGCGGCCAGGCCGAACTCCACGTCTGGGCAGGCGGGTTCCACGGCTTCGATGCCCTGTACCCGCAGGCGCGCGTCTCGGCGACGGTCCGCCGCACCCGCACGGCGTGGCTCGCCCGCCTGCTGCGCCCGCACGAGCCCGTCCGGGAGGAGCCGCGGCCGTGAGGACCGAGGGCCTGAGCCCGCTCGGGGGCGGCCCACGGTTCAAGCGGCGGTCTCGCCCGCGCCGGCGCCCGGTGCGGGCGGGAGCGTCGATGAGCTCCTCGCGGCTCATCCTGGACCGGCCCTGAACGTCCTGTTCGGCGGCGCGGTCGTCCCCCTGGGAGTAGTCGAATGGTCGTATACTCGCGGTATGGGACGATCGAGCGACGCCAGGGGCAAGATTCTCACCGCCGCGCAGTCGCTGATCGAGCTGCGGGGCTACTCCGCGCTGGGTGTGGCGGAGATCTGCAAGACGGCAGGGGTGCCCAAGGGCAGCTTCTACTACTTCTTCGAGTCGAAGGAAGCCCTGGCGCTGGCCGTGATCGACGAGCACTGGGCCGCTCAGCGGCGCGACTGGGAGCGCGTCCTGCGTGACGAGCGCGAGCCCCTGCAGCGGCTGCGGCGGCTCTTCGAGGAGACCGAGGCCGCTCAGCGCGCCGGCCGGGAGACCTGCGGATCGGTCTCGGGGTGCATGTTCGGCAACCTCACCCTCGAGCTGAGCACCCAGACCGAGGCGATCCGGCTCCGGCTCCAGCAGATCTTCGAGGAGCAGGTCGACATGATCGAAGAGGTGGTCGCCGCCGCACTGGCGCGCGAGGACGTCACCGTCGCCGACACCCGGGCCGCCGCCCGCTCGGTCGTCGCGCAGCTGGAGGGCCAGGTGCTGTTCGCCAAGCTCTACAACGACACCGCCACTCTCGACGCGCTGTGGCACAACTGCCTGGCTCTGCTGGGGGCCCGCACCGCCGGCCGGGACGCCACCGCGCCGGCCTGACCCGCCCCGCCCCGCGCCGCCGGCCGGCGGCCGCCCGACCCGACCCACTCCGCCGCCGGCCGCGGCGGCCCGGCACCCCTGAGCGCGCCCGGATCGACCACCCGCGCGCCCTTTCCGGGGTCTGAGGATATCGGTATCAGATCGTCGCCAAGCCCTCGTCGGCCCTGGTGGGCGGCCGACCTGTTCCTCGACTTGCTCGGCAACCCGAACGCCGTCCGGAACTACGGCATTGCCGTCGGGAAGACCGTCGAGCGCCTCGGCGAGGGCCGGCCGCTCGCCTCGGTGGAGGACGCCGAGATCGGCGAGGCGCTGGAGCTGCTGTGGGGCCGCTCGGCGGTGAACACCTGGAACGCCCGCCGCGGTGCCGTGCTGTCCTGGACGGGCTGGTGCTCCGAGCGCGGGTACGAGGGCCCGACGGTCCCGGCCTGGGCGAAGCGACCGGCCGTGCCGGACTCCGAGACCCCGGCCCGCTGGAAGATGGCCGTCGACCGGCCGCCCGGCGCGAGGTGGCCGCACCCGCGGGCCGGTGTTCGTCACCCACCGCCGCCCGGGCCCGGGAAGGTCGTCAGCCCGCGCGATGTCTGCCCGGACACTGGGTTCGCCCGGCTGCCGTACGGGCAGGCCCGCGCCCCCTCACCCGCAGCGTGCCTGCGGCCTGGTCAGGCGCCGACTGCACGAGGCGTCGGTGCTGTTCTCTTGACGCCGCGGTCCAGCGAGAAGGACCTCTCCGCGACGGCGGTCCGTCGGTTCCTGGGCCGTGACGGCGGATTCCTCAGCCCGCTCCGGCGTCGTGATCAACAGCTCGGCGACCGGGCCTTGTGAGCGATCCGGCCGGTCGGCGGACCCGGTACAAACCCCAGGCGAAGCCTGGCCACACCCCACAGGGGCGGTCCGGCCGGGAGGACTCGGTCGACGTACGCGACACAACATGCCGACGGGCGCGTCGGCAACATCCGATAAGATGCCGACATTCACGTCGTCAAGTTCAGGCAAAGAGGCGACGTGGCCAGTCTGTCGTGTCCTCATTCCCTTCTCGCTCGGAGAGCTCCGTGTTCCTTGCCCTACGCGATCTGCGCTTCGCCCGCGGTCGCTTCGCCCTGATGGGCGCGGTGGTAGCGCTCATCGCCGTACTCGGTGTCCTCCTGTCCGGGCTTGCCTCCGGTCTGGCGGACGCCGGCATATCCGGCCTGCGCGCGCTGCCCGTGACTCACATGGCCTTCGACGAGAAGGCGACCAGCGAGCAGTTCTCCCGCTCGACCGTGGAAGAGGAGGACTGGCAGACATGGTCCAGGGCCCCAGGCGTGGAGCGCGCGGAGCCGTTCGGGAACACCCTGGCCAATGCCCAGGTGACCCAGGGCGCCAAGAAGGGCGAGCAGGTCAACCTCGCCGTCTTCGGTATGACACCGGACTCCTCCCTGGCGCCCCGCCCCAGCAAGGGTGAGGGCCTGAAGAAGGGCAGTGCGGGCATCGTGATCACCCGGGAGATCGCCGATCTCGGGGTGGAGATCGGCGACGTTCTGACCGCGGACCGGAGCGGGGTGCGGCTGAAGGTCGTAGGACTGGTCGACGAGACCGTCTCCTACGGCCACATCGGCGTCGTCTACGCAGACCTCGGCACATGGCGGCATCTGCACTACGGCCTGCCCGGCGACCTGCCCGAGGCCGCGAGCCGCCAGGCCACCGCCGTCGCCCTGACCCTGAAGCCGGGCGCCGACGTCGCCGCTGTGGAAAAGGCAACCGGGACCCTCGCCGAGACCAAGGAGGCCACGTTCGACGCGTCCCCCGGCTACGAGGCCGAGTCGAGCACCATGGCCCTGATCAAGGGATTCCTGTACGTCATCTCCGCCCTGGTCGTCGGCGCGTTCTTCACCGTCTGGACCGTCCAGCGCAAGCCCGAGATCGCCCTGATGAAGGCACTGGGCGCCCCCACCCGGTACATCCTGCGCGACGCGCTCGCCCAGGTCGTCGCCGTGCTCGTCGGAGCCACGGCCCTCGGCACCGCCGTCGGCCTGGCCCTGGGCAGCGCGATGATCGGCAAGGCCCCCTTCTCCCTCTCCGCACCGGCCATCGCCACCTCCTCCGGCCTCCTCATCGTCCTCGGGACCGTGGGCGCCGTCGTCGCAGTCCGCCGCATCACCGCCGTCGACCCCCTGACCGCTCTGGGAGCCACCCGATGACCACACCTGCCACCGGCCACCAGGCCGCCGCGGACCCCGACCGCTCCGGCGGGCTGCGCCTGGACGACGTCACCCTCACCCTCGGTGACGGCGATACCGCCGTCACCGCCCTCGACCACGTCGGCCTGAGGGTCGCCCCCGGTGAGTTCGTCGCCGTCGTCGGCCCCTCCGGATCCGGCAAGTCCAGCCTCCTCGCCGTCGCCGGCGGCCTCCAGCGGCCCACCTCGGGCACCGTGCACATCGCCGGCACCGAGCTGACCGCCCTCTCGGACAAGGAACGCACCGCCGCCCGCCGCCGCCACATCGGCTTCGTCTTCCAGCAGTCGAACCTGCTGGCCTCCCTCACCGTCAGGGAACAGCTCCTGCTGCCTCTGCACATCGACGGACGCCTCGACGCCGCGGCCCGCAGCCGGGCCGACGAACTCATCGAGGCAGTCGGGCTCAGCCACCGGGCAGGCTCCCGTCCGCACCAGCTCTCCGGCGGCGAGCGCCAGCGCGCCGGCCTGGCCCGCGCCCTGATGACCTCCCCCGCCGTCCTGCTGGTGGACGAACCCACCTCGGCACTGGACCGGGTACGGTCCGCCGAGGCGGTGCGGCTGATCGCCGAGCAGACCCATGAGCGCGGCACGGCCACGGTCATGGTCACCCACGACACGGCGATAATGGACGCTGCCGACCGGGTGTACGAGATGGTCGACGGCCGCCTGTCCTGACGGGGGCCGCCAACCGGCATCGCATTCCCGGCCCTGTCCACCCTTCCAGGAGCCCGCCCCGCATGCCGAAGATCAACGCCTCCAGCGTCGCCGAGCACCGTGCCCAGCAACGGGAGGCGCTGATCGGGGCGGCGATCGACATCCTGGTCAACGAGGGCGCCGCCGCCGTCACACCGGCGGCGGTCGGCGCCCGCGCCGGCCTGGCCCGCTCCAGCGTCTACCAGTACTTCGACTCCTCGTCAGCCCTCCTGGCCACCATCACGGAGGAAGCCTTCCGGCGCTCCAACGAGGCACTCACCCGCGCCATGGCCGCCGCGAACGGCCCGCTGGGACGCGTCGAGGCGTTCTTCGGGGAAAGCCTCCGCCTGGGCGCCGAAGGCGCACACCGGCCCGCCGTCGCCCTCATGAACGCCGGACTTCCTCCGGCCTGCCAGCAGCGGCTGATGGAACTCCACCTGGACCAGGTCGAACCGTTCCGCGCCGCCGTCCGGGAGCTCGGCGTTCCCGAGCCCGCGCTCACGGCCGACCTGATCGCCGGAATGCTGCACACCGCCCTGGCCGCCGTCGAGAACGGCACCCCCCTCGATACGGTCACACAGCGCACCCTCGCACTCGTGCGCCGCTGCCTCACCCCGGTCGGCAGCACAGCCCGCGCACCGGAGCAAGGGGCCTGAAGCCCTCGTACCGCCGAAGCACCTCGGGCGACCGCGGCCCGGCACGCCTTCTTCATCTTCTCCTCGACGGTCTCGCGCTCGGCCTCGGCCAGCAGCTTCGTAGACCCCTTTCCCCGCATCCTTCCCTTCCCGCATGTCCCGGCTCCGCGGCCCGTGGCGGCGAGCACACCCCGATTTGCTTGACTGGGCAACTTTTCGCAATTAGCTTGCTTGGCGAAGCAAATATTTCCGGCGCCGTGCCGGGGGCTTCCTCAGAAGGGCTTTGCAGTGATCAGGATTGGCATCATCCTCGGCTCCACCCGTCCCGGCCGCAACGGCGAAGCGGTCGCGCGCTGGGTGCACGAGATCGCCTCCCAGCGCACGGGCGCGGAGTTCGAACTCGTCGATCTGCTGGACTACCGGCTCCCGCACCTCGACGAGATGCTCCCGCCGTCGCTGGGCCAGTACGCCCAGCCGCACACCCGGGAGTGGGCGGAGAAGATCGCCTCCTTCGACGGCTTCATCATGGTGACGCCCGAGTACAACCACTCCACGTCGGGCGTGCTGAAGAACGCGATCGACTTCCTCTATGCCGAGTGGAACAACAAGGCGGTCGGCTTCGTCAGTTACGGCGGCCTCGGCGGCGCCCGTGCGGTGGAGCACCTGCGCCTGATCGCCGGTGAGCTGCAGATGGCCGACGTGCGGTCCCAGGTCGCGCTGTCGCTGTTCCACGACTTCGAGAACTTCAGCGTGTTCAAGCCGGGCGACTTCCAGCTCGAGGCGCTGAACACCACGCTCGACCAGGTGCTGGCCTGGAGCGCGGCACTCGCCCCGCTGCGCGCCGCGTAACCCGCGCCGCGTAACCCGCGCCGCGTAACCCGCGCCGCGTAACCCGCGCCGCGTAACCCGCGCCGCGTAACCCCGCGCCGCGCCCGGCCGACCGGCCCCGGCCGCCCCGCCCACCGGCGGCGCGACCGGGGCTCGCTGCCCTTCAAGACCCCTGTCCCGCCAAGGTGCTTCGTCGAGCAAGTACCATGAGACGCATGTCACGCACAGCACGGCGGCCGGATCCGGGGGAGCGCGAGCCGCGGCCCCTCACACCCGAGGAGGACGCCGTCGTGCGATTGCTCGGCCGTGTCGTCCACGCCCTGCCCCGTGCCATCGACGCCGACATGATCCGCGAACAGGGGCTCTCCCTGGCCGAGTATCTGGCCCTGGTGAACCTCTCCGAGGCACCGGAGCGGCGGATGCGGATGAGCGACCTCGCCGCCGCGGTCGAGATGTCGCTCAGCGGCATGACCCGTCTGGCGAGCCGGCTCGAGAGCCAGGGGCTCATCCGGCGGGTCAGGTCCGAGGAGGACGCCCGTGGCTGGAACGCGGTCCTCACCGATGCGGGCCTCACGCGCCTGGAAGAGGCCTATCCCACCAACCTGGCGTCCGTGCGCCGTCACTTCCTCGACCACCTGGTCGACCTGGACCTCGGGAAACTCGCGACGGCGTTCAGCAACATCGCCACGTGACCGCGGCGAAGGTCCGCGGCCCGGGCGTCCGGAACACTCAGAGCGGCCGGGTCCTCGTGGCGAGGTCCGACGCCGCGGCCTCGAGCGCGGCCGTGTGACCGAAGAGGCCGGGAAGCCCGCCGGTGTGCACGAACACGGTGCGGCTGCCCCGGGTGATGTGGCCGTCCTCCACGGCGGCGATGAGACCCGCCATGGCACGCCCGGTGTAGACGGGGTCCAGCACGATGCCCTCGGTGCGCGCGGTGCGGTCGAGGGCGTCCGTGACCGGAGCGGTCAGCGCGCCGTACCCCTGCCCGACCTGGTCCAGCCGCAGCCGCAGCGCGTCCGGCGGGCAGTCGGCGCCGGACAGCTCGGAGACGAAGGCGGACACGGTGGCCGCCGGATCGGGTACGGCGCCGCAGTGCACGCCGAGGACCCGGCCGGGGCCGAGCACCTGGACGAGTCCGGCCATGGTGCCGCCGGACCCCAGCGCCACCACCACGGTGTCCACCTCCGGCGCCTGAGCGAGGAGTTCACGACCGCAGACCGCGGAGCCGCGCGCGCCGAGCGCGCTGGAGCCGCCGAACGGGATCAGCGCCGGCACGGCCCCCTCCGCCCGCAGCCGCGCGGCCACCTCACCGGCGGCGGCGGTGAGTTCGGCGCCCGCGCGCTCGCCCGCCCACACCACGGTGGCGCCGAACAACGCGTCGAGGGTGAGGTTGCCCCGGGCCGGCGCGCCGGGTGTCCCCGCCAGCACCAGCACGGTCTCCAGCCCCAGCCGGGCGCCCGCGGCAGCGGTCAGCCGGGCGTGATTGCTCTGCGGCGCGCCGGTCGTCACCAGATGGGTCGCCCCGCCGGCGAGCGCCGCGCCGCACAGCCACTCCAGCTTGCGGACCTTGTTGCCGCCGCCGCCCAGGCCGGTGAGGTCGTCGCGTTTGACCCAGAGGTCGTCCGGGCCCAGACCGAGGGAGCGGGCGAGCCGGGGCATGGGCTCCAGGGGGGTGGGCCACGTGCCCAGTCCGACGGGCCGGGGGACATCGCTTGCTGAAGTCATGCCCATATGATCACCGAATCCGTCTCCGTCATCGGGCGAGGAGGTCCCGGCAGCCGGGCCGGAACACCTCACGGGCCTCCTCGTCGGTGTCCGCGACGAACTCCGCGCTGAGGACGGTCACGCCGGAGGACAGGCGGATGCGACTGGTGCGTGCGGCGATGCCGGCGAGCACGGTCTCCGGTGTCGAGACGGGCGCCCGCGCTCGCCGCTCCCGCGTACCGCGCCTCGCCGCTCCCGCGTACCGCGCCTCGCCGCTCCCGCGTACCGCGCGCGGCAAACGGCTCGCCCCCCGCGGCGGCGCTCCCGTAGGGTCGCGCGTCGACGCCCGGGACAGGGCGGGACGGATCGTGAGTGGGAGCGCGGTGGGAGCCGCGGACGAGGGGGAGCGGCGGCTGATGGCATCCGGTGCGATGACGAGGGAACGGCTGACGGGGGTGGCGCGGGCCGCGCTGGGGGCCGGGCGGCGGCTGGAAGGGGTCCAGCGGCTGGCGGGCGGCAGCAAGAAGGGCGTGTACCGCCTGGTGATGGACGACGGGACGACGGCCGTCGCCTACCTGTGGGCCGCCACGGAGAACCACTGGCCGGCGGCCGAGGGCGACGACGACCTCACCGACCCGTTCTCGCCCGGCCTCGGCCTCGACCTGTTCCAGGCCGCGCACGCGCGGCTGCGCGCACTCGGCGTACGCGTCCCGGAGATCCGCCTCGTCGACCGGGACGGCGCCCACGGCCCGGCCGATCTGGTGGTCGTCGAGGACGTTCCGGGCGAGAGCCTGGAGGAGGCGCTGGCCCGCGAGCCCCGCGAGGCCGGGCCCGTCCTGGCCCGGCTCGGCGAGGCGCTGGAGCGGATGCGCCGCCACCGGGCCCCGGCGTACGGCAAGGTGGCCGTGGTCGACGGGGGAGGAACGTCACGCGGAACGTCGTGCGGGGCAGTGGTCCTGGACCGGGCGCTGCGGGACCTCGGCGAGGCCGCGTCCCGCGATCCGCGCATCGCGGCGGCCCGCGACCGCCTGGAGTCGCGACTGCGGGAACTGGAGGCCGCGGTACGGCCGCGCGCCCGGTACGCGGTCGTGCACGGCGAACTGGGACCCGACCATGTGCGGATCGACGCCCACGGGAACCCTGTGCTGATCGACATCGAGGGCACGATGTACTTCGACGTGGAGTGGGAGCACGTCTTCCTGCGGATCCGGCTGGGCGACGCGTACCGGCAGCTGGCGGTGGACGGACTGGACGAACCCCGGCTGGCCCTCTACACGCTGGCCCAGCGGCTGTCGCTGACGGCCGGGCCGCTGCGGCTGCTCGACGGGGACTTCCCCGACCGTACGTCCATGGCGCGCATCGCCGAGCACAACCTGGGGAAGGCGCTGGAACTGCTCCGGGCCTGAGCGCGGCGGGCGGTCCGGCCCGCGAGGGTGGCGCGCGCCGTGCCGGGGCGCCGCCCCGACCGCCGGGGACCGGCCACGGCCGGTCCGTGGCCGGTCCCCGGCGGGGCGGCCCCGGAGCCGCTCAGCGCGCCCCGGGGACCTCCTCCGTCGCCCCGTTCAGCGGCGAGGAAGGAGCGCTGCCGTAGGGGCGGGTGATGACCTCCATGCCGTGACCGGCGGGATCCCGGAAGTACACGCCGCGCCCGCCGTCATTGCGGTTGATCCGGCGCGGCTGCCTGCCGTGCGGGTCGGCCTGGATCGGGACGCCGGCCGCCAGGAGCCGGGAGAGCACCTGGTCGAACTCCTCCTCGGAGACGAGGAAGGCGTAGTGCTGCACGGGGATGTCGATGTCGACGGTCGCGAAATCCAGGGTGACCCCGTTGGCGGTCGTCACCGGCAGGAACATCCCGGCCGGCTCACCGACCTCCAGCCCCAGGATTCCGGCGAGGAAACGGGCGGACGTCTCCCGGTCACGGGAGTGGACGATGGTGTGGTTGAACTCGACTGACACTGGTGAATGCCTCCGCGGGCATCTCCGCGGCGCCTCCATGCCTCACCCGGCCGGTGACCGGCACGCGATGCCGCGGCCGAAATCCTAGGCGCCCGGGCCCGGTTGCGTCGAGCGGCCGGCGAGGCGGTCGAGAGGGCGGCGAGGGGGGCGAGAGGGCGGCGAGGGGGGCGGGGCGGCGGCGGGGGGCCGGCCCCGCTCACTCCGGCCACCGGGGCGCCCGCTTCTCCAGGAAGGCGGCGACGCCCTCCCGGGCCGCCGGTGTCCGGGAGGAGGCCGCCATGACCTCCCCGGCGATCTCGTAGGCGTCGCTCTCGGGCCGGTCCAGCTGGGCGTACAGCGTCCGCTTGCCCAGCGCCTTGGCGGCCGGGCTGCCGCGGGTGGCGCGGGACAGCAGGTCCTCGACGGCCGCGTCCAGCTCGCCGTCGGGGACCGTCCGGTTGACCAGTCCCCAGTCGGCGGCGGTCCGCGCGTCGATCACGTCGCCGGTGAGGGCCATCTCCATCAGCCGTTTGCGCCCGATCGAGCGGGCCACCGCGACGGCGGGCGTATGGCAGAACCAGCCTCCCTTGCCGCCCGGGAGCGAGAACCCGGCGGACTCCGCGGCCACCGCCAGGTCGCAGGTCGCCACCAGCTGGCATCCGGCGGCGACGGCCGGCGCGTGCACCCGGGCCACCACCACCTGCGGCATGGTGTGGATCAGCTGCATCACGCCGGTGCACAGCTCCAGCAGCCCGCGCATCTCCTCCACGCCCGCCGCGCGGACGTCGGCGAAGTCGTGCCCGGCGCTGAAGACGGGGCCGTTCGCCGCCAGCACGACTCCCGTGGCCTGTGAACCGGCCACTTCGGTGAGGGCCTTGTGCAGTTCCCGCAGCATGCCCCAGCTCAGGGCGTTCCGGCGCGCGGGATGGTCCAGGGTGACCCAGGTGGCCCGGCCCCGAGTCGCCACCGTCAGGTGCTCGTACGCGGCCATGAACCCCACCCTACGCCGGACCTCGGCACCGCGCGCCCGGCTCCGCACCCCCGGTGAGCAGGCGGAATGCCGGCCCGCGGGCTGCCCTGCGGGCGTCTGGCCCTGTGCGGTTGCGGCGGTGTCCGCGGGCGAGAGACGCTCGAAGCCGGGGGGACGGGAGCGCCACCGTGCACGACACCACCTCCACCAGCCTGCTCATCGTCGGCGCCGGACCGTTCGGCCTGTCCGCGGCCGCCCTCGCCCAAGAGCGCGGCATCGACGCGGTCACCGTCGGCCGTCCGATGGGTTTCTGGCGCGAGCACATGCCCGGCGGACTGTTCCTGCGGTCGGGCCCCGACTGGCATCTGGACGCCGCCGGCCGGCACACCCTGCGGGCCTATCTGCGCGAGCGCCGCCTGCGGCCGCGGGAGGTGGACCCGATACCCGTCGGTGTCTTCCTCGACTACGCCGACTGGTTCCGCGACGTCAAGCGGCTAGACGTCCGCGAGGAGTTCGTCACCGCCCTCACCCGGCACGACGGCGGCTTCGAGGCGGAGCTGTCCGGCGGTGGACGCGTGCGCAGCGAGGTGGTGATCGCCGCCCCCGGAGTCGGCCGTTTCGGGGCGCTTCCGCAGTGGGCCGGCCGCGTGCCGCCCGGCCGCGCCGCCCACAGCGGCGACCTGGTCTCCTTCGGCGCGCTGTCGGGGCAGCGGGTCGTCATCGTGGGGGGCAGGCAGAGCGCCTACGAGTGGGCGGCGCTGATCGGGGAGCACGGCGCGGAGCGCGTCGACGTCGTACACCGCCACCCCGCGCCCCGATTCGCCGCCGTGAACTGGGACTTCTTCGACGACTACGTGGAGAGCACCCTGCGTGTGCCGGGCTGGTGGCGCCGGCTCACCGACGCGGAGCGGACCGCCGTCGTCGCCCGGTGCTGGCAGGCCGGACGCGGCACCCTGGAACCCTGGCTGCCGCCGCGGCTGGCCTCGTGCGCCGTGCACGTCTGGCCGCGGTGCGAGGTGGTGCGCGTGGACGCCGGCCGGAGCGACGGGGCCGTGCGGATGGACCTGTCCAACGGCGAGACCCTGCGGGCCGACCGGGTGGTGTTCGCCACCGGGTACGCCCCCGACCTGGCACGCGTCCCCTACCTGTCCGGTCTCCTGGACCGCATCGCCACCCGCAACGGCTTCCCCCGGCTGGACGAGGGCCTCCAGACCACGGTGCCCGGCCTGTACCTCACCGGCTTCGCGGCAACCCAGGACTTCGGCCCGTTCTTCGGTTTCGTCAAGGCGGCCCCGGCCTCCTCCACGCTTCTCCTGCGGGCCCTGCGGGCCCTGCGGTCACGCCGGGCCGGCTGAACCAGGGCCTGTTCGCGCAGGCCCAGGACGTCCTCGTGGTGCGGGATGCGCCGGATCGGGTCCATGCCGTCAGCGGTCCATGCCGCCGGCGGTCCATGGCGTCGGCGACGGAGTCGGCCGGCCCGACGAGTGCTGCGGCGGGCCGCTGTTCGCGGTGGGTCACTGCCGCCCCTCCCTTCCGTCGTCCCCGGAGTCCCGCCGGTAGCGGCCCTCGTCGTCCTCGTGACCCGGCCCGGAACCGAAGCGGAGCGTGCGGGCCAGGACGTCCCTGGCCGTCCGGCTGACCGACTGCCCGTTGGCGAAGGCGTGCGCCCGCAACCGGTCCAGAGCCTGCTCCGGGTCCAGACGGAGCTGCACCATCACCATTCCGACCGCCTCATGGACCTCCGTGTGATCGGCCGCGGCGGCCTCCACCCATGACGCCACTCCGTCGTCTCGCTCCGCCTCGCCGTCGCGGGCGGCGGAGTACAGATTCAGCAGGGCGAAGGTGATCGCGTCACGCGCCCACAGCGCGATCCGCAGATCGCGCTCGGGCAGGGCGCCGGCCGTGTCGCGGTACAGGTCGAGGGTGCCGATCGCCGCCCCGCCGACCCCCAGCGGCAGTGAGAAGACCGCGCGCACGCCGAGGGCGAGCGCCTCACTGGCGAACACCGGCCAACGGCGCATGTCCGCACCCCTGGTGAGGTCCGCCGCCAGGACCGGGGCCGCACGGTCCAGGGCCGTCTGGCAGGGGCCGTCGCCGAGGGTGTACTGCGCCTCGGCGAGCCGGGAGGCGACGTCGTTGCTCGCGCACCACATGGCGCTCACGCCCCGCCCGCCGGAGAGGGACACCGACGCCCCGCCGACCGGCAGCAGCCGCACGCACGCCCGGCACAGCTCCTCGGGCGCCTGCCGCGCCCCGACGCCGAGGGTGGCGGCCGTCACGGCCTCCACGACCCGCCGCCGCTCCTCCGCCTCGGAGGGCCCGCCGTCCTCGCCCGGCTCCTCGACGGGATCAGACCGCATTGTCACCACCCTCGCGTCCCCGCGCCGCCCGGCGCACCCGGTCCACCGACATTCACGAGCCACCCCGGCGACCGGCGGCTCGCCCTGACCTGTCGAGTGCCCAGATCGCGGCGGATACGGCCGCCTCTTCGCCCGCGCCTCGGCGGGCGTACCGCGGCTGGGCGGGCGTGCCGCGCCTCGGCGGGCGTACCGCGCCTGGGCGGGCGTGCCGCGCCTGGGCGGGCGTGCCGCGCTCGGGGCGGGCGGCCGGCCGTCACGTTCGAGCCGGCCGGCGGACCGCCGCCGTTCAAGCCAGAGGCGAGTGCGGTGATCCGGGGCCGGGCGGCGCCGACAACGGCTGCGTCCGTGCGATGAGGAGCGCGACGTCGTCGCGGCCGGCCGGGTCCCGGAGCCGTTTCAGCAGCCGCTCGCACATCTCCTCGGTCGAGCCGGACGGCGCCGCCAGCAGGCCCAGCAGATCGTTCAGACGTTCGTCGATGGGGTCGTCGCGGGTTTCGACCAGCCCGTCGGTGTAGAGGACCAGCCGGTCGCCGGGCCGCAGTTCGACGGTGGTGTTCTCGAAGGGGACACCGCCTACTCCCAAGGGGGTGGCCGTGGGCAGGTCGAGGAGCTCGGGCGGGTCGTCACCCCGGACGAGTACCGGGGGCAGATGGCCGGCGGAGGCGAGCTGCAGCCGGCTGCGATGGGGGTCGTAGACCGCGTACACGCAGGTGGCGATGTAGGGGTCCAGGCCCTGGGTGATCCGGTCCAGGTGGGTGAGGACCCGGGCGGGGTCCAGGTCGAGGCCGGCCAGGGTCGAGGTCGCCGTGCGCAGACGGCCCATGGTGGCGGCCGCCGGGATACCGCTGCCCATGACGTCGCCCACCGACAGGACGGTGCGGTCCCCGTCGAGGGGGATGATGTCGTACCAGTCGCCGCCCACCTCGCTGAAGGCCTGCGCCGGCCGGTAGCGGGCGGCGACCTCCAGACCGGGATGCCGGGGCGACAGCTCCGGGAGCAGGCTGCGCTGGAGGGTTTCGGCGGCCCTGCGGATGTGCTGGTGCAGGACGGCGTTGTCGATGCTCAGCGCGGCGCAGGAGGCCAGTTCGCAGGCGAGGGCGAGGTCGTCCTCGTCGAACGGCACCGGGGTGCGGGCGCGGGCCAGGCCCATCACGCCGATCAGGTGGCCGCGGGCGATCAGCGGGACGGCCATGTCGGTGTGGACGCCGGCCTCGGCGAGCAGGTGGGCCGCCTTCGAGTCGGCGGCCACGCGGGTGAGGTCGCGGCCGTCCAGGTGCCTGATCAGCAGCGGCCGGCGGGTGCGCAGGCAGTGGGCCGCCGGGTGGTCGGCGTGGTAGGCGGTGAGATGGCCGGGCGGGGCCAGTGCCTGGGTGGCGCTCGTGGGGTAGGCGGTCTTCACGGCCAGGGCGCGGAACAGCGCCGGGTTCTCCTCGATGTCCGTGCGGCCCGTGCGCAGCACGGAGTCCAGGACGTCCACGGTGACCAGGTCCGCCAGGTCGGGCACGAGGACGTCGGCCAGTTCCTGCGCGGTCCGCTCCACCTCCAGCGTGGTGCCGATGCCGGCCGTGCCGCTGGCCACCAGGCGCAGTCGCCGCTGGGCCTGGTCCGCCTTCATGGCCGCCCGGTAGCGGTCCGTCACGTCCACGACCACGTTGGCGATGCCCAGGGCGTGTCCGTGGTGGTCGTCCAGCCGGTAGAAGGAGACCGCCCAGGCGTGGTCGTGGTCCGGATCGCGGGGGGTACGCCCCACCACCTGCTCGTCCACCAGGGGGACGCCGGTCGCCAGCACCTCCCGCATCGCCTCCTCCGCCTTCCTGAAGTGCGGGCCGGACATGACCTCGCGGAAGGGACGGCCGACGTGGTCGGCCTGGGGCACGCCGTGCATCTCGGCCAGAGCCGGGTTGACGACCAGGTACCGCAGATCGGTGTCGAGCACGGCCAGCCCGATCGGGGCCTGGGTGACCAGGCGGTTGGACAGGGCCAGGTCGCGTTCCACCCGCTGTACCGTGGACCGGTCGGTGGCCAGCCCCAGGGCGTAGTGGTCGCCGACGTTGTCCGTCAGCCGCATGTTGCGGAACTCCACCATCCGGGTGCTGCCGTCCTTGTGCCGGACGGGGAAGGCCCCGGCCCAGCCGCGGCCGGTCGCCATCAACTCGGCGAAGAGCCTGATGGCGGCCTCCTGGTGTTCGGGGTGCAGAAGCAGGGGCGCCGCGTACTGTCCGACGGCCTCCTCCCCGGAGTAGCCGAACAGCTCCTCGGCCTGCGGGCTCCACATGTCGATCCGGCCGTCGGCCTCCAGCAGCACCGCGGCGACGCTCAGCATGTCCATCAGGCCGCTGGCTTCCGCGGCCTGTTCCGGCTCCGGCGGGCTGAACTTCGGGCTCATGGCAGTTCGCTCCTACAGCATCCATGGTGCGCTCATCCCGCCGGGCCGTTCATCAGCACCGCTCCGAGCAGGCCGTATCGGAGGCGGCCGGACCGCGGAAGGCCCGCGGACTGGGGCGGGCGGCTTCCGGCGCCGCGCCCTGTCGGCCGTACCCGGCGGCCGCGCGATGCCGGCCGTAGCCGTCGGCCGTGCCCCGCCTGCTGCACCCGTCGGATGCACCCGTCGGCCGCGGCTTGCCGGCCGCGGGCCTCCCGCCGGCCGTACGCCCCGGGCCCCGGCGCGCGGGCAGCCCCGGCGGGCCCTGCGTCCCCTGTCCTTCCGCAGGACCGGCCCCGACGGCTCGCCGGACCGGTCACCGGACCCGGAACCTGCCCCCGCGGCCCGAGCGCGATCCCCGGCACGCGGCCCGGCGGGCCCCGGCCAGGGTGTCTCCGGGCGCGAAGTCGCGCAGGGCGCGCCGGTGGACGTCGAAGTCCGGGCTCTCCTCCCACTCCACGGGCAGCGCCCTGTTCAGCGTGAGCACCGCGAACCCGCGCCAGGGCCGTCCGGCCGTGCCGGCGCACAGGTCGAGGACGAGCGGTCCGGCGGCCGGGGCGCCGGCCGGGCTCGCCGGGCCGCCGTGCACGGGCGCCTGCCGGGTACGGCGCGGAAAGGCCGCCAGGACTCCCGTGCTGGGAGCCCGCGCGGCGGGCGAGCGGAGTGGAGTACGCGCCGCGCGGCGCGTCGCAGCGCGACAGCGGCAGCGGCACACGCCGGGTGATCCGGCCGCGGCCGCTGCCGGTCAGGAGCAGGTCCAGGGTGCGGCCGGGGCCGTCGGCGCCGGGCACACGAACGGCAGGCCCCAGCGCGTCGGGCGGCCACCGGGGCAGCCCGGCCGCCCGGGAGAGCCGCGCCGTCGCGATGTGGTGCCGCGGGCTGTGCCGCCGGACGACGCCCAAGGCGTCGCCGCCGTGGTCCGCGACCTTTGGGTCCGCCGCGCATGTCGGCCCGGCCGGATGAAGCGCCGGTGCGCGGTGCGGCCGGGCCGGACCCCGGAAGCCGTTCGCGAGCACGGCGAGCGGTCCCGGGCCGGCCGCCTCCTGGCTTCTCACAGATCACTCCTCCTCGCCGTACCGCGCCACCCCGTCCGGGTCGAGTGTTCCCAGGTTCCCAGGGGAAGCCCTCGAGAACGGATTCCTCCCCCGTTCGCGCGGAGGCTTCCGGGCCGGGCCGTCGGCATCCCGCGTGCACGGCGGGCCAGGTGCCCGGGGGCGGCGACCGCCGCGCGGAGCGGCCCCACCAGGCACACCAGGCACCAGGCCGATCGCGCCGCCCCGAGACCGAGCGGGCCGCACCCGTCAGGACGGCGATCGCGCCCACCCGATTCACGGATTCACGGATTCACGGTGCCGTGCCCTGCCGCGCCGCAAGGTGTCATTCCGTGTCGTTCCCTGTCATTCCGTCCCGCGGCCACGGCTTCGCGCGGCGCCGTTTGGGCGGTCGGCGCGGGGAAACCCCGAGTACCCATGAAGACAGACACCCGCTCGACCAGCGCACTTCGACATGATCCCCTCGTCCGTGGACTCGGCGTGGCCAGTGCGCTTCTCGGCGCACCGCAGGTGGCGAGCCCGACGGGCTTCGTCCGGAGCCTGGGAATGGGCCCGACACCCCGGAACCGCCTGGCCACCACCGCGGTGGGCGTGCGGGAACTGGCCGCGGCCGCCGCACTGCTCGGCCGGCCGCATCCGGCCTGGCTGTGGAGCCGGGTCGGCGGTGACGTCATGGACCTGGCGATGCTGGCCCGGGCGCTCAGGAACCACGACGGCCGCGGCATGGCCCGGACGGTCGCCGCGACCGCCGCCAGCACCGCGATCACCGCCACGGACCTGTACGCGGCCGTGACCCGCACGCGCCGGAGGGCGCCGACGGAACTGACCGCGACGACCACGGTCATGCGGTCCCCCGACGAGGTCTACGGCCTGTGGCGCGACCTGGAGCGGCTGCCGTCGTTCATGGCCCACCTCGACGAGGTGCGCGTCACCGGGCCGTCCATGAGCCACTGGAAGGCGCGGGCGCCGTTCGGCCGGACCGTGGAGTGGGACGCCGAGACCACCCAGGACCTGCCCGGCCGGCTCATCGCCTGGCGTTCGGTGCCCGGCACGGGCATCGACAACTCCGGCGAGGTGCACTTCCATCCCGCGCCCGGCGGCCACGGCACCGAGATCCGGGTGACCCTGCGCTACACCCTTCCCGCGGGCCCGCTCGGCAAGGCGGCCGCGCGGTACTTCGGCGAGGAGCCGCACCAGCAGCTGGACGACGACCTGCGGCGCTTCAAGCAGATCGCGGAGACCGGCGAGGTGATCCGCTCCGAGGGCGCGCCCGGCGGCAAGCGGGCCCGCCAGGAGTTCCCGCAGCACCCGGCCCGGCCGCTCGCCGAGGACGAGCTGGAGGAACTGCGCCGGCACGGCGAACTGGACGAGTCCGAGGAGGCTCTGTCGTGAAGGCGAACTGCTGGACGGGACGCAACTCGGTCGAGGTGCTCGACGTGCCCGACCCCTCCATCCTCAACAGCCGCGACGCGATCGTGAAGATCACCTCCACGGCGATCTGCGGCTCCGACCTGCACCTGGTCGACGGCTATGTGCCTACGATGCAGAACGGCGACGTACTGGGCCACGAGTTCATGGGCGAGGTCGTGGAGGTGGGGCCGGGTCTGACCGACGGGAAGCTGCGGGTCGGCGACCGGGTCGTGGTGCCCTTCCCGATCGCCTGCGGCGCCTGCGCGGCCTGCCGGGCCGAGTTGTACTCCTGCTGCGAGAACACCAATCCCAACGCGGGGCTCGCGGAGAAGTTCTTCGGCCACCCCACGGCCGGCATCTACGGCTACTCCCACCTCACCGGAGGCTTCGCCGGGGGCCAGGCCGAGTACGCGCGCGTGGTCCTCGCCGACGCCAACGCGCTGAAGATCGAGTCGGACCTGACCGACGAACAGGTGCTGTTCCTGTCGGACATCCTGCCCACCGGTTACATGGGCGCCGACATGTGCGACATCCAGGACGGTGACGTCGTGGCCGTGTGGGGTGCCGGGCCGGTGGGCCAGTTCGCGATGGACAGCGCCCGCGTGCTGGGCGCGGAGAAGGTCATCGCGATCGACAAGGAGCCCTACCGGCTGGAGATGGCCGCCGGGCAGGGGTACACCACGATCAACTTCGAGGACACCGACGTGCGCTCGGCCCTCCTGGAACTGACCGGCGGCCGGGGCCCGGACAAGTGCATCGACGCGGTCGGCCTCGAGGCGACCCACGGCGCCAGCCACGTCCAGCTCTACGACCGGGCCAAGCAGGCGGTCCGCTCCGAGACCGACCGGCCGCACGCGCTGCGCCAGGCGATCACCTCCTGCCGCAGCGGCGGCATCGTGTCGGTGATCGGCGTCTACGGCGGGCTGATCGACAAGTTCCCGGCGGGCGCCTGGATGAACCGGTCGCTGACGCTGCGTGCCGGGCAGTGCCATGTGCACCGGTACCTCAAGGCACTGCTGCGCCTGATCGAGCAGCGCCGGATCGATCCCACCCGGGTGATCACCCACCGGCTGCCGCTGAACGAGGCGCCGCGCGGTTACGACCTGTTCAAGAACAAGAAGGACGGCTGCGAGAAGGTCGTCCTCAGCCCCTGAGGCGGAGCGCGTCCAGCGCACGGCGGTGCCCCCGTCCCGGCATGTGAGGGACGGGGGCACCGCCGTGCGTCCCAGGGGCGTACTGGCGTACCGGATCGTTTGACGGCAGAATGAGCAAGCGCTTAGTCGCCGGGCTCGCCGCCCGGGCTCGCCGGGTTCGCCGGTGGTCGGTACGGAGGGAGAAGGACACCCATGACGTCGCAGGCGGAGGCGTTCTACGAACGCGAGACGGGCGGCCGGTTCCTTCCCACCGCCTACACCCGGGGCCCCTGGGACGCCGGCTCGCAGCACGCCGGCCCGCCGGCCGCGCTGCTGGGCCTGGCGGTCGAGCAGCGTGAGGGTGCCCGGCCGGACCTGCGGGTCGCCAGGCTGACGTACGAGATCATGCGGCCGGTCCCGATACGGCCGCTGACCGTGGCCACGCGGGTGCTGCGGGCCGGGCGCAGCGTCGAGCTGGTCGAGGCCGTGCTGACGCCGGAGGGCGGCCGGGAGGCGATGAGGGCGACGGCCCTGCTGATGAAGACCGCCCCGGACTCCGTACCGCAGGTCTCGCCGGGCCGGCAGGTGCCCGGACCGGAGGCCGCGCCCGCGCAGGAGTTCTTCCCGGTCCCCTGGGAGCAGGGCTACCACACCGCGATGGAGGCGCGCTTCGCCGCCGGCTCCTTCCTCGAGCCGGGCCCGGCCACGGCCTGGATGCGCATGAGGGTGCCGCTGGTCGCGGGGGAGGAGATCACGCCGCTCAGCCGGGTCCTGACGGCCGCCGACTCGGGCAACGGCGTCAGCGCCGAACTCGACTTCGGCCGCTACGTGTTCGTCAACGCCGACCTCACCGTGAGCCTGCACCGCCACCCCGAGGGCGAGTGGGTCTGTCTGGACGCCCGCACCATGGTCGACGGCGCGGGCATCGGCCTGGCGGAGTCCGCGCTGCACGACGAGAAGGGGCCGATCGGCCGCGGCACCCAGAGTCTGTACGTGACCCCGCGCGCCTGAGGCGGGCGGACCGTCACTCCCGCCGCGCGGCCTGTTGCCGCGGCCCGTTCTGCAGTAGCCCGAAGGCGAGTTCCGCGTCGGCCGCCGCACCCGCATACCGCGCGTCGGCCGGCTCCCCGTGCGCCAGGCGCTCGGCGTTGTCCGGCCCAGTGGACGGCTGCGATCCGCACGGCGGCGATCCGCACGGCGGCGATCCGCACGGCGGCGATCCGCACGGCGGCGAGCCGCGCCGCGGGGTCGGGCGTGCCGCCGTCTCCCGCAGCGCCTCGGCGAGCGCGCGCTCGGCGCCCGCCTTCGCCGGGGCGCGCTGCGGCCGGCCGGCGGCGGCCGCGCGCGGCGTCGGGCGTCGACGGCCGCGCACCACGGCGTCCCCCTGCTTCCGGCCCGCCGCCGCCCCTGCGCGCCGGGCCGTAGGTGCCCTGTGCCGAGCTCCACAGCCGCGCCCGTGCCACACAGCGGGGCAGAGCGGGTAACAGGACGGCATGAGACGGCCGGAGGACGAGGTGTGGAGGTGTCAGGCGGTGGACCGGCCCGACCGAGGTCAGCACGCTCTGGACATGATCGACTGGCTGCTGGAGACCGCCTCGTTGCGGGAGTTCCTGCAGCACCTCATCGACGACGCCGTGAAGGCCACGGGCGCGGACGGCTGCGGGGTCACGCTGCAGCGGCACGATCGCCCGCTGACCGTGGTCAGCACCGGGGGACTGGCGGGCCGGCTGGACGAGAAGCAGTACGGCCTGGACGAGGGGCCCTGTCTTCAGGCCCTGCGGACCGGCCGGATCGTGGCGGTGCCCGACATGGTGCGGGAGACGAGGTGGGGCTCCTATCCGGGCTTCGCGGCCGGCCTGGGGGTCCGCTCCTCGCTGTCGCTGCCGATTCCGGTGCGCAGCCACACGGCCGGCGCGCTCAACTTCTACGCCACCGGGCGGGACGCCTTCACCGACCACGACCGGCACACCCTGGCCCGGTTCGCGGCACAGGCCGGCGGCGGAATCGCCCTGGCGCAACGGCTGGCCGACGCGGAGGACTTCGCCCGCGACCTGCAGACCGCGCTCGCCTCCCGCAGCGTGATCGACCAGGCCATCGGCAGCGTCATGCAGCAGCGGCGGTGCACCGCCGAGGAGGCGTTCGACCTGCTGCGCCGGCTGTCGCAGGAGGCCAACCTCAAGCTGCGTGACGTCTGTACGCGCCTGCTGACCGAGCTCGCGGGCCGTCCCCCCGCCCCGCGACCGCCCCTGCGGCCCCGGCCCTGACGCCCGTGGGCGTCCGCGGCCGGCGCGGCACCGTCACAGGAAGCGGCGGACCGGGGTGACCGCGACCTCCTTGCACCGCTGGAGTACGGCCCGCCGTCTCCAGCGGTGCAGGTCGATGTCCACGCTGTGTTGGAGGTCCGCGTCGTAGTCCCGGTCGAGGGCGGCGGTGAACGTCTCGTCCAGGACGGCCAGCATGACCTCTTCGTCGTGGTCCATGGACCGGCGGTTGAAGTTCGTGGACCCGATCAGGGAGGCGACCGAGTCCACGGTGATGATCTTGGCGTGCATCATCGTGGGCTGGTACTGGCGTATGCGCACCCCCGCCTCCAGCAGGCGCGTGTAGTGGTGCTGGCCGGCGAGCTGACAGGCGCGCTGGTCGGTGTGCGGGCCCGGCAGCAGGATCTCCACCCGCACGCCGCGCCGGGCCGTCCGGCACAGCAGGTCCACGAAGTAGGTGTCGGGCGCGAAGTAGGCGGTGGCCAGCCGGAACCGCTCCTCGGCCGAGGTGAGCATGATCCGGATGAGCGTCTGCATGTCCTGCCAGCCGATGCTGGCCGAGCCGCGTACGACCTGGACGACCGCCGAGCCGGCCTGCGGGTGCTCGCCGAAGCGGTCCCGCTCGTCGAAGAGGCCGTCCTGGCACTCGGCCCAGTTCTGCGCGAACGCCGCCGCGATGCCGTCCACGGCGGGACCGCGCACCTGGACATGGGTGTCGCGCCACTCGCCCGGATGACGGGCGTCGCCGCACCACTCCTGCGCGATGCCGACGCCGCCGGTGAACGCGGTGTGCTCGTCGACGACGAGCACCTTGCGGTGGCACCGGTGGTTCTGCTTGAACGGCGACAGCCACACCGGCTTGCGGAACCAGGCCACCTGCACGCCCGCGGCGTCCATCAGGTCGAGCAGCCGCTGTTCGATCCTGCTGGCCCCGAACCCGTCGAGCAGCAACCGCACCCGGACGCCCGCACGGGCCCGGTCGGCGAGGGCGACGGCGAAGTCCCGGGCGATCCGGCCGCGCCAGTACACGAACGTCATCATGTCGATGGTGTGCCGGGCCGAGCGGATCGCGCCGAGCATGGCCGGGAAGATCGCGTCCCCGTTGCGCAGGGGCACCAGCTCGTTGCCCTCGGTGGCGGCCACGCCGATCAGGCGCTCCAGGCGGCGGCGCAGACGCTGCTTGCGGGCGGCCGCGTCGAGCACCGGACCGTCGGCGGGGGCCTGCGGTGTGTCGTCGAGGATCATGTGTCATCTCCCGGGGGACAGGAACTCGGACCTGTTCGGGCCGCGGGTCGCGCCCGAGGGACGCATGCCCCCCTGTCATCTGCTCACGCCCTCCGCCGTGTCCGTCCGCCGGCCACCCGCTCACGCCCGCCGCCGTCCGCCCGCCGGCGGAGGGGCGCGAGCAAGGCAGGCATGCGGCCCGCGATGGGGGGTAAGCGGCGGGACGTCGGTGAGTGAACCGGCGACGACGAGACCGATCCACTGGGAGGGGCGCATCATGGCGACGACAACCGTGCGGGCTGCGGGGCGGACGGTGGACGTCCCGGAGATCGCGGACCCGGCCCGGGTCGCGCCCCGGGACGCCCGCGAGTTGTCGAAGCTGTTCTTCGACCGGCTGGCGACGCTGGAGGAGGGCACGCCCGAGTACAGCTACGCGCGCAACACGCTGATCGAGATGAACATGTCCCTCGTCCGGTTCGCGGCGGCCCGGTTCCGCAGCCGCGACCGGGAGGAGATGGAGGACATCGTCCAGGTCGGCATGATCGGACTGATCAAGGCGATCGACCGGTTCGAGCTGACCCGGGAAGTGGAGTTCACCTCGTTCGCGGTGCCGTACATCGTGGGCGAGATCAAGCGGTTCTTCCGCGACACCTCCTGGGCCGTGCACGTGCCGCGCCGGCTGCAAGAGGCGCGGGTCCAGCTGGCGCGCGCCAACGAGGAACTGCGCAGCCGGCTCGGCCGGACTCCGACCACGAAGGAACTGTCGGAGCTGATGAGCCTCCCGGAGGAGGAGGTCGTCGAGGCCCAACTGGCCTCCAACGGCTACAAGTCGGCCTCCCTCGACGCGGCGATCTCCGGCAGCGAGGACGGCGAGGCCGCGCTGGCGGACTTCATCGGCGACGAGGACGCGGCCCTGGGTCTGGTGGAGGACTTCCACGCGCTGGCCCCGATGATCGCCGAACTGGACGAGCGCGACCGCCGTCTCATCCACTGGCGGTTCGTGGAGGAACTGACCCAGGCGCAGATCGGCGAGCGCCTCGGCGTCTCGCAGATGCACGTCTCCCGGCTGCTGTCCCGCCTGCTGGCCCGGCTGCGCGAAGGCATGCTCACCACCCAGTGACGGCGGCCGCGCCCGTCCGCCCGCGAGGACCTCGTCGCGCGGGCGGACGGGACGGAGGCGGTCAGCGTCCGGGGGCCCGCTGGGTGACCTCCTGGAGCACCCAGCCGTTGCCGTCGGGGTCGCTGAAGGTGGCGTAGGAGCCGTAACTGGCGCGGGCGGGGTGCGGGCCGGCGATCCGCCCCTGGCCCGGGCCGTCGTGCACCACGCCCCCGGCGTGGTGTCCGTGGAAGAAGATGCCCTTGTCGTCGTGGAACACCTCGCTCACCTCGACACCGCGCTCGACGAGCGCCGCACGGGCCTCCTCGATGTCCGCGACGACGAGGTACAGCCCCTGGGCGGAGCCCGGCGCGGCCGTGGTCAGGCCCTTGCCGAAGATGATCGAGGCCTCGGACCCGGGCGGCGTGAGGTGGACGGCCCGGAACTCCTCGGTGACGTCCGCGGCGAGGTCCAGCCGGAATCCCGCCTGCTCGTAGAAGGCCCTGGCACGGTCGACGTCGGAGACGGGCAGCACGAAGAGCTCGAGCCTCATGGCCGGGTTCTGGTTCATTGTTCGCTTCCTTGCTGTCCCGCCGCTTGCCGACGGGACGTGTGGGGGTGGTACCCGTGACGCGTGCCCTTGCCGGGTGACGCGGAGGGGCCGGGGGCGCGGCCGTCCGTAGGTCGGTCGGCTCACGCGTGCCCGGGTTCACGGGAAAGGCCGGGTGGCGCATGCACGCCATCGCCCGGCCGCTGATAGGAGCATATGCTCGTAATGGGGGAGAGGCAAGTGGAGACCGGTGGGGGAGCCGCTGGCACCGGTGGCCGCTAGGCGCATATACTCATAACCCGGAGCGGGTACTGGAGGAGATCATGGCGCACACCGGGGCGGACCCCGTCGACTCCTGCAACAACCTGGCCCTGCGCAAGGCGGCCCGGTACCTCGGCGCCACCTACGACAAGGCGCTCGCCCCCACGGGTCTGCGCGCGACGCAGTTCAGCATCCTGCAGAAGCTGAGCACCCAGGAGCGGACCACCATCACGAGCCTCGCCGAGGTGATCGCCATGGACCGCACCACCCTGGCCACCAATCTCAAGCCACTCGCCCGCGAGGGCCTGGTCACCGTCGAACCCTCGCCGACGGACCGGCGCGCTCGCGTCGTCACCATCACCGACGAGGGCCGCGCCCGTCTGAGGACCGCCCTGCCGTACTGGCGCACCGTGCAGGCGCGGTTCGAGGAGAGCTTCGGAGCGGAGAGGGCGGCCCGGCTCCGCGAGACCCTCGAAGCGGTCCTCGGTACCGGATTCCAGCCCTGGAGCGAGTGAGGCCCTCGACCTCGTGATCCCCGTGATCCTGGTGATCCCCGTGGTCCCGTGATCGAGGGCGAGGCGGAACGAGCCGCACCGGCCGTGGTGCCTACTTCGGCGGTGTGAGCACGGTGTCGACCAGGTTCACGGTGGCGTTGAGCGCCTTGAGATCGCCGCAGACGATGGTGGCGGTCTTGTTCACCTTGTACGTGTCACCGGACCCCGACGTGGTGAGTGTGGAGCCCTCGCGCGTCTTGAACGTGCCGTCGGCCAGCTCGCCACGGGTGATCTCCTGGTCGACGACGTGGTAGGTGAGAACCTTCTTCAGCTGCGAGCGGTCGTTGAGCAGCGACTGCAGCTGGGACACGGTCAGCTTCTTGAAGGCGTCGTCCGTGGGCGCGAAGAGCGTGACCTTCTTGGCGTCGTTGAGCTCGGTGTCGAGGCCGGCCTTCTTCAGCGCGGACGCGAGTTGGGTCAGCCTGGGGTTGTCGGCGACGGCGTCGGCCACCTTCTCCTTGGCCATCGCCACCGCGCTGCCCGGCCCCCCGCCCGGCAGGGACGAGCAGCCCGGACCGAACGCCTGGGAGGACCTGGAGGGCGTCGGCGACGGGCTGTCGGCGCCGAGGGCGAAGGAGTGGGGCGTGAACCCCGCCCACACCAGCGGGGCCGCCGCAACAGCGGCCACGGCCGTGCGTACGCGTGTTGATCTCATGGTCTGCCTCCCGTGACGGGCGGTAGGGGCTGACCCGCCGGCGCTCGGCCGGCCGGGCGCCGCCGTCCCCGCGGGCACCCGGTCCGCGGGACGTGCCGCATGTCCAGGGTCACCGCTCTCACGGCGCCGCGCATCTCAGCGCGGCCCGCTACCGCTGGGCCCGCACGAGGCCGAGTTGGCGCAGCATGCCGAGTTCGTCGCTGCCGCCCCAGCGCTCGACGAGCCGGCCCTCGTCGTCGAAGCGGCCGATCCGCATACCGCGGCAACTCGCCCCGCGTCCCGTCGGCGGATGCCCCATCGGCGGACCCCGATGCGTCCCGCTGATGGTGCAGGCGAAGGCCAACTCGTCGTCGGTGGCGACCACATGCTCCACCTCCAGGCTCAAGTCGGGGAAGACGGCGCGCAGTTCGCCGAACATGGCCTTGTATCCCTCGGCTCCCGGCCCCTGCCCGGGGGCCGGGTCGTGGTCGACGGAGCCGGGCGCGACGACGTCCGAGGCACTCCGGGAGGCCGCCGCGCCGGACTCCCGGAGCGCCGCCGGGCCGGCGCACCAGGCCCCGCGCCCGAGTGGTCGGGCGGACGCGGCCCGCCGAGACTGGGGGGTGAGTTCCCTGCCGCGGGCCCTCGCCGTGGATCCCGCCACGGCGTGACGGCCCCGGCTCGGCCCCGGCTCGGGCTCCGGCTCCGGCTCCGGCTCCTGGAGGAACACGTGTCCGCACCCCTCGGCGACGACGTCGTGGCACTGCTGCGCCGCCCGAGCATCTGCTTCCTCGCGACGACGATGCCCGACGGCTCGCCCCAGCTCACCCAGACATGGGTCGACACGGACGGCGAGCACGTCCTGATCAACAGCGTCGAGTCGAGCCAGAAGACACGCAACATCGCGCGCGACCCGCGGGTCGCCGTCGCGGTCGCCGATCCCGCACAGCCGGCGTCCTACGTCCAGATCCGCGGCCGTGTGACACGCGTGTCCACCGAGGGCGCCGTCGACCACATCGAGGCCCTCTCGCGGAAGTACCTCGGCGGCCCCTACCCGTGGTTCGGCGGCCGCGACCAGGTGCGGGTGGTCTACCGGATCCGGCCCGAACGGATCAGCAGGCCGGAAGGCTGACGGCGAACCGGGCCCACGGGACCGGGCCGGCGAGCCGCGGCGGGCCGGGGACCGGCGGACCGGCCCGGACCGGAGGACCGGCGGAAACCGGAAGGAAATCCGGTCCGCCCGCTTGCAGCCGTCAGCGGGCCGAAGTGCCGCCGTGCCCGCCCCACCTGCGGGAACAGCTCCGGCGGGCGCGGCTGGGACACGAAACCGTTCAACGTTCACCTTGGCTCGCTCGCCGGGCGACGGCGCATCCGCGCTGCACCCCGCGGCACGCCGGTGCAAGTCCCGCCCCGGCGCGAACCGTCCGCTGCGGCGCCCCGGCCGGGCGCGGACGCTGAATACTGCGGTTCCTGAGCGTCGGTCTCAACGGCGAGGGCGACTCCAAACCGTTGGGATGCACACAGCGCTTGGGAGCCACCATGCGGTCACGACTCATGCCCCTCACCACACGCCTGGCCCTCGCGGCGGGGCTGTTCCTCGCGGTCTTCCCGCCGGCCGCCGCCTCGGCGGCACCCGCGGCGGGTGAGCCGGCCCCGTCCTGCGTGGCCCTGTACGAGAGCTGGCGCTACACGCAGGCGGCCAACGCCTGCGCCACCACCGTCACCGTCAAGGTCGTCTACGCGGACGGGGCCGAGGGCCAGTGCCTCACCCTCGCCCCCGGTGACACCGCCACCGTGGGACCGGGATACCTGGGGGAACACGGTCACGCCGCCTGGCTGGCCACCTGCCCGGCCACCCCGGCCACCCCAGCCATCCCGGCCACCCCGGCCGGCGCACGGGCCGCGGGCGCCCGCTGACCGGGACCGGGGCGGGCCGCGGCGGGCGGTCCGGCCGCGGCGGCGCCCTACCAGCGGATGACGACCGCTCCGGTGCCGCCGTTCCCACCGTTGCCGCCCTGGCCGCGCACTCCCGCGAGGCCAGGCACACCGGAGCCCTGGACGGTGCCGGCGTACCCGCCCGCCGCACCGCCGCCGCCTCCGTCGCCGCCCGCGCTCCGGGTGCCGCCGCCCCCGCCCCCGCCGCCCCCGCCGCCACCGTAGAGGCGGCCGTTGCCTCCGTCGCCGCCGTCATGCACGTTGCCCCCGGCCGTGCGGTGGCCGGCGGCACCGCGCCCGCCGGCCGCACCGGCCCTGGTGAGGGTGCCGCCGCCGCGGCCAGGGCCGCCGTTCGCGCCGGTCGCCGTGGCGCAGCGGCCGGCGCCGTCGGCGCCGTGCCCGCCGCTGCCGCCCGAGCCTCCCGCTCCGCCTGCGAGGACGCCCCCGGCGCCGCCGCCCGCTCCGCCGCCGCCTCCGGTGGCGAGAACGAGGCTCGTGCCTCCCTGGGCGGGGGTGAGCGAACTGTTCCCGCCCGTGCGGCCGCCGCTGCCCGCAGAGGAGTTGCCGCCGATGCCCCGGTATCCGCCGGATCCGACGGATACCCGGTACGTCTGCCCCGGCGTCACCGGTACGGCACACTCGGCGTGGCCTCCGCCGCCCCCGCCGCCACCGCCGCCCCCGCCCTGCCGGGCACCGGCGCCGCCGCCACCCCCGGCCCCGCCACCTCCCCACGCCTCGACGTACAGCGTGGTGACGCCCGCCGGAACGGTGAACGTGGCGTCCGAGCGGAAGGTCCTCAGCGGCTGATGCCCGGCGGCCTGCGCCGCGGGCGCCGCCGACAGGCCCACCGCCCCGCCGCCGAGCAGGGCCAGGGCCGCCGCACCCGCTCCGATCCGGTGGCGGTGCGACGGACTCGGGCCCCCGAGCGGGCTGCGCGGCATCGTGCGATTGCGGAACATCTGTTTCCTTCCGTCCCGGCCGGGCGGACGGCCCGGCCGGCTCGAGGACGCGAACAGTGAGCTGGGTCCAGCGTGATCACGCCTTCCATGCGTGGCGGCCGCGGTAACGGACCGCTCCCGGCATTCGCCCGGCCGAGGACGTGTCCGCACCCCGACGGCCCAGCGCCGGAGGCGCCTGCCGGCGACCGCTATGGATGTAGGAACCATCCATTCGGGGCCCGGGAAGATGGACGAATCGTCCTCTGGTGCGCGTGTTCGGCACCGCCGTAGCGTCGGCAGACAACCGAGCGACTTGCCGCCCGGCGCACACCCCGCGCCGGGCGGCAGCCCTCCCGCCACCGCGCCACCCCCGCGCTCCGCCGTCGTCACTCCACTGGAGCCCGTCTTGTCCTCCCCGTCCCCCTCCCCACAGTCGGCCCCGCAGTCCTCGTCGCAGGACTCCGCCGCCGAGGCTCCCTCGCTCACCGAGGTGGAGCCCTACGGCGTCGAGCGCATACCCGACGCCGACCGGTCCGCCACCCCGCTGGACCTGTTCCGGGTCGCCTTCGGCGGCGCGAACACCTTCTCCACCTGCGTCCTCGGCGCGTTCCCGATCCTGTTCGGGCTCTCCTTCTGGCAGGGCCTCGCGGCCACCCTCCTCGGTGTCGTGGCGGGCGCGCTGATCCTGTGCCCGATGGCCGTGTTCGGGCCGGTCAACGGCACCAACAACGCCGTCTCCTCGTCCGCGCACCTCGGCGTGCACGGCCGCGTGGTCGGCTCGTTCCTGTCGCTGCTGACCGCGATCGCCTTCTTCTCCATCTCGGTGTGGAGCTCCGGCGACGCGCTGGTCGGCGGCGCCCACCGGCTGTTCGGCCTGGAGCGCAGCAACCTGTCGTACGTCATCGCCTACGCGCTGTTCGCGGGGCTGGTGCTCGCGGTGTGCGTGTACGGCTTCCGCTTCATGCTGTTCGTGAACAAGATCGCGGTGGCCTCGGCCAGCGTGCTGTTCCTGCTCGGCGCGGTCGCCTTCGCCGGTGACTTCGACCCCTCGTACGCGGGTGTCTTCACGGCCTCGGCGGACGCGGCCACCCAGTCGATGTTCTGGCCGTCCTTCATCGGCGCGGCGCTGATCGTGCTGTCCAACCCGGTGTCGTTCGGGGCGTTCCTCGGCGACTGGTCGCGCTACATCCCGGCCGGCACCCCGCGCCGCAAGGTGGTCGGCGCGGCGTTCCTGTCGCAGATCGCCACGCTGCTGCCGTTCGTGTTCGGTCTGGGCACCGCGAGCATCATCGCGGCGAAGGCACCCAAGTACGTCGATCCCGCGGCTCCCGACTTCGTCGGCGGGCTGCTGGCGATCTCGCCGGGCTGGTTCTTCCTGCCGGTGTGCCTGCTGGCCCTGATCGGCGGCATGTCGACGGGCACCACCTCCCTGTACGGCACCGGCCTGGACTTCTCCTCGGTGTTCCCGAGGCTCTCGCGGGTGCGGGCGACCATCCTGGTCGGTGTGCTGTCCATCGCGTTCATCTTCATCGGCCGGTTCGGCCTGGACCTGGTGCAGTCGATCTCCACCTTCGCCACCATGATCATCACCTGCACCACGCCGTGGATGGTCGTGATGATGCTGGGCTTCTACACCCGGCGCGGCTGGTACGACCCGGACGCCCTCCAGGTCTTCAACCGCCGCCAGCGCGGCGGGCGGTACTGGTTCGCGCACGGCTGGAACTGGCGCGGCATGACCGCCTGGTGGGTCTCCGCGGTGGTCGGGGTGCTGTTCACCAACATCCCGGGCCAGTTCGTCGGACCGCTGGGCGACCTGGCCAACGGTGTCGACATCAGCCTGCCGCTGTCGCTGGCGGTGGCCGCCGTCCTGTTCCTCGCGCTGCTGTGGCTGTTCCCCGAGCCGCGGGCGGTGTACGGCCCCGAGGGCGCCCGGCTGGCCCGTACCGTCGACGCGCCGGTGCCGCCGATCACCGGACCGGGCGCGGGCCCCGACGGCGACCTGGCCCCGGTGGCCGCCGCCGAGGCCGGCTGATGTCCGCCTGGCTCGACCTGTCGGTGCCCGTGGTCACCGGGATGCCCGTGTATCCCGGTGACCCGGAGGTCACGGTCGGCGCCGCGCTGCGGGCGCCGGCCGACGGCGTCAACGTGCTGCGGCTCCACCTGGGTTCGCAGTCCGGCACGCACGTCGACGCGCCGTACCACGTGGACGACGCCTGGCCGCGCCTCGACGAGCTGCCCCTGGACCGCTTCGCGGGCCGCGCGGTGGTCGCCGACCTGCGCGGCCTGCCGCCCCGGGCGCCGATCACGCCGGAGCTGCTCGCGCCCGCGCTGGACCGTGTCCGGCTCACCTCCTGCGCGATCCTGCTGCTGGCCACCGGCTGGTCGGCCCACTGGGGCAGCGACGCCTACCTCGACCATCCCTGGCTCACCCCCGACGCGGCCGAGGCGCTGGTCGGGGCGGGGATCCGCACGGTCGGGGCCGACGCGCTGAGCATCGACCCCACCCCCCACCCCGGGCAGCCCGGCCCCGCCGACGGGCTGCCGGCCCACCGGGTGCTGTGCGGCGCCGGCGGCGTCATCGCCGAGAACCTCACCGGACTCGCGCCCCTGCTGGACGCCCACGAGGTGGAGGTCTTCCTCTTCCCGCTCCGGCTGCCGGGGGCGGACGGCGCACCCGTACGGGCCGTCGCCCGCCTCTCCTGACCGGCGGGGCGCCCCGCTCGCGCCGGTCAGAGAGCCGGGGTGTCCGGGGAGAGCACGGCGTCGAGGGCGGCGGCGGCCCGCAGCAGAGCCCTGGAGCGGGCTTCGATGCCCGCGTCCCGGGCGGCCAGCGCGGACACGACGTCCCCGAGGCGGTGGGCGTCGCGCAGCCGGGGCATGAGGGCCCGCAGGGGCGCGACGCCGTAGCCGGCCTGGCGCAGCTGATGCACGATCCGCGCGTCCCGCACCTGGACGGGCGTGTACCGGCGGGTCCCCCGCCCGGCATCGCGGTCCGGGACGACCAGGCCCTCCGCGTCCCAGTGCCGTAGAGTCGAGGGGCGTACGCCGAGCGCGGCGGCGAGTTCGGAGACGCTCATCGCGTCCGACGGGCGTACGTCGCCGACCGGCTCCCCGGAAATAGCCCGGGCCGCCTCCCGGGCCTGCCGCAGCAGCGCGCGCTCGGCGTCGAGCCGGGTGTGCGCCGCGTCGAGGAGAGCCAGCGCCTGCGACAGGGGCGAGTGGTGGAAGGCCCGCACGATCCTCTTCGCCTCGACCGGGCCGGCGCCCGCCGCGAGCGCGCGGTACGCGAGCGCGGACCGCAGATGCCGCTCCCCGTACACCCGGTGGCCCGTGGCGGTGCGCGAGGCCGGCGGGAGCACGCCGTCACGCTCGAGATTGCGGATCTGCTGCACGGAGTACCCGGCGCGCCGCGCCACATCGACGGTGCGCATACCCCTCGATTCGAGGCTTTCCACCCCGGACCGCCTCCTCACTCGCGTCGAAGTCTCCACAAGCACATGAATGCCACGCTGGAGCACATGACCATGGAGGAGATCATCGGATTTGTAAACGGCCTCGACGGCGTCCTGACCCTCAGGCCCGCACCCGGCGACGGCTCGCCGGAGATCAGCTGGGGCGACACGTTCTTCTACTACGCCCCGGACGGCATCGTGCCGGCCACCGGGCAGCCGTTCGCGACGATCGTGACCAAGGACTACCCCGGAGACGAGGGGTCCCTGCTGCACCGGGCGGACGCCTTCCGGGTGAACGTGTTCGCCGGGAGGGACGCCTTCACCCGGTGGACCGGGCACGCGCCCCGCGAGCAGGGCCCGGCCGCGATCGATCCCGGCACCGCCGACACCGTGATGGCGCACCCCGTCTACGGCAGGCAGGGCTGGCTGGCGGTGGTGAACCCGGGCCCCCGCACCCGTGAGGCCACACGTGAACTGCTGCTCGCGGCGCACCGCGTGGCGCGCTCACGCCATGAGCGCCGCGCCGCGCCGCCCGCGCGGTGACGGCGTACCACGGTGACGTGGCGCCTACGGACGGTCGGCGGCGGGCACGGCGGCGTCCCCGCCGGCGCCGGTCCGTCCCGGTGCCGGGATGCCGAGGCGTTCGGTGAGTTCGGTGAGGACCCTGCCGAGCGGTCGCGCCACGTGGGCGTGCGCGATGTCGTCGGCACGTGTGGGACCGAGGTTGACCAGGGAGACGGTCTTGCCGTCCTTCGCCGCCCGCCGCACCAGGCGCAGTCCCGACAGGACGGCCAGCGAGGAGCCGAGGACCAGCACGGAGCCGGCCGCGTCGACCAGGTCGAAGCAGTGCCGCATGCGCGGCTTGGGCACGTTCTCGCCGAAGAACACGACGTCCGGCTTGAGCACGCCGCCGCACCGCTCGCACGGCACGACGCGGAAGGCGTCGACGAGGTCGTCGGGCAGTTCCAGGTCGCCGTCGGGGTTGACGGCGAGCGCGGCGGTGCGCTGCGCGTCGACGAACTCCCCGTTGGCGGCCAGAAGCCGGGCATCCAGTGCGTCGCGCGGGCCGACGGTCCCGCAGCCGAGGCAGACCACGCGGTCCAGGCTGCCGTGCAGGGCGACGGTGTCCGTGGTCCCGGCGGCGTGGTGCAGCCCGTCGACGTTCTGCGTGATCACCGCGTCGACGTGGCCGGAGGCGCGCAGCGCCTGCACGGCGAGGTGCCCGGCGTTGGGGCGGGCGGCGGCGATGGCGCGGCGCCCGAGGTAGCCGCGGGCCCAGTAGCGGCGCCGGTTCTGCTCGTCGGAGACGAAGTCCTGGTACGTCATGGGGGAGTGGCGCCGGTGCCGCCCGCTGACGCCCCGGTAGTCGGGGATGCCGGACTCGCAAGGCATGGGCAGATGTAACACAAGCCACTGGGACGGGTGCGTACGAGACAGCCGTGGGTGGGTGCTGTGGGGGCGGGTGGGCGCACCGGGCTCAGCCGCCCATGACCCACCGCACCATCGCGACCACTCCGAGCAACAGGGCCGGTCCTACCCACCACCACCGCATGACCCGACGTACCGGCGGCAGTACCCACAACGCCGTCGCCGCACCGGCCGCCCCGATGGTGAGGACGCACGACAGAACGATGCCGGCGTACGCGTCGTCGTCCCAAGGCCCGGACGGCTGGATGGTCAGTGCAGTCCAGCAGAAATATGCGGCGATGAGGGTGAGCAGGACGAGTGGTACGGCGAGGACCAGGCGGAGGCAGCCGCGGTCGTCGTCCACGTGGGAAGGGCTGGTCATCAGCGCAGTGCGCTCCTTGCGTTGTCCAGATTGTTCATGAAGCCACGCCCGTACGCCTGGGCGTCGTCGGTCTGCCAGTACGGGCCACCGTTGTAACGAGAAGCGAGCTCCTGGTATTGAGCTGGAGTCATTTCCTCGGCGGGCACGTTGGCGAACTCGCTCTCCGCCTTGAGCTGGGCCAGGTACTCCGAGGCGATGAAGATGTTCTGCGCGGGATCCTGGAGGGAATCTTCTACTATGTTGCGCTGCTGGTCGGTGAGGTGGTCGGGGTTGTAGCCCAGGACCTCGGCGCCGCGTCGCACCTGGATGGCGATGGGTCCCATGGATGTGTTGTCGGGGTCGCCACCAAGGCGCCAGGGCAGGCTCTCGGGGGCGATCGGGCTGAGCGGGGAGTCAGCCTGTTCGCGGATGGTGTCGGTGATGTCGTCGAGGATGCCGGGCTGTCCGCCGATCTCCTGCCAGGCGATACCGGCGACCATGTCCGGCGGGAGCCCCGAGTTGCGCGCCGCCGCCTTGATGATCTCCTTGTTCGCCGCGATCCAGTCGGCGCGCTCCTGGGCGTTGGCCGGCGGGCTCCAGTAACTGTCCTTTGCTCCGGGGAGGTTGGCGACCTGGAGGCGGATGTCGCGCAGAGTCGGGGAGACGATGTCGTTCCCGGCGGTGGGGTAGTAGTCCTGTTTGGGGCCGCTGCCGGGCAGCCGCGTCAGCGGGTTCGTGCTTGCCTCGGCCGCCTCTCGCCGCAACTCCGCGATTGCGGAGACGATGTCGACGCGGTGGATGAAGCCCATGCGGAAGTCCGGCAACAAGTCGTACGCCTGCTTGAGCTGGTGGACGCAGAGCTCGCGTGCCTCGTGCTCGGTGGTCTTGGCCAGATGGAAATCCCCGCCGGCGGCATCGTGCAGCCGGTTCGCGTCGTCGCGGATGTCGTCGACGTCCATGGTGAGTTCGGCGAAGAAGTCCATGACACCGGTGGTGGCGCGCATGTCCTCCCACTGGCGCATCGGCTCCGCCTCCTGGGCATCGCGGGTGATCGCCGTGCCCTTGGTGTGGATCAGTTTCGCCAGGGCCTGTTCGTTCGCCTTGCCGTTGGCGTAGTGGGTCTTGGCGACCTCCAGTGCGAACGCGTAGTCCCGCAGGGCCCCGGCGGCTTTGTCATAGCCTTCGGCGAGTTGTGCAACGAGTTTGCGGCTTTCGGTGAGTCGGGCCTCGTAGTGCTGACTGCCCTCGCTCTTCCACTGCGTGTGCTTCTCGGCCCGCTCGGCTGAAGGGACGACCGCCACGAGCATGTCGTGAAGGCGCTTGAACTCGTCCGCGTTTCGCTCGACGAGGGGAGGACTGCAGCTCTCCAGGAACTCGACGTCCTCGCGGTGACTGATGCCGCTGCTCATCGCGCCTCCGGAGCGACGTACTGGCCATAGCGCAGGACGTTGTCGAGGAAGTGCTGTGCCGTGTCGCCGTCGACCTTCACGAAGTCGCTGCCGGCGGTGCGCAAGCGGGTGGAGAGTGCCGCGAACAGGGCGACCGCATCGAGGTACTGGTCATCGGCGAATTGGGCGAACCGTGCCACCTGCTTGGCCACGTCCTCGTGCGCTCGGGGCTCCCGGGCCATGGTGGTGAGTTCGGCGTCCGGCCGGCCCTCGTGGAGGAACCCTGCTATCTCGATCAGCAGATTCGCATTGCCGTTGATCGAATCGGTTTTGGCCACCAGGCTCCCGGCGGCTGGTGCACCTGTGCCACCGCCCACATCCGCCGGCAGCTGATCGATCTGCATGCCCGTCGAACGCCGCGCCAGCGCATCGGCCTTCAACTGGGCCCACTCCTCTTCGAAAGACAACCCGTTCCCCTTCGATCGGCCGTCTGTTCTGCCCTGGATGATCAGTCAACCATGTCATCGGATGGCTTCACGGGGAACCTCGTCCCCTTGGCCAGTGGCAGCCTGCCACCCGGGCGTTGCAGGGTCGCGCAGGCCGAACCCGCCTGAATCGGCGGTTGTCAGCAGTCGCTTCCGGTGCTCAGTCGGTGCAGCAGTGTGGGCAGGGCTGTGCCGATGGGTTCGCGTAGGACCTCGTCGGCGAGGTCGTCGTAGGGGGTCGGTTCGGCGTTGACGATGATCAGGCGGGCGCCGTGGTCGGCGGCCACGCCGGCGAGGCCGGCGGCGGGCTGGACCTGGAGGCTGGTGCCGACGGCGATGAACACGGTGCAGGCCTTGGTGATGGCGACCGCCTCGCCGAGGACTTCCGGGTCGAGGCGTTCGCCGAACATGACGGTGGCCGACTTCAGGATGCCGCCGCAGTCCCGGCAGGGCGGGTCGTTCTCGCCGGCCTCGACCCGGGCGAGGGCGTCCTCCATCGGGCCGCGCGCGCCGCACCGGGTGCACACCACGCTGTGTACGGTGCCGTGCAGTTCGAGGACCTTGCGGGCGGGCAGCCCGGCGCGCTGGTGCAGGCCGTCGACGTTCTGTGTGATCACCCGGACCGGGATCCCGGAGCGCTCCAGTTCGGCCACGGCCCGGTGCGCGGCGTTCGGCTCGGCCTGCAGAGCGCGGTTCCTGCGCCGCATCTGCCAGGACCGCCGCCGGATGTCCGGGTCGCTCATGTAGTACTCGTACGTCACGAGCTTCTCGGCCTCGGGGTCCTTCCGCCACAACCCGTTGGGCCCGCGGTAGTCCGGGATGCCGGAGTCGGTGGAGATACCGGCGCCGGTCAGTACGGCCACCCGGCCGGCGGCGAGCTGCCCGGCGATCTCGTCGATGCCGCCGGCGGGACGCACCCCGCTGTCGGGTACCGGGCCGACGATCGGACGTATGCGCATTCACGCAGTTTAGGCGTCCGAGCGCCGGACCCCGCCCGGGCAGGCGGAAGAAAACAGTAGTCATGTACATAGTAGCCATGTACGGTATTGCCATGAGCTCAGCAGCGGAGAGCGCCACGCCCGGATTCCTCGTGTGGCGCCTGTCGATGAAGTGGCGGGTGGCCGTCGACCGGGCGGTCGGTCCGCTGGGCCTGACCCACGCCCAGTACGCGCTGATGGCGTCGCTGTACGGCATGCAGCGCTCCGGGCTGCGGCCCAGCCAGCGCCGCCTCGCCGACCACACCGGGCTGGAGCCGCTGTACGTCTCCAAGCTCGCCCGCGCGCTGGAGGCCGGCGGGCTGCTCGCCCGCACCCGGGACCCGGACGACCCGCGCGCCATGCGGCTGTCGCTCACCGGGCAGGGCCGCGACGTCGCACGCCGTGCGATCGGCGTGGTCCAGGGCCTGCTGGACCAGATGCTCGAGCCGCTCGGCGGACAGGACAGCCCGCGTACCCGCCAGTTCGTCCGCGAGCTGGCGACCCTGCTCGACGCACCCCTCGATCCGTACGCCCAGGAAGCAGACCACGACAAGGAGCAGCCATGACCACCACCGAGCCCGCCCTCGACGGCCGGGTCGTTGCCCTGGCGCACCACGCCGCACGAGCCCTCCTGGAGGGCGTGCTGGCCCGCCACGGCATGACGTTCCACCAGAGTGTGACCCTCCGGTCCGTCGTGGCCGCGGGCGGGACCAGGGACGGCGACGAGCTGGCCGCCGACGTCACCGGCTCGCTGAAGACCGAGGAGTCCGTCGTCCGCGCCGCGATGGCGGAGCTGACGGCCGCCGGGCTGCTGGAGGCGGACCCGCAGCACGTGTCCGCGGTGCGGCTCACGGACACCGGACGGCGCCGGTACGAGACCACCACCGCCGAGACCGCCGAGATCTCCGCCCGGCTGTACGACGGAATCCCGGCCGGGGACCTCGCGGTGGCGGGCCGTGTGCTGACGCTGATCACACGGCGCGCGAACGCCGAACTGGCCGGCGTCTGAGGGATCAGCGGCGGCTGGAGACCGCGTAGTACTGCAGGTCCTGCACGGCGACCGTGCGCCGGACCGGGAAGCGGGTCGTGACGGAGGCGACGGCGGCCCCCGCGCGGCGGACCACGGCCTCGGTGCGGCCGGGAGCCAGCGGCAGGTACTGGGCGTGCACGCCGATCGGGGCACGGCAGGCGTGCGGGACGGCGCCCACGCGTGCGGACACCGTGGCCGGCGCGGTCAGGAAGGTCAGCAGCTCCACCTGGTCACGCGGGGGCGCGGTGCCCGGGCGCGGGCGCATCAGCCGGGGCTGCCGTGCGGCGCTGCCGGTGCCGGTGAACTGGACGCGGGAGGTGACGTACACGGTGTCGCGGACGATCCGCGGCCAGGCGCCGGTCTTGAAGCGGGTCAGGTAGTAGGAGGAGATGTCCAGATAGGCGTGGCCGTTGTGCAGCGACGGCGCGAACTGGGTGCCCTCCGAGTAGTCGTTCCAGGTGGTCAGCTGCACCCAGTCGGCGCCGTCGGAGATCGCGTGGTTCCAGGTGGACCGCAGGGTGGCGGTGTTGCCGGCCTCGTCGTAGACACCCTGGTTGGGCCGGGTGTCCTGCACGGACACCGCCTGCATCCACTTCTTGCCCAGCGCGTGGGCGAGCCGGACGTTGCCGGGCACGTCGTCCTGCCGGGTGTAGCTGCGGTTGCCCCAGGACGAGAAGGCGTAACTGACGGGCGCGAACCGCTCGGCGTTGGCGCGGAAGTTCAGGAAGACGGGGACGAGGGCGGTGGCCACGCCGTGCTCGCGCAGACGCGCGGTGACCTGCCGCCACCAGGCGGGCCCGTGTTCCTCGGCCTTGAACGGCGCGACCACGAGGCGTCCGTCGGCCAGACGGTGGGCGGCCGGGGAGGCGGCGAGCACCGCCAGCTGGTCGGCCAGGGCGCGCGGGTCGGTACGCAGGGACGTCATGTCCGGCATCAGCACGATCCTGAAGCCCGGGTCGACCCGGTGCGCGGCGCGCAGCAGCAGGTCGACGCGGTGCCGGTTGGTGCCGGTCAGGGAGAGGATGTCGACGGTGAAGCCGTCCACCCCGGCGTCCCGGGCCGTCCTCACCTCCCGCTCCAGGTTGGCCAGTTCCCAGTCGCCGCGCGAGGGCGGCACCGGCAGCGGCCGGTCGCGCAGCAGCCCGCCGTAGAACGCGTGCCTGCCCTGCTCGCCCTGCGGTGTGAGGTAGTTGCGGGCGTAGTAGTCCCGCTCGGCCGGCCGGTTGTCCAGGGAGAGCGGGTAGGGCGGGAAGTAGTGCGCGAAGACCAGCCGCGGGCTGTGGCGCAGCACCTCGGTGCCCGGCAGGTCGAACGGCAGCGCCGCGGTGTGCCGGTGCTCCGCGCCGCGCGGGCCCACCTCGCGGTCCAGCGCCAGCCCGGTGCCCGCGATCAGCGCGAGCAGCAGCAGACCGGCCAGGGCGCCCAGCGCGGTGCGCCGGCGGCGGCCCGACGGCCTTCGGTGGTGGCGCGCGACTGGAGCGGCCCGATCGGTCATGCTGTCCTCCGCGGACGCCGGTGGCTTCCGGTGCGAACTGTAGTGTGCCGGGCGGCCTGTTGTGCGGCGAACCGCACCCTACGGCCGCTTCGGTGGTGATCGGCCCCGCCTCGTCACCTCCGTACACCGGTGCCGCGACCGCCGCGACGCCGGAACACCCGCCGACCCGGCGGCGCGACAGCCGCGACGTCCGGAACACCCGCCGACCCGGCGGAATTTCCCCCCGGATGAGTCAAGTGCCTCCCATGGGGTGTCATGTACTCGTATGGTTCACGAGACAACAACACGTACGTTCGGGCCTGTTGGATTTGGGGAAATCCGCGGGTCCGTCAAGGCAGGGGCCCGCAGCCGGGCCCCGGAGCCGGGGGGTACATGAGAAGATCCAGGCGGCTGAGCGCCGCCCTCGTTCTGTCCACCACGGCCGGGCTGGGCCTGGTGGCCCTGCCGCAGCCGGCCGCCGCACTGACCCCGCCCGTCGCCTTCACCGCCGACGACCTGCCCACCTGGCAGACCAACGGCGTCGTGTGGGCCCTGGCGGAGGCCAACGGCACGGTCTTCGCCGGCGGCACCTTCTCGCAGGTGCGCCCGCCCGACGGGGCGAGCGGCACCGCCCAGAACGCGGTGAACTTCGTCGCGCTGGACGCGGCGAGCGGCAGTCCCACGTCCTGCAAGCTGTCCTTCACCGTCGGCAGCGGCACCGCGACCGTGCGCGCGCTGGCCGTCTCGCCCGACAAGAAGACCCTGTACGCGGGCGGTTACTTCGGCGCGGTCAACGGCACACCGGTCAGCAGCCTCGCCGCCATCGACATCGCCACCTGCACGCCCAGGGCCAGCTTCCACCCGAGCGTGTCCGCCACCGTGCGGGCGCTCGCCGTCACCGACGACACCGTGTACCTGGGCGGCGACTTCTCCACGGTCGGCGGCAGCGCGCACGCGCGGTTCGCGGCCGTGGACGCCGGCAGCGGAGCGGTCAGGCCGTTCCAGGCCGACGCCGACGAGCCCGGCCGGGCCCTCGCGGTCACCCCGGACGGCGGCAGCGTGATCCTCGGCGGTGACTTCTTCACCGTCAACGGCGCCAACTCCCACGCCCTGGCCGTCGTCGACGCCACCACGGGCGCCAACGTCCGCACCTACCCGGGCTTCATCGAGACCAACTCGGTGGTCAAGACGATCGACACCGACGCCACGGGCTTCTACACCGGCAACGAGGGCACCGGAGGCGGCGTCTTCGACGGACGTATCGCCCTGGACCTGTCGACGCTCGGCCAGCGCTGGCGCGACACCTGCCTGGGCGCCACCCAGGCCGTCAAGTCCTACCAGGGCGTGCTCTACAGCGCCTCGCACGCCCACGACTGCTCCAGCGTGGGCGAGTTCCCCGACGGGCGGCGCCACCACCTGCTCGCCCAGCCGACCACCGGCACCGGCAAGCTGGGCTGGTTCCCGGACACCAACGACGGGCTCGGCGAGGGAATCGGCCCGCGCGCCATGGCCGTCTCCGAGACCGACGGCAACAAGTACATGTGGGTCGGCGGCGAGTTCACCACCGTCAACGGCTCGCCCGCCCAGGGCCTGACCCGCTTCGCGGCCTCCCCGGACACCGGTGCGCCGACGGTGCCGGTGGCCGGCGCCGACTCGGTGCGGCCGACCGAGGTCCAGGTCCGCTGGCGCGCGAGTCTGGACACGGACGACACCAGACTGACGTACAAGGTCTACCGCAACGGCGGCTCCACACCCGTCCACACCGTGGAGGGCGACTCCGTGGAGTGGTCGCGCCCGCAGCTGTCGTTCACCGACACGGACGTCACGGCCGGCTCCACCTACACCTACCGGGTGACCGCCACCGACGGCGCGGGCAACACCTCCGCGCTGTCCGCCGCGGCCACGGTGACGGTGCCGGCCTCCGCCCAGAAGTACCCCTCGAAGGTGCTCGACGACGGCGCGGGCCTGTACTGGCGCTACGACGAGTCGACCACGCCGTTCGTCGGCGACTCCTCGCCCGCCGACCAGAACGGCGTGCACTTCAACGGCGCCTCGCTGAGGCAGACCCCGGCGGCCGTGACCGGCCCGTCCACCGCCATCGGCTTCAACGGCAGCAACCAGCTCGTCTACAGCGACAAGCGCACCACGGTGCCCAGCCGGTACTCGGTCGAGACCTGGTTCCGGACCACCACCACCCGGGGCGGCAAGCTGATCGGGTTCGGCAACAACACCACACGGGCCAGCGGGAACTACGACAAGCACGTCTACATGCGCAACGACGGCCGGCTGGTCTTCGGCGTGTGGACGGGCACCGCCCGCACCATCACCTCGCCGGGCAGCTACAACGACGGTTCCTGGCACCACGTCGTCGCCACCCAGGGCCCCTCCGGGATGGTCCTGTACGTCGACGGCGCCCAGGCCGGCACGCTGGCCGAGACGAGCAACCAGGCCTACCAGGGGTACTGGCACGTCGGCGGCGACAACCTCAACGGCTGGCCGAACCGGCCCACCAGCGACTACTTCGCCGGGCAGGTCGACGAGACCGCGGTCTACCCGTCGGTGCTGAGCGCGGCCCAGGTGCAGAGCCACTACACCCTGGCCTCGGCCCCGGCCGACAGCGTGCAGACCGTGAGGGCGTCCGAGGACACGTACGTCAACGCCGGTGCCGCCGGCACCAACTACGGCACCTCCACCTCGCTGGCGGTCCGCGGCAGCGCGGCGTACGAGACGTATCTGCGCTTCGACCTGCCGTCCGCGCCGGCCGGGACGGTGCTCAAGAGCGCCCGGCTGGCGGTGAAGACCACGACGCTGAGCAGCGCCGGGAGCACGGACGACGTCTCCGTGCGGCCGGTCACCGGCAGCTGGACGGAGACGGGAACGACCTACACCTCCAGGCCCTCCCTGTCGTCGTCCGTGATCGGCACGCTGGGCGGGGCCACCGACGTCTCGGCGGTGTACTCGGCGTCGCTCGACACCGCGGCGCTCTCCCCGGCCCTGGGCGGCAGCTACGACCTGGCGCTGACCAGCGCCGGGACGGACGCCCTGTGGCTGTGGTCCAGTGAGGCGCCGGCCGCGGAGAACACCCCGCAGCTGGTGCTGACCTTCGGGGCGCCGTAACGGGCCCCACCCCTTCCCGTGCGGGGCACCGGACCGAGCTCCGGTGCCCCGCACCCCTCCCGCCCTGCCCGCGGCCCGCCGCGGGCCGCTCGTCACCCATGGCCCATCGGGGCCGCAGGAGCCCGTATGCGCACTTCCACTTCCCGGACTCTGCGGCGCGGCGCCGGCACCGTCGCCCTCGCCGCGTTCCTCGTACTCACCGGCTGCTCCTCGCACGGCGGCACACACGCCGGGCCCGAGCCCACCCGCGGCATCTCCGACGACCAGGCCGCCGCCGTGCCCGAGGACGGGGCGAGCCCCGCGCCGGGGGCGACCGCTACAGACCCGGACGGCCCGCCGGCGTCCTCCAAGAAACCGAAGAACGGCAAGGGCAGCAAGCAGGAGGTCCTGCCCGACGCCCGACTCACCCCCGCGACCGGATCCTTCACCGCCAAGGAGAAGAAGTACCTGCACGGCCGGGTGCCCCGGAACATCGACCCCGCCGCCGTGCTCCAGGCCGGGCAGGAGACCTGCCAGCGCATGGAGCGCACCGCCGCCCACGACAAGGACGCCGCCGTCGGCGCGATCATCACCGACGAGGTGCCGTCCGCGGAAGCCGCGATCAGCCAGCTCTGCCCGGACCTCAAGCCGCTGCTGACCACCGCCGCGACCGGCTTCGCCGACGGCACCCGCAAGAACCCGGAGCCGGGCGCCTACCGGTCGCTGACCACCGCCACCGGCTGCACCTGGAAGGCGCTGGGCGCGGACGGCAAGGTCCTGGCGTCCGGTCCCGGCCCGGCCGGCGGGAGCAGGATCACCGCCAGGATCCCGGCCGGCACCCGCACCTTCGTCTCGTCGGGCTGCTACGCCTGGCTGCCGAAATAGCCGGAACGGGCGGGGCGCCGGGGGCACTCTCCTCAGGGGGAGCCCCGGCGCCACCGGGGCGTTCCGCTACGGCTTCCGGGCCAGCCCGGCGGCGATCAGCCGCTCCCAGACGGTGAGTTCGCGGCCGCCGCCGGCCCACGGTCCGTCGACCGTGTCGGGCCGCCACAGCGGGGCGGGGACGATCCCCGGGTCGAGAATCTCCAGACCGTCCAGCAAAGCCGCGATCTCCGCGTCGGTGCGCCACCTCCCGCGGCCGAAGGTCTCCTGGAGGACCTTCTCGGCCTCCACCGTCTCCGGGTTGTTGCCGGAGCGGAAGTGGCTGACGAAGAAGTAGCTCCCGGAGGGCACTTGGTCGCGCCAGTAGCGGACGATGCCGGCCGGGTCCTCCTCGTCGTTGACGTGGTGCAGGATCGCGCTGAACATGACGGCGACGGGCTGCTCGAAGTCGATCAGCTGCCGGGTGTCGGGGTGGGTGCGGATGTCCTCGGGCTTGCGCACGTCGGCCGGAACGACCCGGGTCCGGTCGTTCTCCTCCAGCAGCGCCCGCCCGTGGATCAGCACCTGGGGGTCGATGTCGACGTAGACGACCCGGGACTCGGGGGCGTGCCGCTGCGCGACCTGGTGGACGTTGTCGGCGGTGGGCAGGCCGCTGCCGAGGTCGATGAACTGCCGTACACCGGTGCTGGTCGCGATCTCCTTCACCGCCCGGGTCAGCGCCGCACGGTTGGCGAAGGCGATCGCCACCGAACCGGGCAGGTCGCGTTTGAAGACCTCGCCGATCTCCCGGTCCACGGCGTAGTTGTCCTTGCCGCCGAGGAGGTAGTCGTACACGCGGGCGATACTGGGCTTGGTGGGGTCGATGGAGGAGCCTTCAGCCGTCATGGCCGCCATCTTCCCCCCGGTAACGGCCTGTTGACCAGCGCTTCGGGGAACCTCGGCACCGCCTGGGCCGCCGCGGCGATGACGGCGGCCCCGGCGATGGCGACGTCGACGCGGGCGTGCACGACCAGACGGGTGCCGTGACCGGCGGCACCGGCCTCGAGCCTGCGCCGCGCGGGGGCGTCGTGCGTGGCGACCGCCATCACCGCTCCGAGACGATCGCACAAGCGGTGGGCGTCCAGGACGGCGCCCACCACGGCAGGCGACACCGCCGCGCGGTCGAGGACGACGACGACAGAGGCCGGCCGGTACGCCTGGAGCAGGTCGGCGATCCGCGAGGCCGGCTGGGACCGCTCGTCCGTACCCGGATCGTCGTGCACGGTGATGACCAGCACTCCCTGCTGGAGTGCATGAGAGAGCGACACGGCCCCGGCCTCCCTTCCGTCGCCGGTCGGACACCGTTCGGATACCCGGTGCACGATGCGCGATGCACGCTGCCTGAGGCGGCACGCGCGGCCGCCCGGACGCCCTGCACGTCCCGGACACCCCGAGACGCCGCGGACGTCCCGGACGCGAGGCGACGCCACGCGGCGGGGCGGTGCGGGCGACGCCACGGGGCGGGGGCGGTACGGGCTTGCGTTCGGGCAGCGGTCGGCAAGGACGGGTACGGCCGCGCCGACAGGCCGCACGAGCGGGAGACCTGCCGCCCGCGGCGGCGACCGCGTGCCGAGAGCCCTCCCGCCCGTGCGTAGGAGTCCCGTGTCCCGGACCACAGGCCCCGCCGCCGACGACGCCGGCCGCCGTCCGGCCGGTCACGCCCCCGAAGCGACGGGCGTCCTCGGCCGCAGCGGCGTGCAGGTCACCGCCCTCGGCTTCGGCGGCGCCGCGCTCGGCAACCTCTGCACGCCCGTGGGCGAGGAGGAGGCGCACGAGGCGGTGGCCGCCGTCTGGAGCAGGGCGTCCGCTACTTCGACACCGCTCCGCACTACGGCCTCGGCCTGTCCGAACGGCGCCTGGGGGCCGCCCTGCGCGGGTACGACCGCGCCTGCCGCACCGTCTCCACCAAGGTCGGCCGCCGCCTGGAGCCGGGCGACGGGGACGGGGACGACCTCGCGCACGGGTTCGCCGTCCCGGCCACGCACCGCCGGGTCCCGGACTTCAGCGCCGACGGCGTCCGCCGCTCCCTGGACGCCTCCCTCGGCCGGCTCGGCCTGGACCGCGTCGACGTGGTCTACCGCTGATCTCGCGAGAGTGCCCCGGCCTCCAGGCCGGGGGTGAATCGCATCTCTGACCTGCTCTGACCTCAGCCGTGGGCACGGGTCCGCACTGTCTGCCCGCGCCCACAGCCGGCCGCGCTCGGCGGCCGAACTCCGCGACTGCGCCGCGCAGTTCCGCACGCCCGTCCCGGCTGCCTGCCGGCAGGAACTGCGGGAGAGCGGCATGCTGCCCACGGAGCCGTGACGGCGACGCCGGCCGCACGGACGGCGGTGGCGCCCCCGAGGCCGGCCGGGTCGGCGCGTCAGCCGCCCAGCGACGCCAGCGCGGCGGCGACCCGTTCGCACGCCTCGGGCGGGGTCGAGGCGTGCGGCGACAGCCGCAGCGAGTCCTCGCGCACGGTCGCCGTGACACCCTCGGCGTGCAACGCCTTGGCGACGAGCGACGGATCGCGGCCGGGCACCGTGAAGGAGAGGATGCCCGCGCGCCGCGCCGGTTCGGCGGGGGAGAGGACCCGTCCGCCGAAGCCGGCGACCACGTCGGTCAGTTCGGCCACCCGCGCGGCGATCGCCGCCTCGATCGCCGCCACGCCGTACCGCTCGACGAGGTGCAGCGCGGCGGCGAACGAGGCGGCGGCGACCGGGCTGAGATGGGTGATCGACCAGCGTCGCGCGTCCGGGGCGGGCGGGTGCTCGGCTCCGTCGAACAGGCCGGCGTCCTGCACGCCCGTCCAGCCGGTCAGCACCGGCTCCAGCGACTCCAGCGCCCGGTCGGACAGCGTCGCGAAGCCGGTGGCCCAGCCCGCACGCAGCCACTTCTGACCGCCCGCGACCAGCACGTCGGCCGCCTGCCACGCCATGTCGGCCACCCCGAAACCCTGGATGGCGTCCACGATCAGCAACCGGTCCCGGCCGATCGCCTCGCGCAGCGCCGCCAGGTCGGCGCGGAAGCCGGTGCGGAAGTCCACGGCGCTGACGGACACGGCGACGACGTCGTCGGTCAGCGCGGCACGGACCAGGTCGGGGGTGACCCCGCCGCCGGGCGCCGGGTCCAGCCAGCGCGGTACGACCCGGCCGAGGTCCGCGGCACGGCGCCACGGATAGTGGTTGGCGGGGAAGTCGGTGCGCGGCGCGAGGACCACCCCGGCACGCATGCCGAGAGCGGCGTGGAACAGGCCGGTGGACGCGTTCGGCAGCAGCACGGTGTGCCGGGCGTCGGAGCCCGCGAGACGGGCGGCCGCGTCCCGGGCCGCCTCTTCCGCGCGCATCAGAGCGTCGACCGTGGTGTGACCGGCCCGGGCGGACTGCTCCATGGCCCGCGCGGTGGCGGCCACGGCGTCCCGCGAGGGGGGACCGAACCGGGCGAAGTCCAGGTAGCCGGCGGGCGTGTCGAAATGGGCTGCGTACGACGTGAGCACGGGGCTCGTCCTTCCGAGGCGGTGCGGATCCGGCGGTGCGGCGCGGCCCCGGCGAAGACCCGTCGCGCCCCGCGCGGACCGGCGTTCCGCCGTCGACCGCGTGTGCGCCACCTTCGCCCGTACAGTACGGCACCGCGGCGGGCGCCGGCGCGCACGGCCCGCGCGGTGGCGGCCGCGGCGTCCGGCGAGGGCGGGCCGGCGCGGGCCCGCCCGGGTCTCTTCCGGCCGTATGCGGAGCGGTTCCCGGCGCACCCGGCGACCGGCGTGCTCGGCGGCAGAGTGGCCCATGCCGGCGGCTCGTGCAATATGGCGGTTCTCACTTCGGCCCTCCCAGGCCGCCCGTTCGCCGCCCGGCACGGCGGACTCGCCGCCCCCGCTCCGGCCGCACGCCCACCGGATTGGCCAACTCCCCCCTGGCCACAGCGGTGTTGTCCGCTTCGGACGGCGACCGGCCCCACCGCTCGGATCCGGCCAACCCCCGCCGGGCCCCCCGCACAACCAGGCTTGCGACCCGCCGTCCCATTACGACAGGATCACCGGCGATCGCTCCCAGTGACGGGATGCCGACTCCGCGCGCCCCGCCCCGCACACCGGTACACGACGGGCAAACCCACCTGAAGTGCCGGCCCGCTGGGACACCGGCGTCACCCGACCGCCGACGGCGGGCGCAGCGGAGCCCCGGCAGGCGGCCGGCGATCCGGACCGCGGCCGGACCGGCCGGAGGCGAGCAGGAGAGCACACGCACACGGGGATGAGGCACACCGGCGTGCCGCCGTTCGACGACCACGGATGAGGAAGGCGCAAGTGACGGACACCACGCAGCCCGAGGCTGCCACCACGCACCCGCAGGAGCCGGCCGCGGACCGGCCGGGAACGGCCTACTACCAGCGGATCGGCGGCGCCCCGACCGTCAGGACGGTCGTCGACGACCTCTACTTCCACGCCTTGCGGGACGAGCAGCTGTCCCCGTACTTCGCCGGCACCGACCTGTCCTCGCTCAAGCGCCACATGGTGCTGATGCTGACCAAGGTGCTCGGCGGGCCGGACACCTACACCGGACGGGGCCTGGCCGAGGCCCATCAGGGGCTGGACATCACCGGGGAGCACTACGAGCGGGTGGGGCACGTCCTGCTGGACGTGCTGAGGCAGAACGGTGCCGGAGCGGACGTCATAACGCACGTGTCCGGGGTACTGGCCACGGTCCGCGAGCAGGTCGTGCGGCAGCCCGGCGACGAGCCGGCACGGGAAGCCTGACACGGTGATGGACGCTCGCCGCCTGCAGGAGAGCTGGAACCTGGTCGCCGGCCACGGCGACCAGGTACCGCTGTTCTTCTACTCGACGCTGTTCTTCACCCATCCCCAGACCCGGGACATGTTCCCGATCGGCATGGCGGGGCAGCGCGACAAACTCTTCACCGCGCTGGGCACCATCGTGTCCCGCGTCGACCGCGTGGACGACCTCGTGCCGTACCTCGGGCAACTCGGCCGGGACCACCGCAAGTTCAGCGTGACCGCCGACCACTATCCCGCGGTGGGGGCCGCGCTGCTGGCGACGCTCGCCCACTTCCTGGGCCCGCGCTGGACGGAGGAGCTGGCCGCCGACTGGCAGGCGGCCTACGAACTCGTGGCCAAGGTCATGGCCGAGGCCGCCGAGAAGGCCGCCGCCGACAGCCCGCCCTGGTGGGACGCCGAGGTGATCAGCCACGAACGGCGCACCCTGGACGTGGCCGTACTGACCGTCAAGCCCACCTACCGACTGGAGTTCCGGCCCGGCCAGAGCCTGTCGGTCGAGACCCACCTGCGCCCCGGACTGTGGCGCTACTACAGCCCGGCCAACGCGCCGCGTCCGGACGGCGGCATCGAGCTGCACGTCCGCATGGTGCCGGGCGGCCCGGTCTCCTCCGCGCTGGTGCACGGCGTCCAGGTCGGCGACGTGCTGCGCCTCGGCGCCCCGGTCGGCGACCGGCTGACCCTCGACCCGGACGGCGACCGGCCGCTGCTGCTGCTCGCCGGCGGCACCGGGCTGGCGCCGATGAAGGCCCTCATCGGGCAGCTGGCCGGGCAGCCGGGCGGGCGGCCGGAACGCACGGTGACGCTCGTGGCCGGCGCACGCACCGACCACGACCTGTACGACTGGGCGGCGCTGGAGCACCTCGCCAAGTCCCACCGCCGCTGGCTGACCGTCACCCCGGCCGTCTCCGAGGTGGCCCTGGGCCCCCAGGAGCGCGGCACCGCGGTGGAGGTGGCCCTGCGCCTCGGCCGCTTCACCGACCACGAGGTGTACGTGTGCGGTTCCGACCAGATGGTGCGCGACTCGGCGCAGCGCCTCGCGCAGTGCGGCGTGCCGGCCGAACGCATCCGGTTCGAGTCGTTCACCGGCCTGGGCGGCGAGCAGTACGGCATCGCGTTCCACGGGAAGGACTTCGAGGCATGAACCCGCCCCACCACCAGGCCCAGCGCCGGCTGACGCCCGAACAGGTCCGCACCAAGCGGTTCACCCGCACCCCGATCGGCCGGCGCGGCCTGAGCGAGGAGGAGGTCGGCCGGTTCATGCTGCGGGTCGCCGACGAGATCGCGGCACTGCACCAGGACGTGGCCGGGCTGTGGGCCGAGAACGACCGTCTGCGCAACTTCTACCGCGACCGCGGCGAGCGGACGGACGGCCCGGACGGCGGCGACGCCAGGCCGGTACTGCAGCGGCAGCCGACCGTGGAAGCGGTCAACCTGCTCTCCCGCGCCCAGCAGCAGGCGGACTCGCTGATCGCCCAGGCCCGCGAATACGCCCGGCAGGTCGCCGACCAGGCCCGGCGGCAGTACCACGACGTACTGCGCCAGGCACAGCAGCAGGCCCAGCGGGAGGCCGAGCGGGCCGTACTCCAGTACCGGGCCCGCGCCGGCACCCACTACTCCGCCGAGTTCGAGGAACTCGAACGCCGGCTGGCCTGGGCGCGCGCCTTCCTCGACGCCATCCAGTCCGTGGAGACGCAACTCAAGTCCGCGCGCGAGGCCCTGGCGTACGAGGTGGAGAAGCTCGCCGGGGCGGGCGGCCCCGCCGCGCCGCCCGCCGTGCCGCACGCGCCGGCCCACCGGCGGCCCTCGTACACGCCCGAACGGATCCAGGGCCCCTCTCCGGAGCGGCCGTACACCCCGGAGGCGGGCGGCCCGAGCGCCATCACCGGCACCGGCACCGGCACAGGCACCAGCACCGGCACCGGCACAGGCACTGGCACCGGCACCCGCTGAGCCGGCCGGCCGCCGGGTGCCTGCCGCACGCCCGGCGGCCCGCGCCTGCCGCACGCCCGGCGGCCGGCCCGCGGATCGGTCACGGCCGGCCCGTGGTTACGGTCACGGGCGGCCATCCGGTCACGGCCGCCCCGTGGATTCGGTCACGCGGGCAGCCATCCGGGCACGGGCGGTCCGCCGATCCGGTCACGGCCGGCCGGTGGCCGGGAACTCCTCGGGCGGGAGCGCCGCGCGCAGAGCGGCGTGCAGCACGGGCGCCGCGGTCAGCTCACGGCCGCGGGTCGCGGGCACCTGCCAGTACAGGCCGGGGCCGGCCGTGCGGTGCGGCGGGGGCACCGCCACGTAGGAACCCGGGCCCAGGACGGTCACGCGCGGCAGTCGCCAGCCGGCGGCGTCGCCGCGGGGGACGAGCCAGTACAGGATGCCCCCGTAGCCGTCCCTGATCACGGCTCCCGTCGCGTCCCCCAGGTGCCGCAGCGCGCGCAGACCGGGTCCGAGCGGCACGCGGACGGCGTCCCACCAGTCCCCGGCGGCCAGGGTCCGTACCTCGACGCCGTGCGCCGGCAACCATCGCGGTACCCCTCTGCCTGTCATCGCACCCACCGGCTCTCCCGTCCGACACACACCGACCCTAGGGCGCACACGGTGTCGTCGACTTGCCCCCGCGCGCAGGGGAGTTGTGCTCGTGCGCAGCGCGCGCCGGGCGGTCTCGCCAGACACGTTACGCCCGAGTAGCTTCACCGTTCGTACCGGTGTCCGAGCGCCAGGAGGCTGCGGTGGAAGACCCCCGACCCTTAGTGATCGACCCGACCGGACGCGACATCCACGGCGAGGCCGACCGGATGCGCGCACGCGGACCGGTGACCCTCGTCGAACTCCCGGGCGGAGTCCGGGCGTGGGCCGTCGGCGCGCCCGAACTCCTCAAGCGCCTGCTCGTGGATTCCCGGGTCTCCAAGGACCCGCGCCGGCACTGGACCCGGTGGATCGAGGGCGGGATATCCCCCGACTGGCCCCTGTACACCTGGGTGGCGGTGCGGAACATGTTCACCGCCTACGGCGGCGAGCACCGGCGGCTGCGCGCCCTGGTCTCCAAGGCGTTCACGGCCCGCCGCACGGCGGCGCTGCGGCCCCGCATCGAAGCGATCACCAAGGCCCTGCTGGACGACATCGAGGAGGCCGGGCGGCGCGGGGGAGCCGTCGACCTGCGCGAGTCGTTCTGTTATCCGTTGCCCATCCAGGTGATCAGCGAGCTGTTCGGTCTGCCGGAGGAGCAGGGAGCGGAGCTGCGGGCGGTGGTGGACGGCGTCTTCCACACCTCCGCCACCCCGGAGCAGGTCACCGAGAACCAGGCCCGGTTCTACGCGGCGCTCGGCGAACTCGTCGCCCTCAAGCGGCGTTCACCGGGCGACGACCTGACCTCGGCGCTGATCGCCGCGCGCGACGGCGAGGACGGTACGGGGCTGAGCGAGCAGGAACTGCTGGACACCCTGGTCCTGATGGTCAGCGCCGCCCATGAGACCACCGTCAACCTCATCGACAACGCCATCCACCTCCTGCTCGCCCACCCCGCCCAGCTCGCCCACGTCCGCGCGGGCCGTGCCTCCTGGGACGACGTGATCGAGGAGGTGCTGCGGGTGGACGCGCCCGTGGCCAGCCTGCCGCTGCGCTATGCCGTGGAGGACCTGGAGATGAGCGCGTTCGGCGGACCGGACGGCGTGGTGATCCGCAAGGGCGAGGCGATCCTCGCCGCCTACGCCGCCGCCGGGCGCCACCCGGACAGGTACGGCGAGACCGCCGCCGTCTTCGACGTCACGCGCGGTGACAAGGAGCATCTCTCCTTCGGCCACGGGGTCCACTTCTGTCTGGGCGCGCCCCTGGGGCGGCTGGAGGCCCGGGTCGCGCTGCCGGCCCTCTTCGGCCGCTTCCCCGGGCTCCGGCTCGCCGTCGACAGCGCGGAGCTGACGCCGGTCGACTCCTTCATCTCCAACGGCCACCGGGCGCTGCCGGTCCACCTGTCCTGATCAGTCCCCCCGCCACCAGGCCCGCAGCCGGGCCGCCCAGCCACGCCGGGCACCGCCGGCCGCGGGCGCCGTGGCGGACGGTCCGGGGCCGTGGGCGGGCCCGGCCACGGCGGAGCCTTCGTCGAGCGGCGCGGGCCCGCCGACCACGGCGGCCGGCGGGAACTCCACGGGCAGCGCGACCAGTGCCCGGTGGAAGGGCCCCGGCCGCCAGGCCAGCTCCTCGGCGGGGACGGCCAGTTCGGTCTCGGGCAGGCGGTCGAGCAGTTTCTCCACCGCGGTGGCCGCGATCAGGCGGGCCGGGCCCTGGGCCGGGCAGTTGTGCGGGCCCGCGCTCCACGCCAGGTGCGCCCGGTTGCCCGTCCGCCGGTCCGCCGCCAGGGCCGGGTCGGTGTTCGCGGCGGCGAGCGAGACGACGACGGGACAGCCCTCGCGCAGACTCACCCCTTCGTACACGACGTCGTGCACCGGGTAGTGGACGGCGTAGTTGGCCATGGGCGGGTCGGTCCACAGCACTTCGTCCAGGGCGTCCTCCACCGGCAGGCTGCCGCGCGACAGACTGCCCCCGAACCGGTCGTCGGCGAGCAGCAGCCGCAGGGCGTTCGCGATCAGGTTCTGCTGCGGTTCGGTGCCCGCGCCCATGAGGAGCACGAGGGTGTGGACCATCTCCTCGTCGGTGAGCTCGGCCGGGTGGGCCATGAGCCAGGACGTCACGTCGTGCCCGGGCCGCTCCCGCTTGAGGGCGACGAGGTCCAGCAGTGTCGTGGCGAGCAGGCCGTTCGCCTTCTCGGCGTCCACCCCGTCGAAGATGCCGGACATCCCCTCGACCAGCCGGTCCCCGTAGTCGGCCGGGCAGCCGAAGAGGCGGTTGAACACCAGCAGGGGCAGCACCCGGGCGTAGTCGCCCAGCAGATCGGCCCGTCCGGCGGGCGCGACGCGGTCGATCAGGGTGTCGGCGCACGTCTCGACGTAGCCGCGGAGGGTGGCGGGACTGACCCGGGCGAGGCTGTCGGTGATGGCGCCGCGCAGCCGGCGGTGCTCGGCGCCGTCGGTCCACAGCGCGTTCGGCCGGTACATCATCATCGGTACGACCGGGCTGTCCGCGGGTACGGCGCCGGCCGCCAGCTCGCGCCAGCGGCGGGGGTCCTTGGAGAAGGTCCCGGTGCCGCGCAGCACGTGCAGGGCGGCCTCGTAGCCGACGACGAGCGAGGCGCGCACGCCCGGTGCCAGCTCGACCGGGGCGATCGGGCCGTGCTCGCGCAGCCGCCGGTAGGCGGCGGCCGGATCGGCGGCGAAGCCGGCGCCGTAGAGCGGCTCGTGGGCCGGGCGGACGGGCGGTGGCTGGGGTGGGAGGGAGGTCACAGGTGCTCCAGGTGGCCGGTGGGGACGTCCCCGTCCGGGCGGGACCCGGGGCGGGGGAGGGTCAGGAGGTACTCGACGAGACGGATCAGGGCCCGGGTGGACGAGACCCGGTCGCGTGCGTCGCAGCGGACGAGGGGGGTCTCCGGGAGCAGGTCGAGGGCCTCGCGGACCTCGTCGAGTCCGTGCGCGGGCGCGTCGTCGAACTGGTTCAGCGCGACCGCGTAGGGCAGGCCGAGTTCCTCCAGCACGCCCATCACCTCGAACGACAGGCCGAGGCGGCGGATGTCGGCGAGGACGAGCGCGCCGAGCGCCCCCCGTGTCATGTCGTGCCACAGCGGGGCGAAACGCTGCTGACCGGGGGTGCCGAACAGGTACAGCACGAGACGGTCGTTGAGCGTGAGCCGGCCGAAGTCCAGGGCCACGGTGGTGGTGGTCTTGTCCGTCAGGCCGGCCAGGTCGTCGACCAGGGCGCCGGCCTGCGTCATCACCTCCTCGGTGCGCAGCGGCCGGATCTCGGAGAGTGCACCGACGAAGGTGGTCTTGCCGACCGCGAAGTGGCCCACGACCAGCAGCTTGACGGCGGTGTGCACACCGGGCGGCAGGTGGACGCCGGCCGCGGCGGGTTCAGAGGCGGGCACGGAGCCCATCGAGCACCTCCTGGAGGATTCGGGCGTCGGCCGGCCGGGCGGCGGGGACCGGCGCGCGGGTGACGAGGTGACCGCTGTCCATGAGGTCGGCGATCAGGACCTTGGTGACGCTGACCGGCAGGCCGAGGTGGCCGGCCACCTCGGCGACGGACAGGGCGCCGGGCCGGCACAGCCGCATCAGCCGGCGTTTCTCCGGGTTCAGGCCGGCCAGGGGCCGGTCGTCGGTCACGACCAGCAGCGTGACCAGGTCCAGGGTGTTGCGGGTGGGGTGCGCACGGCCGTCCGTGACGACGTACGACCGCACCAGCCGGTCCGCGGGGTGGCGCCGGGCGGTCATGCCGGGCTGCCGGCGTCCTGCCGGGCGGGACTGGTCAGCTCCTGGCCGAGCCGGTCGACGAGTTTGTGCATGCGGTAGGTGACCGCCTCCATGTCCACGTCCTCGCCGGTGGAGACCGCGAGGTAGGCGCCCTCGCCGGCGGCGACCAGGAAGACGTAGCCGCTCGCGAACTCGATCAGTGTTTGGCGCCAGGGGGTGTGCGGGCTGCCGCAGAACTCCGCCGTGCTGCGGCTGATCGACTGCACGCCGGACAGTCCCGCGGCCAGCCGTTCGGCGTCGTCGCGGCCGATGTCCTGCGAGTGCGCACGGAGCATTCCGTCGGCCGAGAGCAGGATCGCGTGCCGTGCGTGCGGCACGTTGAGCACCTCGTCCAGCATCCAGCCCAACGTGTTGTTGGCGGGCCCGGTCATTTCTCGCTGTTCCCTTCGTCTGCGTGGGCGGTGGACTGCGCGGTCCGGCCGGAGCGGGTGCCGCGGGCGAAGGCGCCCATACGACGGGCGTTCTCCTCGGCCGAGCGGCCCCCGACCTCCACGGCGGGCCCGGCCGCGGGCTCCACGGCCGCTTCCCGCAGGGAGCGGCGGCGGCGCCTGGGCAGGCCACCGGGGGTGGTCGGCTCCCGGTGCCCGGGGGCGGGGGACCGGGAGGGCACCAGATCGGGTGTGGGCGTGTGCTCGCCGGTGGGCGCGGGCGCCGTGGCGGGGGCGTGGGGGGCGGGGGTGAGGGAGGCGGGGGTGGTTCCGGGGGCGGCGGCCGGGCCGGTGCCGTCAGCGGTGTCCGTGGGGGTCAGCAGCCCGGACGGCAGGAGCACCACGGCGCGTACGCCCCCGTAGGGGGACAGGGTGTCGACGCAGACGCTGAAGCCGTAGCGCCCGGCGAGCACGCCGATGACGGCGAAGCCGAAGCGGGGCGGATCGCCCAGCCGGGTGACGTCCGTCGTGCGCCTGCCGGAGAGCAGTTCGGCGGCTGCCTCGACCGCCTGGCTGTCCATGCCCACACCCGCGTCGTCGATCACGACGCAGGCGCCGTTGTGCACGGACTGAACCGTGACTTCGACGGTGGTGTGCGGCTGGGAGTGGCGCGCCGCGTTGTCGAGCAGCTCGGCGATCGCGAGCACCACGGGCTCCACCGCCCGGCTCCGCACGGCGACGCCGATGTCTCCGTTGACGCGGACGCGCCGGTAGTCGCGGATGCGGGAGGTGGCGCCGCGGACGACCTCGACGAGCGCCGAGGCGGCGCGCCGGCGCCCGGGCCAGGAGCCGCAGAGCACGGCGACGGCCTGGGCGCGCCGGCCGAACTGGGCGTTGGTGTGGTCCACTTCGAGCAGGTCTCGCAGCACGTCGGGGTGATCGTGCCGGTCCTGCATCCGGGCGATGGACACCTGCTGTTCGTTGGCCAGGGCCTGCAGGGAGCGCATCGAGGCCTTCAGGGCGGTCTGCGCGGACAGGTCGGCGCGCGACCGCGCGTGCTCGACGGCCGCGGCGAACCGGTGCAGCACGTCCTCGAGCCGGGCCGCGAAGTCCGTGCCGGCCAGGCGCGCCTCGAGCAGGCCGGTCTGCGGCGCCGTCCCGTCGCCGGCGTCCTCCACGGCGGGCAGCCGGACGGCGAGCAGGTGACGCAGCTCGGCGTCCCGCGCCCGCAGGCCGTGGGAGAGTTCCGCGTTGCGCCGGCGCTGGCGGGCGGTGATGCCGTGCTGACGCACGAGCAGGACGACGGCGGTGAACAGGCCAAGGGCCAGGCACCAGGACACGGCCTCCGGTATCCGATCGGTCATGGGGGTCCTCAAGGGCGGGCGGGTCGACGGGCGCTCGACGGTAGCGGCGCCCTCACCCGGCGCACTTGCGCGCACACGCAAGGAAGTTGCCGCGAGGCGCACACGCGCCCCGGAGCGCGGTCACCGGCGGACGGTCTGTCGCCCACATGCCAGTGGCATGTGCCAAAAGCCTTCCGCCGCTCCCGGACACCGCTTGCTGCCCCTATGGTGACCATGTGTAACCAGCCCGTGGACGCACGGGAGTTCTGGGCTGCCACGCACACACCGCCGGAAAACCCGTCGCAGCGGAGGAGTCACGTTGCCCACGGGGCCTTACATCCTGGAGTCGCAGACCACGGGCGAAGTGGACCCGCGTGAGCGGGCCGACTTCTGGAGCGAGCACATCGCCTCCTACCAGCCCCGCATGGGGTACCGCTATGCGTGCCCCGACGACTTCCGCGGCGCGACGGTCCGCCAGCGCAGCCGCACCTACCAGCTCGTCCGGTTCTGGTCGGACCCGGTCGAGTACCACCGGACCGCCCAGCACGTACGGCAGGACCCGGACGAGGACTACCGCCTCCTCCTGCCCGTCGAGGGGCACATCGTCCTGCGGCAGAACGACGAGGTGGCGCACCTTTCCCCGGGGTCGGCCGCCCTGGTCACCTTCGGCGATCCCTTCCAGTGCCGGCAGCAGACCCGGGCTCTCGCCTACATCTTCACCATCCCCGCGCGTGAGGTGGACGGCCCGCTGAACCGGAGGTCACCGCTGGCCACCGGGGTGGACCTGACCAGGGGGCTGGGCGGGGTGGTCGGGTCCATGATCAGCGGCCTGCACGAGGAGCGCCACGCCCTGACCGACGCGCAGTTCGACGCCGTCTCGGACCGGATCGTCGAGCTGCTGTGCATGCTCGTCTCGGGCGACGACCGTCCCGACGCCCCCGGCCATCTCGGCGAGGTCGAGGCACTGGTCCGGCGCCATGTGCGCGACCACGCGGCCGACCCCGGCCTGACCGGGGCGTCCATGGCCCACGCGCTGGGCTGGTCGCTGCGGCAGATCCAACTGGCCCTCCAGCGCGTGGGCACCACCCCACGTGAGCTGATCCGGGAGGAACGCCTGCGCCTGGTGCGCGACCGCCTCCAGTGCGCCGAGTGCGACCACATGACGATCACGGAACTCGCCCACGCCTCGGGGTTCTCCTCGGCCAGCGCGATGAGCACGGCGGTCCGCCGGCGCTTCGGCGTCAGCCCCCGGGAGATCCGCCACCGGGCCCGGGAGACCGCCACCGCGCGGCCGGACCGGCGGGAGCCGTCCGCGAACGGGGACCGCCCGGCATGAGTTGGGGGCCCGCCCGCTATGAGGGGGGACCGCCGGGCATGAGCGGGGGATCCGCCCGGCACGAGCGGGGGACCGCCCGGCATGAAGGGGGCCGCCTTCCGGTGGGATTCCACCGACGGAAACGTGTCTGTGGTGTTACGTTGAGTATCCACCGCCTCGTGACGAGGCCGGGACGCTCGACGGGTGGGGGACGCCGGTGTCAGCAGGGCCAGTTGTGCGTGTGCCGTTGGACGGGGGCGGCTCGATCCTTGTGCAGGCCGAGCCGGCCGACGCGTCGGCCGGACCGGTCATGGCCGGGCGAACGGCCGACGCGATACGCGAGTTGCCGCACAGCCTGCAGAGCGCGATCGGTCCCGTCACCGCCATGGCGCGGGCGGTGCTGGACGAGTTCCGGCGGGCGCGGCCCGACAGCATGGAGATCGAGTTCGGCGTCGATCTGGCCGCGCAGGCGGGGGCGGTGATCGCCAAGAGCGAGGCGGGCTGCCATCTGAGGGTCACCCTGACCTGGAACGCCGCCGAGAGCGCCGCCGACGGCGCCGGTGAGAACCCGGACTGAGGTGGAACCCGTGATCGCGTCCTCCGCGGACGGAAACCCTGTAGCGTCCGGGCCCCCCGGGCGCGGCGGTCCGGCCGCCGCGGTGGCACAGGTCCTCACCCGCGCGGGCACGGTCGCCGGGGCCGGCTTCCTCGTCCCGGGCGGGGCCGTGGTCACCTGCGCCCATGTCGTGCTGGAGGCGGGGTGCGGCCCCGGTGACGAGCTGCCGCTGCGCTTCCCGCAGGCCCTCGGGACGCCTCAGGTCACCGGGACGGTGCTGACGGGGCCCTGGCGGGCACCGCAGGACGAGGACATGGCCGTCGTCCGGCTGGCCGGGCCCCCGCCGTCGGTTCCGGCCCTGCTGGTGGGGCTCGCGAGCGGGGCGGAGGGGCGGCCCGCCTGGTCGTTCGGCTTCCCCGGCTCGACCTTCGCCGGCGGTCACGAAGGCACGGCGGTGGCGGGCGGTCCGCTGCGCGTCCGGGACCACTGGGTGCTCCAGCTGCACGAGGCGAACACCGTCGCGCGGGGATTCAGCGGCGGCCCGGTCGTCGACGTCCGGACCGGCCTGGTGATCGGCATGGTGACCGCGCTGCCGGGAGCCGACCCCCACCAGCGGGGTCTGAACACCGCGTACGCGACGCCCGGAGAGATCCTGCGCGAGGTGTGGCCCGAGCTGGAGCCGGAGGAGGCCTGCCCGTACCAGGACTTCCGCGCGTTCACCCGGGACAGCGCGCGCTGGTTCCACGGCCGTGACCGGGCGAAGGGGCAGCTGCTGCGCCATCTGGTGGGCGGGCGGCGCGGGGTGCTGCTGCAGGGGCCTTCCGGATCCGGCAAGTCGTCCCTGGTGCAGGCGGGTGTGCTGACCGCTCTGCCGCCGGGCTGGCGGCCGGTCGTCGTCCGCCCGGAGCGCGGCCTCACGGCCGGCCTGGAACGCGAGGGTCTCCAGGGAGCCGCCGACGGCATCCTCGCCGCGGCCGAGAGGTTCCTGGCACGGTCCGCCGACAGCCGTCATCTGCTGCTGGTGATCGACCAGTTCGAAGAACTGCTCACATCCCCCGGTCCCGGCGACGGCACGCCGTCCGGGGCCGACGAGGACCTCGCCGTGCTGCGGCAGCTCACCGAGCTCGTCGAGTCCTGCGCCCCCGTCACCGTACTGCTCGTCATGCGCAACGACTTCTATCCGCGACTGGCCGACCGGGCGCCGAAGCTGCTGGAGGCCGTCAAGCCCGTCGTCGACATGCCGCCCACGCTGACCTCGGGCGAACTGCGCGACATCATCACCGAGCCCGCCGCGGACGCCCGGCTGTGCTTCGAGGAGGGACTGCCGCAGACGATCCTCACCGAGGTCCTGTCGGGCGGCCGGTACGACACCGGCCCCGACGAGGTCCGCGCCACCGTGCTGCCGCTGCTGGAGAAGACGCTGACGCTGCTGTGGGAGCGCCGCACCGACAACCTGCTGACGCACACGGCCTACGCCGAGGTCGGCCGGTTCGGCGGCAGCCTGGCCCAGTGGCACGACGGTGTGCTGCGCCAGCTGGACGAGCGTCAGAAGGCGGTCGCCCAGCGCGTCCTGGCCCTCCTGGTGCGCCACGACCGGACGGGGCAGAGCCTGGACACGCGCAGACCACGCGGTGTCGAGGCGCTGCGCGCGATGGTCTGCGGTCCGGCCGCGGACGAGGCCACGGTGGACCAGGTGCTGGCCGTACTGACCCGGGAACGGATCATCACCGTCCGCTCCCCGGAGGGACCCGGGCAGGAAGCCGCGCCCGTGGCCGAACTCGTCCACGACCTGCTCATCGACAAGTGGCCCCGGCTGCGCCAGTGGAGCGCCCGGTACGCCGAGTACGACGCCTGGCTGGACCACGCCCTGGAGCGGGCCGGCCGGTGGCGCGGCTCCAGGAACCGCGGCGACCTCCTGCAGGGAACCGACCTGGCGCTCGGACAGCGGTGGCGCCGTGAGTTCGGACTGCCCGGGCCGGCCGAGGAGTTCCTGCGCCGCAGCGAACGCCAGCGGTACTGGCGCCGGCTGCAGGCCGTCTCCGCCCTGTCGGCCGTACCCGTCGCCGTCCTCGTCGCCCTCGGAGTGATCGACATCGGCATCGGCCCCCCGGGTGGCCCCGGCGGGCCGGCCGCGTCGGCGAGCGCCTATCCCGGGACCGCCGAAGGAGCCAGGGCCCTGCTGGTGAAGGCCGGTGCGGGCAGCGACTTGAGCCTGGTGGACTCCCTGCGGCCCACGCACGAGGACTACCGGACCGTGTTCCAGCCGCAGTTCGCCGAACGGGCCGAGCGCTTCTACCGGACCGCGCCGCCCCTGCCGCTCGGGCCCTGGGCCAAACCCCAGCAGACCGTGCTGCAGATGTGGTCGGCCACCACCGACGAGATCCGGACCGGGACCGCGCCGTCCCTCTCGGCGTTCCCCGGTGGCTACGCGCAGGTCAAGGACGCCTTCAGACCGGGCCTGACCGTCTACCGCTGGAAGTACACCGAGCCCGGTGAGCCGTACGGCATGGCCTACGACGGCCTGGTCTTCGTCAACGGCCACTGGGCACTGTTCCCGAAACCCTGGCTCGTCCCGAAGTCCTGAGCGGCCGCAGCCGACGTACCGCGGCGCCACGAGCCGGCCGGCCGTCCCGCCGTCCCGCACGCCGGTGCCGCTACCGGTGCTCGGGGTTCTCGTAGTCGTGGCGGCAGCCCGCGTCCCAGGCGGTGCGCTGGTTGCCGTAGGCCGGAATGCCGCCGAGATCCTTCAGCGCCCGGGCCAGGTGCAGCAGATTCCAGGTCATGAACGTGGTGTTGCGGTTGGTGAAGTCGTTCTCGGGACCGCCCGAACCGGGATCCAGGTAGGAGGGTCCCGGGCCCGCCTCGCCGATCCAGCCGGCGTCCGCCTGGGGCGGGATCGTGTACCCCAGGTGCTGCAGGCTGTAGATGATGTTCATGGCGCAGTGCTTGACACCGTCCTCGTTACCGGTGATCAGGCAGCCGCCGACCCGGCCGTAATAGGCGTACTGGCCCGCGTCGTTGAGCAGGCTGGAGCAGGCGTAGAGGCGTTCGATCACCTTCTTCGTCACGGAGCCGTTGTCGCCCAGCCAGATGGGGCCGGCCAGGATCAGGATGTCGGCCGCCATGACCGTGCGGTACAGCTCCGGCCACGCGTCGCTCTCCCAGCCGTGCTCCCTCATGTCGGGCCACACGCCGGTCGCGATGTCGAGGTCCACCGCCCGTACCACGTCCACCGCCACGCCCTGGGCCTCCATGATGGCGGTGCTGCGGTCGATCAGGCCCTGGGTGTTGCTCCGCTCGGGCGAGCGCTTCAAGGTGCAGTTGATCACCAGGGCGCGCAGATCGTCGTAGTGGGCCGGCGGCGCGTCGGCGGCGGGCGAAGAAGCGGTCACACGGTCCTCCCTGAACCTTCTGCTCGCACCACGGCGCGAGGCATGTCCACATCCGCCAATCAGCGTGCGGGCCGGCCACGGCAGGCGCCACCGCAACACCCCCAAGGGGACCGGCGCCGAGCACGAGCCCGGACGGCGCACCCCCGGTTCCACCGGCCGGCCCACGAGAAATCGCCGGGGGCGCGCGGTGCGCCTACGGTCCTGCCATGGGCACTGACGACGCGACCGCCCCGCCGCCCGCCGCGCCGGAGGACGTCGCGCACCTGCTGGTGCGCTGTCTGCGGGCCGAGGGCGTGGAGTACGTCTTCGGGATCCCCGGCGAGGAGAACATCCGCTTCGTCGACGCGCTGAGCGGGTCCGGGATCCGGTACGTCCTGGTCCGCCACGAACAGGCCGCGTCCTTCATGGCGGAGATCTACGGGCGGCTCACCGGCCGGGCCGGCGTGTGCTCGGCGACGCTGGGCCCCGGCGCGATCAACCTCCTGCTGGGCGCCGCCGACGCCACGACCAACAGCGCGCCGATGGTGGCGCTGGCGGCCCAGGGCTCGCTGCGGCGCGTCCACAAGGAGTCGCACCAGATCATCGACCTGGTGTCGATGTTCGCGCCGGTCACCCAGTGGTCGGCCTGCGTCCAGTGCCCGGACGCGGTGCCGGAGATGACCCGCAAGGCGTTCAAGACCGCGCAGAGCGAGCGGCCCGGCGCCGTGTTCCTCGCCGTGCCCGAGGACATCGAGGCCGAGCGGCCCGCCGAACCGCTCGAGCCCCTGCAGATCGACGTGGTGCGCGCCGAGGCGCCCTCCCCCTCCCAGATCGCACGAGCGGCCGAGGTGCTGGCCGCCGCCCGGCGCCCCGTCGTGCTGGCCGGCCACGGCGCCGCCCGGGCCGGCGCCTCGGCCGCTCTCGTACGGTTCGCCGAGCGGCTGGACATCCCGGTCGCCACCACCTTCCACGGCAAGGGCGTCTTCCCCGACGACCATCCGAACGCACTCGGCGCGGTCGGCTTCATGCGCCACGACTACGGCAACTTCGGCTTCGACGCGGCCGATGTGCTGATCTGCGTGGGCTACGAGATCCAGGAGTTCGACCCGGCCAGGATCAATCCGCACGGGGACAAGCGCATCGTGCACGTGCACCGCTTCCCCGCGGAGGTGGACGCCCGCTATCCGGTCGCCGTGGGCGTCGAGGGAGACCTCTCCCAGGCACTGGACGCGCTCGCCGCGGCGCTCCCCGACGGCGTCGTCTTCGACTCGGGAAGCAGCCAGAGGATCCGCACGCTGCTCGACGAGGAACTGAGGTACGGACGCGGCAACGACGCCTTCCCGCTCGCTCCGCAGCGGGTGGTGCACGACGTGCGTGCCGCCCTGGACCGGCACGACATCGTGCTCGCCGACACCGGCGCCGGGAAGATGTGGATGGCCCGCCTCTACCCGACCTACGCACCGGACACCTGCCTGGTCAGCAACGGGCTGTCCACCATGGGCTTCGCGCTGCCCGGCGCGATCGCCGCCAAGCTGGCCCGGCCGGACAGAAGAGTGCTGGCCGTGACGGGCGACGGCGCGTTCCTGATGAACTCCCAGGAACTGGAGACGGCCGTGCGCGAAGGCGTCGCGCTGGTCGTGCTGGTCCTGGTGGACGAGGAGTACGGGCTGATCACCTGGAAGATGGAGCTCGAACTCGGCCGCCACAGCCACACCCGGTTCACCAACCCCGACCTGGTCGCCTACGCCGAGAGTTTCGGCGCCCGCGGCTACGCGATCGACGCCGCCGGCCAACTGCTGCCCACCCTGCGCCGTGCCCTCGACGACGAGGGCGTGTCCGTGATCGCCTGCCCGGTCGACTACGCCGAGAACCTGCGCCTCACCGACCGGCTCGGCAGCCTGCACGGCCCGTTCTGACCCACGACCGGCGCGGAACCGTCCGGCAGGTCCCCGCGGATCGGGCCGGACGGCCCGATCCGGTGCGGTCGCCCACCCCCTGCCCCGGTTCCGGCCCGCCGGCCGGGTTTCCGGCCGCCTGCTCTGCCCGTCGGCGCTGACGCGTCCGGGCGCGGAGGGGCGCGGAGGGGCGCGGACGGGCGGGCACAGCCGGGCATCCCGCCGCCGAGGACGTCGCCAAGTGGTGCGATGGGGCGCCCCGGCGGCGGTGTGGCGGGCCGGCCGAGCCGGCCCGGCCGCCGAGGCGCCGGTCCGTCACCCGCGGCCGGGGTGATGCGCGGCGGCGGGGCGCCGCGGCGGACGGCGCCGGCCGAGCAGCAGCACGCCCGCGCCGACGGTCACCAGGGCGGCGGCGGCACCGCCGCCGAGCACCGCGGCGAGTTCACGGCCGCCGCCCGAGCCCGTGCTCGCCGGCCGCGGGGCCGGACCGGCCGCGGCGGCGGTGGCCCCTCGCACGATCAGGCCGGCCACGACGTCCGGGGCGGCGCCGAGGGACACATGGCAGGAGCCGACCTCCCCGGTGCGGGAGTGGGCCCGACGCGCCTCGAAACGCTCCCGCGAGGGCCGGACGGTCCTGTCCTGCCGCCCCGGCGGCGCCCAGGACGGGATGCCGGAACCGCCGCTGCCGGTGGTCCGGCACGGCACGGAGGCGGTGGCGGTGCCCAGGGCACCGGGGAAGTGGGCGGACGGCGACCTGCCGCCGCTCCTCCCGGCGTCCGGCATCAGTGCGTTGATGTAGACGAGGGACTTGACCTGGGGATTTCCGGCGGCGGCGGTGCTGATGACGGCACCGCCGTAGGAGTGGCCCGCCAGAACCAGGGGGCCCTGGACCGTCTTCAGGACGGAGGCGAGGTGGGCGGCGTCGCTGTACAGGCCGCGCAGGGGGTTGACCGGGGCCATGACGGTGTACCCGCCGCGCCGGAGCCGCTCGGTCACCCCGCTCCAGCTGGAGGCGTCCGCGAAGGCACCGTGCACGAGGACGACGGTCGGCCTGGCGGCGCCCGCGGTGGCGCCGTCCGCGACCGCGGGCGCCGTCGTCACCGCGCACAGGGCGGCCACCGCACACCCCGCAGCCGCCCCGCGCAGCGGTCCGCCACGGCGCAGTGAACCGCGTATCGCGGATATCGGCATGTCGACCTCGCTCTCGATCGGTGCCCTACGGCACCTCAGCGTTCACGCAGTCGACCGAACGGGCCCGGTGGCGCCGCCCAACCAGGTGACTCGCGTGCGGCACCCGGGTGACACGCGGCCGGACGCGGGCCCCTTCCGGCCCGCGTCCGCCGGCGCCGGGAGGTCCGCCGGGCCGCTGCCGGAAACCGGAAAGGGCCGGCGGCCGTCGGCGAGGCGTCGATGGTCCGGCGTGCGCCCGATGTGCTCGGGCGTGCGCCCGAAGTGCTCAGCGGTGTCCGCGCAGCCTGCCCAGCAGGCGCTGGGCCTGGGCCCGGCGACGGGGGTCGGCCGCGGCCCGCCGCACCTGCTCGGCCGCGCGCCGCCCCTGCGGGCTCCTGGCGAACTGCTTGATGCGCTCCATCATGCCTGGCATGGCACTCCTTTCCCGGGGCCCCGGGCCTCGGGGTCGTCCTCGCCCGGCGCCGTTGTCCTCTCGACGCTTCAGCGCGGTTACCCCCTGCACGGCGCCTCAGCCGTCCGGGGCCACGGCGGATACGGCAGTTCACCGGCTGCGAGGAAACTACTTGCAAGCGCGGGTAAAGAGCGGAAACGGATTATGTGCGGCTACAATCGGCTGGGGACGCGGTGAAGCCGGTGCGTACGGCGCCGGACCTCACCGCCGGTCCCGCCGCGGTACGCAGCCCTCTCACAAGGAGCCCGACTTGACCTCCCTCTTCACTCCGTACAAGCTCCGGTCGCTGACCATTCCCAACCGCATCTGGATGGCGGCGATGTGCCAGTACAGCGCGGCCCCGGAAGGCGACGCGGTCGGCGCGGCGACGGACTGGCACTTCGCGCACCTGGCCGCGCGGGCCACCGGAGGCACCGGACTGATCATCACCGAGGCCACGGCCGTCAGCCCCGAGGGGCGGATCAGCCCGTACGACCTCGGCATCTGGAACGACACGCAGGTCACCGCCTTCCGGCGGATCACCGGGTTCCTGAAGGCGCAGGGCACCGTGCCCGGCATCCAGCTGGCGCACGCCGGGCGCAAGGCCTCGACCGAGCGCACCTGGGTCGACCGCGGACGCCCGATCGCCCCGGACGAGCCCTACGGCTGGAAGCCCGTCGCGCCCAGCCCGCTGCCGTTCAGCGCGTCGTCGGCGACGCCGGAGGAACTGACCGAGGAGGGGATCGCTCAGATCGTCCGGCGGTTCGCCGCGGCCGCCGAGCGCGCGCTGGCGGCCGGCTTCCAGGTCGCCGAGATCCACGGCGCGCACGGCTACCTGATCCACCAGTTCCTTTCCCCCTACAGCAACCACCGCGACGACGAGTACGGCGGCTCCTTCGAGGGCAGGACCCGGTTCGCCCTGGAGGTCGCCGACGCCGTCCGCGCGGTGTGGCCGGAGGAGCTGCCGGTGTTCTTCCGCGTCTCCGCCACCGACTGGGTGGCCGAGAACCCGCAGGACGGCCGGGAAGGCTGGACCGCGGACGACACCGTGCGGCTCGCCAAGGAACTCCACGCCCGCGGTGTCGACCTCGTCGACGTCTCCACCGGTGGCAACGTGCCGGACGCGAAGATCGTGACCGGGCCCGGCTACCAGGTCCCGTTCGCCGAGCGGATCCGCAGCGAGACGGGTGTGCCCGTGGCGGCCGTCGGCATGATCACCGAACCGGCGCAGGCCCAGGAGGTCGTCGCCTCCGGCAGGGCCGACGCGGTCCTGCTGGGCCGGGAACTCCTGCGCGACCCCTACTGGGCGCGCCACGCGGCCGGCGCACTCGGCGGCGAGGTGTCGGCACCCGTCCAGTACCACCGCGCCTGACCGCGCCCCGCACGCCCGGCCGCGCGGGCGGCCGGGCGGGCGGCCGGGCGGCCGGGCGGGCGGCCGGGCGGCCGGGCGGCCGGGCGCTCTCCCTTCGCGCGCGGGCTGTCACGGCGCGGAGGGGTCGCCTCCGGTGCGCAGAACGGCGCGGGCCTCCTCGGCGGCGCGCGCGATGCTCCGGCTGATGAAGTCGAGGTAGCGGGCGATGTTCTCCAGCCGGTCGGCGGCAGGGGTGTCGGGGCCGAGCACGGCGGCGCCTTGGCGTGCGGTCCGGATGAGCTGGTCATGGGCCCGGGCGCTGGAAAGGGTGGCCTGGTAGAAGAGTTCGTCGTCGACGACGTACCGGTCGCGGCGGCGTTCGTCGCGTTCCCGGCGGACCAGGCTCTGGCCTTCCAGGAACGCGATCGCCTTGGACACGGACGCCGCGCTGACCTGGAGCCGCCGTACGAGCTCCGCCGCGGTGAGGCTGCCCGCGTCGGTGGTGAAGAGGCAGGTCAGCACCCGGGCCGCCATTCTGGGCAGCCCCGAGGCCATCAGAACGGTGGTCAGCGACTCCTCGTACTCGGCCACGGCGCGAGCGTCGCGGCCACGGCTCTCGGGCAGGGGCCCCGCGCCCCGCGAGGGGACCGGCGCCCGTCGGCGGGCGCGGCGCTCGGTGGCGCGGTGGGCCGCGTCGGCGCGGTAGGCGGTGGGGCCGCCGTTGCGCATCACCTCACGGGTGACCGTCGAGGTCGGGCGGCCGAGACGCCGGGCGATCTCGGCGTAGGGAAGGCCGTCGGCCAGCCCCAGCGCGATCCGCCGGCGCTCCTGCTGGGTGAGTCTGCCTCCCGGCATCGCGTTCTCCTGGTGTCCTGTCCGGCCTGTCCGACTGTCCGGTGCCGCCGCTCGCGACTGTAGCGTTCCCTTCTGGGTCATTGCAACGCTCCGCGTGCGCGTCGTTGCGTTCGCTTCACGGTCGTTGCACTGAATTCGCGCCTCTGACCTGCAAGCTGGCTGCCGACGCGCAGTGAACTCGTTGCCGAGAATTGGAACGCAACGTAGCGTTTCCTGTATCGGAAACAGTGGCTCGCACGGTGGAACGCGAAGGAGCAGGGGGAGTACATGGCGAAGAACAGCACGTCCTCGGCCGGCGCCCGGTGGACCGGCATGGTGCCGGTCGAGGACACGGCGCTGGCGGTCACCGACGCCGGGGGCTCCGGCGTCCCGGTGGTCTACCTCAACGGCCAGTTCGCCACCCAGGGGTACTGGCGGCGGGTCATCGCCGAACTGGGCACCGGCTGGCGGCACATCACCTACGACGAGCGGGCCCGCGGCAGGTCGAAGCGTTCGGCGGACTACTCCTTCGAGGCCGCCGTCCGGGACGTCGACGCGGTTCTCGCGGCCCGGGGCGTCGACCGGGCGCTGCTGGTGGGCTGGTCCTACGGCGCGGTCGTCGCGGCGCACTGGGCCCACCGCAATCCGGACCGTACCGTGGGCGCGGTCCTGGTCGACGGAGCGTTCCCGTACGACTGGCTGGACGAGGCCATGGAGCAGCGGATCCGCCGGTTGTTCCGGCGGCTGGGCTGGTTCACGCCGCTGCTGCGCCCCACGGGCCTGACCCCGCGGATGACCGCCGGGCAGCAGGCGGAGAGCAACATCGAACTCGGCAGGCTCTCCCGCGAGCGCGAGCTGGGCCCCGTACTGGACGGCATCACCGTCCCGGTGCGGTACGTGGTCGCCTCGGGAACGTCCTTCGGGAGCCGCGGCGACGAGCAGGAGCGGATCCGTTCCGGCCTCGACGCGGTGACCGCCCGCAACCCGCACATCCGCGTCAGCGCCAAGGCCGCCGGCAACCACGGCGCGATCCTGCGCAAGGACTACCCGGCCATCGCCGGCGCCGTGCGCGAGACCGCCGCGCACGGCGCCGGGCGCCCGTGAACGCACCTTTCGTCCGCTGCGGCGGGGACGGAAACCGGCGCGGACCCGGGTTCGCGCCAACACCCCCCGTCTGCGAACGGGCCGGCCGGGCATACGGACTTCACCCTGCGGAACCCACGGAAGGAGCCCTCGATGCTCGGTCTGGTCGCGGCGGTGCTGTTCTTCATCGCGTTCCTGGTGAACGCGGCGGACATCGCCACCAACGACGCGTTCTCCTCGGTGAACATCATGCTGCTGGGGCTGACGGCCCTGGCCCTGCACGTCGCGGGAATCGGGGCCGGCTGGTCCCGCAGACGCTGACGCCCGCCGGTGAGGGGGACGCTGACGGTCCGTCACAAACCGTCAGCGGCCCCCTCACCGCCTCGGGTCCGCCGCCGCACGGTCACGGCGGTCACGGCAGGATGGAGTCGACGTATCCGCCGTCCACGCGCAGTGCGCCGCCGGTGGTGGCCGAGGCCTGGTCGGAGCTGAGGTAGACCACCATGTGGGCGATCTCCTCCGGCTCGATCAGCCGTTGCAGCAGGGACTGCGGCCGGTGCTCGCGCATGAACACCCGCTGGGCCTCGTCCCACGGCAGATCGCGGTCGACGAGTTCGTACACGAAGTCCTCGACGCCGCCGGTGTGCGTGGGGCCGGCGATCACGGAATTGACCGTCACCCCGGTGCCGGCGGCCTGTTTGGCGAAGCCCCGGCCCACTGCGAGCAGCGCGGTCTTCGACATGCCGTAGTGGATCATCTCCGCGGGGATGACGACCGCCGAGTCACTGGCGATGTACTGGATGCGTCCCCAGCCCCGTTCGGTCATGCCCGGCAGGTACGACCGGGTCAGCCGCACCGCGGCCAGCACGTTGACCTCGAAGTAGCGCCGCCACTGCGCGTCGGTGATCTCCAGGGGGTCCTCGGCGCCGAAGATCCCCAGATTGTTGACGAGGATGTCCACCCGCGGCAGGACGTCCGTGGCCCGGCCGGCTCCCTCCTCGGTGGCCACGTCCGCCGCCACGGGGACGAACTCGGCCCCGGGCACCTCCTGCGCCAGCCGCTCGACGCTGTCCTTCACGCGCTGCGCGTTGCGGCCGTTGACGCCCACCCGGGCCCCGGCACGGGCCAGCCCCGCCGCGATCGCCGCGCCGATGCCCTGCGTCGAGCCGGTGACCAGTGCCGTGCGGCCTTCGAGATCGATACGCATGCGCCGGCCCCTTCCGTCGATGTGTGCGTGCCCGTACGGGTACCCACGGCGGGCACTGCCGCGCCTCCCGCGGGGAGGGGCATCACGTCTGCGCGCGGCGCCACCGGGCGGGGCTGACGCCGTGCACCTTGCGGAAGGTGCGGGCGAAGTACCCGGGGTCGGGAAAGCCCACCCGCCTGCCTATCTCGCCGATCGGCAGGTCGGTCGCGGTCAGCAGCCGCCGCGCCTGCACCATCCGCCGCTCGGTGATCCACTCCTGCACGGTGCGCCCGGTCCGCCGGCGCACGGTGGAGGTGAGGTGGCCCGGGGAGACGCTGACCGCGGCGGCCACGTCGCGCAGCGACAGCGGCAGCGGGTAGCGCTCCTCGATCACCTCGAACACGTCGGCCAGCAGTTGCTCCCGGTTCTCGCGCAGGTCGCCCACGACGTCGGCGGCCAGCCGGGAGACGGCGACCAGCAGCAGGGTCAGGTGGGCGGAGACGGCCTCCCGGTAACCGTCCCGGCGCTGTGCGAGTTCGTCGTGCAGGGCCCGGATGCGGGCGGTCCACTCGGGCCGCTCCGCCGCGGGCACCCGCAGGCGCAGCGCGCCGATCGCGCCGCCGCGGACGAAGGGGAACAGCAGCGGATGGGTGCGCCAGGCCAGATGGGCGCCGGGGACGTCCGGGCCGAGCGCGTCGGAGGTGAAGAACACGCCCCAGCCCTCGGCACCGGCCAGGTCGGTGGCGTGGATCCGGCCCATCACGTCGCCCGGCGCGATGACGAACAGGTCCCCGGCCTCGATCGCCCAGGCCCGCCGGCCGGTGCGCAGCAGCCCGCCGCTCGTCGCGAAGTACGCCAGGCCGGGGAAGTCGTGCGCGTGCTCCTCGAACGTGCCGCCGCTCCGCAGACCGTGGTCCAGCCGCCAGGCCGCCACGGGCAGTTCCCCGGGCGCCGGCAGTATCGAGTAGGTCGCCGGCCGGTCCGGGCCGGGCGCCGAGCGCACCGTCCTCACCGCAGGATCGTCCCATACGAGCCGCACATCGGCACAGAATCCGTGCCTTGTACGCGTCGAGAATGACGGCATGACCGAAAAAACGTCTCAGTCGTCCACCGAACGCGAGTACGTCCCGGGCCTGGGCAAGCGCTTCCTGACGCCGCTGTACGACGTGGCGCACCATGTGTTCGGCCTGCACTCCGTCCACCAGGAGATGATCACGGCGGCCGGGCTGCGGGACGGGCACCGGGCGTTGGACGTGGGCTGCGGCACCGGGAACCTGCTCCGGGCGGTTGGCCGGCGGCACCCGGGCGTGGACCTCGTCGGCCTGGATCCCGACCCCGTGGCGCTGGCGCGGGCCGCGCGCAAGGCCCGCCGGGCCGGCCTGACCGTCCGCCTGGACCGCGGGTTCGCCCAGGAACTGCCCTACGGCACCGGCTCCTTCGACCGGGTCTTCTCCAGCCTGATGTTCCACCACCTGGACAGCGCGTCCAAGGACGCGTTGCTGGCCGAGGTACGGCGGGTGCTCCGGCCCGGCGGGCTGCTGGTCCTGGCCGACGCGGTGCTGGACCCGGACGGGCACGACCACCCGCACGGGCGGGCCATGCGCGGCCGGATGCGCGAGCGGATGCGCGACAACACCGGCGACGCCGTGCCGCGGAGGATCGCCGCGGCGGGCTTCACGGTGGAGCCGACCCGCACGGTGGCCCTGCGGGTCGGCGGCCGTGTCGGCATCGAACTGGCCCGCCCGGACCGGGACGGCGCCTGAAACCCGGTGCCTGCGCCGGTCCGCCGGATCTCTCGAGGCGGCGCGCCGGCCGGTGGGCGTGCCGCGGCTCACCTGTCCGGGCCGCTCCCCGGGCGGGACCGCGCGGCCGGCTCTATACGTGGAGACATGAGCGGGAGGGGACAGGGACCGGCCGTACCCTCCCGGGCGGAGCGACGTGCCCGGCGTACGGGCCGCACGGCGGCCGCCCCTCCTGGCGGAACGGCGGAAACGGCGGAAACGGCGGAACGGAGCACCGATGAGCACGCCACTGCAGGGCCGCACCGCCGTGGTGACGGGAGCCAGCAAGGGGATCGGGCTGGCCGTCGTCGCGGCTCTGGCGCGGTCCGGGGCCACGGTCGTCGCCGGATCCCGCTCCTCCACCCCCGAACTGGACTCGCTGGTGAACCAGGGCCCGGTCACCTGGATCCCGGTCGACCTCGGCGAGCCGCAGGACGCCGAGCGGCTCGTGCAGGCGGCCGGGGGACGCGTCGACGTCCTGGTCAACAACGTCGGCGGCGCGCCGGTCCGGACCGGCGGGTTCCTGTCGGTGACCGACGCGGACTGGCAGCGCGTCCTCGACCTGAACCTGCTCAGCGCCGTACGGGTCACCCGTGCGGCCCTGCCGCTGATGCTCGGCGCCGGGCAGGGCTCGATCGTCACCGTCGCCTCCGTCAACGCCACCCTGCCCGACCCGATGGTGATCGACTACAGCGCCGGCAAGGCCGCCCTCGTCGCCTTCTCCAAGGCGCTGTCGAAGGAGGTCGGACCCCGGGGCGTCCGGGTCAACACGGTCAGCCCCGGACCGGTGCGGACCGATCTGTGGCTGGCCGGGGACGGCGTCGCGGCCACCCTCTCCGCCGCCGCGGGCACCACCCCCGAGGACGTGGTGGCGCAGGCGGCGGCCGCCTCCGTCACCGGACGCTTCTCCACGCCGGAGGAGGTCGCCGAACTGGTGGTGTTCCTCGCCGGGGACCGGGCGGGCAACATCACCGGCAGCGACATGGTCATCGACGGCGGATACATTCCGACCTGGTGACCCACCGGTGCCGCTTCGCCGGAGGGCCGGGACCGGTGGCCGGAGCCGGGGGCGGGGGAGACCCGGGCCGGCCGGTCAGAGGCGGCCGGTGAGCATGCCGTGCCAGTACACGGGCGGCAGGCCGTACCGCTTGAACGCCCACAGGGTGCGCCGCTCCTTGAACGGGTCGAGCAGCGGGAAGCTGGGTGTGGGCTTCAGGTCGTAGTCGAACTCGGCGAGCAGCATCCGGTCGCGGGCCGTCACCAGCGGGCAGGACGTGTAGCCGTCGTAACGGTGCGAGGGGGAGCGCCCGTTCATCACGTCCAGCAGATTGCCGGCCACGACCGGCGCCTGTTTGCGCACGGCCGCCCCGGTCTTGGAGGTGGGCAGGTTCGCCACGTCGCCGAGCGCGAAGACGTTCTCGTGGACGGGGTGCCGGAGGGTGTGCTTGTCCGCGGCGACGAAGCCCTGGGGGCTGGCCGGGTCGGCGAGCGGGCTCGACTTCACCCAGTCGGGCGCGCTCTGCGGCGGCACGGCGTGCAGGAGGTCGTAGGCGATGGTCTCCTTGGTGCCGCTCGCGTGGTCGGTGACGGTGATCTCCCGGGCGGTGCCGTCGACGGCCGTCATCTCCGAGCGCAGCCGCACCTCGATGCCGTACCGCTCGGCGACCTTCTCCAGTACCCGCGACCAGGCGGGCACCTTGAACATCACCGGGTCGGGCAGGACGAGGACGATCCGTATGCCGTCGAGCACCTTCCGTCTGCGCCAGTGGTCGGCGGCCAGGTACGCGATCTTCTGCGGGGCGCCGCCGCACTTCACCGGGGTCGCCGGATGGGTGAACACGGCCGTGCCCGAGCGCAGGGACCTGATCAGCTCCCAGGTGCGCGGAGCGTACTCGGGCGCGTAGTTGCTGCTCACCCCGTCGTGGCCGACCGCCTCGGCCAGCCCTGGCACGCCGTTCCAGTCGAGTTGCAGGCCGGGCGCCACGACCAGGTACTCGTAGGCGAGTCCGGCGCCGTCGGACAGGGTCACCGTCCGGGCCTGCGGATCGACGGCCAGGGCGCGGCGGCGGATCCAGCGCACGCCGTCCGGTATCACCGACCCCTCGGGGCGGTGGGTGGCGTGCAGGGGCGCCTGGCCCCCGCCGACCAGCGTCCACAGCGGCTGGTACCAGTGGGTGTCGGAGGGCTCGATCAGGGTGATGCCGGTGACGCCGGCGCGGCGCAGGCGGGCGGCGACGCTGATGCCGGCGCTTCCGCCGCCGATGACGGCGACACGGTGACGGCCCGGGGCCGGTGGGTCGGAGGGGGAGGGGACGGCGGCCAAGGTGGTGCTCCCTTCCTGCGGGCAGGGGCGGTGTCGGGCGGGGAGGGGCGGGTTCAGGCCGCGTGCTCGCACGGCCGGGCCGTGGCGGGGCCAAGCGCTCCGGGAGTCCTTTCACGGGCCACTTCGTTGCCTCCTCAATTACCCCAGGGGGTATCTCTCCCCCGAGAGTATGGCGGAGCGGGGAAGGGCATCCCATACCTCAGGGGGTATTACCGGGGGTGCGGCTCGCGTCGCGGCGCATGGATCACCGACATCAGCGTCTCGTGGGTGCCGGCGTCCGCCGCGGCCACGAGCCCGCGGCCCGTCCGCCCGAGCGGGCCGCCGTCCACGCCGGTGACCACGCAGCCGGCGGCCCGGCACAGGGCGATGCCGGCGGCGAAGTGGACGCTGGCGGACAGGTCGCCGCCGTCGGTGACGTACGCGGCCCGCCTTCCGGCCGCGACCCAGGCCAGTGCCAGCGTCGAGGACACGACCCGTGCCCGGAAGCGCTCGGCGAACAGCGGGTGCGCCAGCAGGTCCACGGCGCGGAAGTCGGGTGCGCCGCAGAACGGCGGATCCAGGTTCACGTCCACCAACCGGGAGGCGGACGTGGGTGCCAGCCCGGTGTCGGCCCCTTCGTGCCGTACCCGGGCGGTCTCGCCGTCGGTGTGGAAGACCTCCCCGCTGAACGGGTCGGCCACCGCCGCCACCGCCGCCGCCCCGTCGCGCAGCGCGACGTTGACGGCCACCGCCATGGTGCCGGCGGCGTAGTTCAGCGTGCCGCACAGGGGATCCACCAGCCACTCCCGCACAGCCGTGGCAGGGCCTTGCCGCCCGCCCTCCTCGCCGAGCACCGCGTCATCGGGCCGAGCGGCGCGGATGACGCCGACGATCGCCTTCTCGGCCTCCACGTCGGCGGCGGTGGCGAAGTCCCCCGCGCCCTTGTCGATACGGGTCAGCCGCCGGCCGAACATGCCGCGCACCACGTGCGCACCGGCGCGGGCCGCGGCTGTCGCGACCCCGGCATCGTCCTCGGTCGCATACGAGTTGGTCATGCCCCCACGCTATCGGGACCGCGCCGATCCATGATCGGGGACGAACGGCAACGCCGATCCAGGGTCCGGGCACGATCGGCACGATCGGGCGAGGAAGGGGGAGTCCGCTGCCACCGCGGTGCGCGGAACCGCGTTGTCGCATGCAAAGGCCGTCCCGGCGGCACGGGGGATGACCGCCGGGACGGCATGCCAAGCGTAGCGCCGATTCGGGCTGATGGCCGCTGTCTTTGGTGAGTTTTTGCCGTTGCCGGGTGGCGGCCGCAGGGCGCTGTCCGAGGTGAACCGGCGTTGATTGCTTTCGTGATGCCTCTGATGCCTCCGGAGCGACGCTGCCGCAGCGGCCGCTGCGGCAGGACGGTGGGTGACGGTGGGAGTTCGGCCGGACCGCCCCGGGTCCGAGTGGCTATGCCACCGGGCCGAGGTCTCCTTCGAGGACGGTCCGGACGATCAGGGGCCGGTTCCACAGGGCCAGGATCTCGTTCGCGAGGTCCACGACGGGCAGCGGGTCCTGGTCGCCGTGCACCACGATGGCGGCGGCCGACAGGCTGCGCGGGACGGCCCCGGCGTCGAGCAGGGCGCGCCACTCCCGGGGGCCGAGCTCCAGGAACTCCAGCCCGGTGAGCTTGCCGATCTCCAGCGGGTCGGCGAGCGTGCCGGGGTAGGCGGTGAGGGTGCGCAGGCGGGGCAGCCCGGTGACGGGGGCGAGGCTGAACGGCGCGCCGTCCCACACGCCGATGGACAGCACCTCCAGACCGGGGTGCGCGGCGGCCTCGACGGTCTTCAGGCTCGCGATGTTGACCCGGGCCACGACGGGTGGCCGCTCCTCTTCCGCGCGGCCGGACCGTGCGCGGGGCCGGATGCCCAGCACCAGGTCGGTGAGGGAGTCGGCGATGAGCTCGGCGCCGGTGCTCTCCTCGTGGGAGAGCATGACGACCTGTCCCAGGTGCCCGCGGGGGCCGGGCGTCAGATCGACGGCCAGCCGGTCCCCGCCGCCGTTGTCGCCGAAGGCGATCCACCCGGGTGAGCCGACGAGCCCCTGCACCGCGGCGTCGGGCGGGGTGACGACCGCCTCCATCGCCGCGAACTCCCAGCGGCAGTGGCGGGAGCCGGCGTCGGCGACGTACAGGCCGTCGAGGTTGAAGAGCTCGCAGCCGACCGCCGTGCTCTCGCGGGCCGCCGCCTCGTAGTCGTCGCCCAGGTCCTCCCACCGCGCCCGGGTCACCCGGTAGAGGGCCTTCAGTTCCTCGGGCAGCGGGACGCCGAGGCGCGCCTCGGCCGCGGCGATCTCCTCCTCGGTCGCCCCGATCGCATGCGGCAGCCGCTCGCGCAGCGTCCGTTCGAGCAGGGCCGGGTCCGCCGAGGGAGCGGGCACCGCCCCGGGCGCGGGATCGGGCAGCCGGCGCCAGGGCTCGGGAAGGGAGCCGTCGACCAGGAGGAGGGCCCCCGGGTGCGGGGTGCCGATGCCGGGTTCCACGGCGGGGCTGGGCCCGAGCAGGCGGAGCGCGGTCCTCCCGGTCGGCTGTATCTCCGCCGTGAAGGAGACGTCGTCGACCCCCGCGTCCGCGAGCGCGCTCTGCACCCGCCGCACGGCGTCGAACTCCTCCCGCGCGTCCTCCGCCCGGGCGGCCCGGCCCGGCGCCGGCATACGCCGCCTCAGGTCCAGGCTCCAGCTGTGCCGGCCGATCCGTCCCGACACCTGGACGGGCCGCCCGGCGGGCCCGTGCGGGCGGCCGGCCAGCAGGAGCCGCAGCACGGGCTCCCAGGTCGCGAAGTCGTTCATCGATGCCGCGGAGGGCTCTTGATCAACCATGCGCAGACCGTACGCGCCGCCACTGACATCCGGGGCCGCCGGGGCCCGGCCGGCCCGGCCGGGCAAGCGGGCAGGATCACGGCCGGGACGGTGAGGAGTGCCGGCCCCGCAGAACGCGGTCGAGTGCTGCCCGGCCCGCGGGTCCCCACGCCGGCTTACCGCCGGGCAGGCCCCGGTCCCCGTTCCGGCCCATCAGCATGAGGAACAGGCTTTTCAGAGCGGCCAGCCCGCGGGCGCGCCGGATCGTCCCGACGTCCGCGCGCGCGTACACGTCGAAGAACCGTGAGGCGGTGCCCGCGGGAAGGATCACCCATGCGGCCGCGAGGTCCCACGCCGGGTCGCCGGCGAACAGGTCGCCGAAGTCGATCACCCCCGAGAGCGTCCCGTCCGAGACGACGACGTTCGCCGGATGCAGGTCGCCGTGCACCCAGAGCGGCGGACCCTCCCACTCGGGCGCCGCGACGGCGTCGTCCCAGACGGCCCGGACGTCCTCGGCGAGGTCGTCGGGGACGACGGCGTGGAAGAGGTGGTCGAAGCCGTCCGTGCACTCCCTGGGGTGGCCGCCGCGGTCCTTGCCGGCCGGCGCGTCGGCGGGGGCCTCTTCGTGGAGTGCCCTGAGGAACCCCGCCAGGGTGTCGGCCGCGTGGTCGCCGCGGCTGATCGAGGTGCGGTCCAGCGGCTCGCCCGGCACCCACGTCATGACGGTCCAGGGCTTGGGGAAGCGCGCCGACGGTTCACCGGTCCGTACCGGGGTCGGGACCGGAAGCGGCAGTCGCGGAGCCAGCACGGGCAGCCACCGGCACTCCTTGCGCTGGAGGTCCGGGGCGCGTTCCGTGCGCGGCATGCGCACGACCAACTCGTCCCCGAGACGCCACTGCTGGTTGTCCCACCCGCCCGCCACCTCGCGGACGGCCGGCCCCGCGAGGTCCGGATGCTGCTCGCGAAGCAGTTCGTGGACCAGGTCCGCGGTGATCTCGGTCTCGGAGTCGGTCATGCGAAGCCACGGTACCGGGCGGGCGCGGCGGAGCGGCTCTCGCCTGCTCCGCCGCCCCATGATCATCTCGCTGCGGCCTCGCGTGTTCGATTTTATGTTCGATAAGGTGAGGGAGGAGGTGACCTGATGGCGAACGAGGAGGTGCGACGGGTGTCCGGGGAGTCGACGGTGATGCATGTGCGCTGCCCCGACCGGGTGCCCGAGGAGCTCTACCGGCAGGTGCTGGAGCAGCTGGCGGAGCTGTCCCCGGTGGTTCAGGCGCTGCCGCCCACGGCCGCGCTGGTGGAGCTGAAGGGCGCCCTGCGCTACCACGGCGCGGACCCCGGCCGGCTGGGGGAGGTGCTGCGGGTGCGCACCCTGTCCCGTCTCGGTGTCGACGTCCGCGTCGGAATCGGCCCCTCGGCCACGGTGGCGGCCACCGCTTCCGCCCAGGTGCCCCGGCCCGGCGGTGTCCTGACCGTGGCACCGGAGCAGGTTCCCGGCTGGCTCGCCACCCTGCCGGTGCAGGCCCTGCACGGGATCGGCCCGCGCCAGGCCGAGACCCTGCGCGACTACGGCATCCACACCGTGGGCCTGCTCGCCGCCGTCCCGGCCGCGACCGTGCAGCGCCTGCTCGGCGGCAGGGCCGGCCGGCTGGCCGCGGACCGGGCCCGCGGCGTCGACCCGCGCCCGGTCGTCGCCCGCGCCCTGCCCGAGGCCGCCCTCGTGCGCCACGCCTTCACCCAGCACACCCTGGACGGCGCCACGGTGCGCGCCGCGCTGCTCGACCTCGTCGTGCGACTGGGTCTGCTGCTGCGCCGGCGTGGCCAGGCCGCCCGCGCGCTCACCCTCGTGCTGAAGTTCGCCGGCGGAGCCTCCTGGGACCGGACGCGCCGCCTCGCCGAACCGTCCGCGCACGAGGAGGACCTGCGCGCGGTGGCGTACCAGCTGATGGACGCCGCCGGCCTGCAGCGCGGCCGCCTCACGGGCATCGTCCTCAAGGGCGAGGACCTCGTCGACGCCGGCCGGGTCGCCCGGCAGATCACCCTCGACCAGGCCCGCGAGGCGCGCCTGACGGCGGAGGCGGCCATGGACCGCATCCGCGCCAAGTACGGCCCCGACGTCATCGGCCCCGCCGCCGTCTTCCGCCACGCCTCCTGACCCTGCCCCGGTGACCGCGCGCGACCGCGCTCCCAGGGGCCCCGGCCCGGCCGGTCGGGGCACGGTCCCGCCCGGCCGGGCGACCCCCGGCCTGCTTTCCGGTCGGCTCAGGCCAGTTCGAGGACGAGCTTGCCGATGTTCTCCCCGCGGAAGAGCATCTGCAGGGTCTCGGGGAAGTCGTCCACGCTGCCGCGGACCACGTGCTCCTTGACCTTGATGCGGCCAGCGCCGATCCAGGCGGAGATCTCCCGCGCGGCCTGCGGGTAGCGCTTGGCGTAGTCGAAGACGACGAATCCCTCCATACGGGCGCGGCGCACCAGCAGCGACAGGTAGTTGGAGGGGCCCTTGACCGGCGTGGCGTTGTTGTACTGGCTGATGGCGCCGCAGATCACGACGCGCGCGTGCATCGCCAGCCGCGTCAGGGCGGCGTCGAGGACATCGCCGCCCACGTTGTCGAAGTAGACGTCGATGCCGTCGGGCGCGTGCCGGCGCAGCGCCTTGCGGACGTCCTCGGCGCGGTAGTCGATCGCGGCGTCGAAGCCCAGTTCCCCGGTGAGCAGCGCGCACTTCTGCGGCCCCCCGGCGATGCCCACGACCCGGCAGCCCTTGGCCTTGGCGATCTGCCCCACGAGGGAGCCCACCGCTCCGGCCGCCCCCGACACCACGACGGTCTCGCCGTCCTTGAGCGCCCCGACGTCCAGCAGCCCGAAGTAGGCGGTCATGCCGGGCATGCCCAGCGCGCCGAGGTAGGTCGAGGGCGGGGCGAGAGAGGTGTCGATCTTCATGGCGCCCCTGCCGTCGGAGACCACGTGCTCCTGGACGCCGAAGGTGCCGACGACGTGGTCGCCCGGCTGGAAGCCGGGGTGGCGGGAGGCGGTGACCTCGACGACCGAGCCGGCGCGCATCACCTCGCCGATGGCCACGGGCGGCAGGTAGGAGGGGCGGTCGTCCAGCCAGCCCCGCATCGCCGGGTCCAGGGAGATGACACGGGTGCGGCCCGCGAAACAGCCGGGGCCGGGCTCCTCGACGGGGCCGGAGAAGTGCTCCCAGTCCTCGGGCCGCACTTCGCCGACCGGGCGAGCGGCCAGACGGATCTGGCGGTTGGTCGCGGACATCGCGCCTCCTGTCGTTGACGGGCTCGCCGCAGCGTACCGACCAGTAGGTATGAGGGGAAGTGACGAGGGCCACAGCCGGCGCGCCGTCCGTCCCGGAAACGCCGGCGACCGCCGGCGCCGCACCGGCCCCCACGGCTCTTCGATCCGCCGCGACTGCCGCGACGTACTGCGGCGACCGGTGCCACGGGCCTGCGGCGAGTGCCGCGACGGGCCTGCGGTGAGTGCCGCGACCGGCGCGCTGGCGGCGAGTGCCGCGACGCGCCTGCGGCGACCGGCGCGACGGGCCTGGCGGCGAGTGCCGCGACGCGCCTGCGGCGACCGGCGCCACGGGCCTGCGGCGACCGGCGCCACGGGCCTGCGGCGACCGGCGCCACGGGCCTGCGGCGACCGGCGCGACGTACTGCGGTGACCCGCGACGGGCCCGCCGCGGCGCCGCACGGACCGCCGGCTTCGTCGCCGCACCGATCGCCCGTTTCGTCTCCGGCGCGAGCGGGCGCCGCCCTCGGAGCAGTGCGGCGAGGACCGCTGACGTGCGTTCAGGAACCGTCCTCCGGATGCCGGGTTGCTTCCCCGTTCCCACGCGCTCTGCCCCGCTCTCCGCGCCCGTGGACCGCGCGCCGGGGAGCCGGGCGCAGGGGCGGCCGACGGGGCCAGCCGGTCCGGTCCCGCGCTGTCCGATACCTGTCGGCCGACAGCGCAAGGTGAAGTACTTCACCGTCGGTTCACGTTGGCCCGCACCCCTCGGAAGGGTAGGTTCCAGCGATCACGGGAAGGACGTCGTCCCTTCCCCGAGCGCAGATTTCCCTTTCGCGCCCTCCTCTCACGAGAGATACAGGACATGTCTGCTGAAGAACTCTCACATCATCCTCCCCGGCGCATCGGCGTAGTGGCCGAGTCCGTCTCGGGGGAGACGCGGGTGGCGGCGACCCCGGCGACGGTGCGACAACTGCTCGGCCTCGGCTACGAGGTCGTCGTGGAGTCCGGGGCCGGCGAGGCCTCCGGCTTCGACGACCAGGCGTACGCCGATGCCGGCGCGGGGATCGGCGACGCCTGGGACACGGATGTCGTCCTGAAGGTGAACGCCCCCTCCGACGGGGAGATCCGCCGGTTGCGCCGCGGGGCGACCCTGGTCGCCCTGCTGACGCCGGCGCAGAAGCCCGAACTGCTCCAGGCGCTCGCCGGCGCCGGGGTGACCGCGCTGGCGCTGGACGCGGTGCCGCGCATCTCCCGGGCGCAGTCGATGGACGTGCTCTCCTCGATGGCGAACATCGCCGGCTACCGCGCGGTCATCGAGGCCGCGCACGTCTTCGGACGGTTCTTCACCGGCCAGGTCACCGCGGCGGGCAAGGTGCCGCCGGCGAAGGTGCTGGTGGCCGGCGCGGGTGTGGCCGGTCTGGCGGCGATCGGCGCGGCTTCCAGCCTCGGCGCGATCGTGCGCGCCACCGACCCGCGGCCGGAGGTCGCGGACCAGGTGAAGTCGCTGGGCGGCGAGTACCTGCCCGTGGAGGTCGAACAGGAGGCGAGCACCGACGGCTACGCCAAGGCGACCTCCGCCGACTACGACCGCGCCGCGGCCGAGCTCTACCGCGAGCAGGCCGGGGACGTGGACATCGTGATCACCACCGCGCTGATCCCGGGCCGGCCGGCGCCGCGGCTGCTGACAGCCGAGGACGTGGCCGTCATGAAGCCGGGCAGCGTCGTCGTCGACATGGCCGCCGCGATGGGCGGCAACGTCGAGGGCACCGTGGCGGGCCGGACGGTGGTGACCGACAACGGCGTCACCATCATCGGCTACACCGACCTGGCCTCCCGGCTCCCGGCGCAGGCGTCGCAGCTGTTCGGCACCAACCTGGTCAACCTGCTGAAGCTGCTCACCCCCGGCAAGGACGGGCAGCTGACGATCGACTTCGACGACGTCGTGCAGCGGGCGGTGACCGTGGTGCGCGACGGCGGCGTCACCTGGCCGCCGCCGCCCGTCGCGGTCTCGGCCGCGCCCGCGGCGCAGCCCGCGGCCGCGCCCGCGGAGCCCGAGCCGAAGCGGCCGAGGCTCACCCCCGCGTGGCGCTTCGGCCTGATCGGGCTCGGGATGCTGGCGATGTTCCTGCTGGTGGCCTTCGCCCCCGCGCAACTCGCGGGCAACTTCACCGTCTTCGCGCTGGCGGTGGTGATCGGCTACTACGTCATCGGCAAGGTGCACCACGCGCTGCACACCCCGCTGATGTCGGTGACCAACGCCATCTCCGGGATCGTCGTCATCGGCGCCCTGCTGCAGATCGGGCACGAGAGCTGGATCGTCACCACGCTGTCGTTCGTGGCGGTCCTGCTGACGAGCGTGAACATCTTCGGAGGTTTCGCCGTCACCCGCCGCATGCTGTCCATGTTCTCGAAAGGCTGAGCCGAGATGACCTCACTGACGGCTTCACACGCCGCCGACCTGGTGGCCGCCCTGTTGTTCATCCTCAGCCTGGCCGGCCTGTCGCAGCACCGCACCTCCCGCGCCGGCGTCGTCTACGGCATCGCCGGCATGGCCCTCGCCCTGGTCGCCACCGTCGTGGTGGCGGCGCAGAGCATCACCGCCGGAGCAGTCGCGCTGATCGTGCTGGCGATGGCGCTCGGCGCGGCGGCGGGCCTGTGGCGGGCGCGCCGCGTCGAGATGACGCAGATGCCCGAACTGATCGCCGTCCTGCACAGCTTCGTCGGCCTGGCCGCGGTGCTGGTGGGCTGGAACAGCTATCTGGAGGTGGAGTCCCACGGCGCGGCACAGACCCGGATCGGCGCCGATCTGCTGGGCATCCACCACGCCGAGGTGTTCATCGGGATCTTCATCGGCGCGGTGACGTTCACCGGCTCGATCGTCGCGTTCCTGAAGCTCTCGGCGCGCATCAAGTCCCGTCCCCTGACGCTGCCGGGCAAGAACGCCCTGAACGTCGGCGCGCTGGTGGCGTTCGCCGGGCTGACCGTCTGGTTCACGATCAGCCCGGGTCTGCCCCTGATGATCGCGGTGACCGTGCTGGCGCTGGCGCTCGGCTGGCACCTGGTCGCCTCGATCGGCGGCGGTGACATGCCGGTCGTCGTCTCCATGCTGAACAGCTACTCGGGCTGGGCGGCGGCCGCGGCCGGCTTCCTGCTCGACAACAACCTGCTCATCGTCACCGGGGCACTGGTGGGCTCCTCCGGCGCCTACCTGTCGTACATCATGTGCAAGGCGATGAACCGGTCCTTCCTGTCCGTCATCGCGGGCGGCTTCGGCATCGAGGCGCCCTCCGGCGGCGAGGAGGAACACGGCGAGCACCGCGAGGTGCGGGCCGCGGAGGCGGCCGAGATGCTGGCCCAGGCCCGCTCGGTGATCATCACGCCCGGCTACGGCATGGCCGTCGCCCAGGCCCAGCACCCGGTCGCGGAGCTGACGCGGCAGCTGCGCGAGCGGGGCGTCGAGGTGCGCTTCGGCGTCCACCCCGTCGCCGGACGCCTGCCCGGGCACATGAACGTGCTGCTGGCCGAGGCGAAGGTGCCCTACGACATCGTCCTGGAGATGGACGAGATCAACGACGACTTCGCCGACACCTCGGTCGTGCTGGTCATCGGCGCGAACGACACCGTCAACCCCGCCGCGACCGAGGACCCGGGCAGTCCGATCGCGGGCATGCCGGTGCTGCGGGTCTGGGAGGCCGAGCAGGTGATCGTGTTCAAGCGCTCCATGGCCTCCGGGTACGCGGGCGTGCAGAACCCCCTGTTCTTCCGCGAGAACAGCAGCATGCTCTTCGGCGACGCGAAGCAGAGCGTGGAGGAGATCCTGCACGCACTGGGCACCGGCAGCCGGCACGACGCGCCCCCGCCGGCCCGCCAGACCACGGGGGCCGGCCGCTGACAGGCCGCCTCCCGCTCGGCACGCCCCGGGACCGTCCCACGATCCCGGGGCACCCGGCCCCGGGGCACCGGCCCCGGGGCACCGGCCGGGGCACCGGCCCCGGGGCGGCCTCCTACCCGGACGGCCGGCCGCTTCTCCGGCGGGCCGAGAGCCGGGGAGGGGGTCATACCTCCAGGTCGTCGAACCGGTCGAGGAGGAAGTCGACCGGGATGCGGCTCACCGGGGTGCTCGCGCCGTCGTGGAGGAGCTGTTCCGTCCAGATGACCTTGCCGCGGCCGGTGTAGCGCGTGCCCCAGCGCTGGGCGAACTGGGCCACCAGGAACAGGCCCCGGCCGCCCTCGTCCGTGGTCGCCGCCCGCCGCAGCCGGGGGGAGGTGCCGCTGCCGTCCGACACCTCGCAGATCAGGCAGCGTCCGTGCACCAGCCGCACACCGACCGGGGGCGAGCCGTAGCGGATGGCGTTCGTGACCAGCTCGCTGAGGATCAGCTCCGTGGCGAAACCGGCCTCCGCCAGTCCCCACTCCCGCAACGTCTCCCGGCACCGCGCCCGCACCGAGGGGACCACCGCAGGGTCCGGCGGCACGTCCCACTCGGCCACGCGCGAGGCCGGGAACTTCCGGGTGCGCGCCGTCAGCAGCGCGATGTCGTCGACTGAGTGCGACGGCTTCAGCTCGTCGATCACGGCCTGGCAGGTCTCCTCCGGGGTGCGGCTCCCGCAGCCGTCCAGGGCCCGGCGCAGGCTCTCCAGCCCCACGTCGATGTCGTGCGCGCGGTCCTCCACCAGGCCGTCGGTGTACAGGACCAGCTGTGAGCCCTCCGGCAGGACGATCTCGGCGGCCTCGAAGGGGTGGCCGCCCAGACCGAGCGGCGGCGAGGCCGGCACGCCCGCGCAGACGACGGTGCCGTCCGGCCGCACCACCACCGGTTCCGGGTGTCCCGCGCGGGCCATGGTGCACGCTCCCGCCACCGGGTCGTAGACGGCGTAGAGGACCGTTGCCCCCGTCACCCCTTCCCCCTCCTGGCCCTCGGCGTCGTCGTCCGGGCCTTCCTCGTCGTCCATGCGGACGACGAGGTCGTCGAGGTTCCCGAGCACCTCGTCCACCGGCAGGTCCAGGGTGGAGAAGTTGTGCACCGCGGTACGCAGCCGGCCCATCGTCGCCGCCGCGTGCAGCCCGTGACCGACGACATCGCCCATGACCAGGGCCACCCGGGCGCCCGACAGCGGGATGACGTCGAACCAGTCCCCGCCCACCCCCGCCGCGGCGGGCAGGTACCGCCAGGCCACCTCCAGCGCGTCCTGCTCCGGCTGCGCCCGCGGCAGCAGACTGCGCTGCAGTGTGACCGCCATCGCGTGCTCCCGGGCGAACCGGCGGGCGTTGTCCAGGGCCACGGCCGCCCGCGTGGCCAGTTCCTGCGCGAAGGCGAGATCCTCCGGTTCGAACGCCGGTGAGCGCACCGTCCGGTAGAAGTTCACCACGCCCAGCGGCACGTTCCGCGCCCGCAGGGGCACCGTCACCAGCGAACGCAGCCCGGCCTCCAGGGCCCTTCGGGCGCGCTCCGGGTCCTGCTCGCGCCACCCGTGCGCCTGCCGCAGATCCGCCTCCAGCATGACGGTCCGCTCCTGCAGCGTCCGCATCTGCGGCGCCCGGCTCGAGAACGTGATCACCTCGCCCAGCCGGTACACCGGGAAGGCCCGCTGGTCACCGCCGATGGCCGCGCGCCGCAGATGCCGCCAGCCCTCCGCCGTCGGCTCCCACCCCCGCAGCACCGCGTCGAGCAGGTCCACGGTCACCAGATCGGCGAACTGCGACGCCGCGACGTCGGCCAGTTCCTGCGCCGTGCGTTCCACGTCCAGCGTCGTGCCGATGCCCACCCCGGCCGCGTACAGCAGGCTCAGCCGCTCCCGGGCGACCTCGGCCCGGCCCGAGACCGTCGCGAGCTCGGTGGTGTCGCGCAGGGTCACCACGCTGCCTCCCTCGCCGGTGCGCGGATACGTGGGCCGCTTGTTCACCGCCAGCAGCCGGTCCCCCGCGCGGTGCACCTCGTCGGTGACCGCCTCCGGCGACGTCAGCACACGAGTGATCGACTCCGGCAGCCCCAGCTCCCGCACCGGCCGCCCCAGCGCGTCGTCCGGCAGACCGAGCAGCCGCCTCGTCTCCGCGTTGGCCAGCAGCAGCCGCCCGTCGGCGCTGGTGATGAGCACGCCCTCGCGGACCGCGTGCAGGACCGCGTCATGGTGTGCGTACAGCTGCGCCAGCTCCGCCGGGGCCATGCCGTGCGTCTGCCGGCGCAGCCGCCGGGCCACGAAGGACGTGCCCGTGACGGCCAGTGCCAGCGCGGCCGCGCCGCTGCCCAGGATGATCGGCAGCTGCGGCAGCCACAGCGCCGCCACGTTGTGCACCGTGATCCCGGCGGAGACCAGCCCGACCACCTTGCCGCGCGCGTCGTACACGGGGACCACCGCCTGCACGGCCGTGCCGTTGCCCGTGGGCAGGGGCGGGCCGCCGGCCTGCTCGACGACGGTGCGGCCGTGCAGGGCCGGAGCGATGGTGCCGACGAACTTCTTCCCGATCTCCTGCGGGTAGGGATACGTGTACCGGATCCCCTGCGTGCTCATGACGACCACGAAGTCCACGCCCGAACGTCTGCGCGCGTCCTCGGTCCGCGGCTGGAGGACCGCCGTCGGGTCGGGGCCCTGCAGCGCCTGGGCCGTGCCGGGGGCACTCGCGAAGGACTGGGCCGCGACGACCGACTCACGGCGGCCTCGCTGCAGCGCGTCACGCGCCGTCTGGAGCACCATGGCCGCCACCGCCGCGACGACCAGCAGGACCACGATGACGACCTGGAGGAGGAACACCTGACCGGCCGCGCTGCGCACGTCCAGCAGGGAAGCCCGGGACGGCCGCGGGCCTCCGGTGGGCGGACGGCGTTCCGGGACCCGAAGGCGCCCGGAAAATACCTTCATACACCCTTGATAGCACCGCCGCGGGCGAGGCGATGGCCCGGGGTCATGTCCCCCCGGCCGGCGTGGTGGGCGAGCGGCGCGTGGGGGTCGGCGCCGCCGGAAGGGATGTGCGGGTCGATGTGCACGGTGGCGGCGGTCAGCCGCGGCACGGCGTGGATGAGGGCGTGCTCGGCCTCTACGGCGATGGCGTGGGCGCGGGCGACGCTGAGCCGGGGGTCGACGACGATGTCGGTCTCGGCGCGCAGGGCGTGGCCGATCCAGCGCATCCGCACGGAGCCGACGTGCTCGACGCCCTCGACCGCGCGCAGGGCCTGCTCCGCGGCCTCGACCAGGTCCGGGCTGACGGAGTCCATCAGGCGCCGGCAGACCTCCCGGGCGGCGTCCTTGAGCACCACGAGGATCGCCGCGGTGATCAGCAGGCCGACGGCCGGGTCGGCCCAGCGCAGGCCGAGGGCGGCACCGCCGGCGCCGAGGAGGACGGCCAGGGAGGTGAGACCGTCGGTCCGGGCGTGCAGTCCGTCGGCGACCAGCGCGGCGGAGCCGATCTCGCGGCCGGTGGCGATACGGTGCCGGGCCACCCACTCGTTGCCGGCGAACCCGGTCAGCGCGGCGAGGGCGACGGCCCACAGATGCGTGACGTCGCGCGGGTGGACCAGGCGGTCCACGGCCTCGTAGGCGGCCAGCGCGGCGGAGGCGGCGACGGTCAGCACGATGGCGACGCCGGCCAGGTCCTCGGCGCGGCCGTAACCGTAGGTGTAGCGGCGGTCGGCCGCCCGCCGGCCCAGCACGAAGGCGATGCCGAGGGGTACGGCGGTCAGCGCGTCGGCCGCGTTGTGGACGGTGTCGCCGAGCAGGGCGACCGAACCGGACACCGCCACGATCACCGCCTGCACGACGGTGGTGGCCCCGAGGACGCCCAGCGACAGCCACAGCGCGCGCAAGCCCTTGCGGGAGGTCTCCATCGCGGCGTCGACCTTGTCCACCGCCCCGTGACCGTGCGGGGCGACCAGGTGCGCGAGGCGATGCGCGAGGCGATGCGCCGGCCGGTGCCGTGTCCGTGCCCGGCGCCCGTCCGCGGGGGAGTGGTCGTCGCCGGGTGCGCCGCCGTGACCGCGGCCTTGGTGACCATGGCCGCCGGTGTGGCCCGGCGGCCGGCGGCCCGGCTCGTGCGTGTGCGGCTCATGGATGTGCCGCTCGTGGGTGTGCGGCTTGTGCGTGTGCGGCTCGTGGGGGTGTGTCTGCTCGCTCACGGTGCGCCTTTCGCGGACGGCGGGCGACCGGTCCGGCAGTGGACGCCGGGACCGCTGCACACCCATTATGTGCGTATGGACGCACGCATGCACCTATCAGCTGCGCCCGCCTCGCAACAGCCGGACGAGGGCGAACGCGTCGCGGTGGCGGCGGAGGTGCTCGCCCTGCTCGCGGACCGGACCCGCCTGGCGCTGCTGCGACGGCTCGGCGAGGGCGAGGCCGACGTCACCACGCTGACGGCGGCGACCGGGGCGACGCGGACCTCGGTCAGCCGGCACCTGGCCCGGCTGCGGCTGGCCGGCCTGGTCACCACCCGCAAGGAGGGACGACGGGTCGTCTACCGCCTGCGCCACGGCCATCTGCGCCGACTGGTCGACGAGGCGCTGAACGTCGCGGACCACCGCATCCGACATCTGCCGCCCCACGACTGACCGCATCGGCCGCCCGGCCGCCCACACGGCACCGCGGTCCCCGGACGGGGAACGCGGCACGCGGCGGCCTTGCGGGGTCAGCTCTGCCGGGCGAGCCAGTCGGTGAAACGGATCCCGCCGATGTGCGCGTCCGGGCCGGGCAGCAGGGTGTCCTCCTGGAGTTCGGCGCCGAAGTAGCGGGCGCGCGGGTCCGCGACGACCGTACGGGGGTCGTCCAGGCCGGACAGGCCCTCGCGGATCAGCTCGTCGAGCCGGAAGGTGTCGGGGCCGGCGACCTCCACCACACCGTCGACGGGCGCGCCCACGGCGGTACGGCCCACGGCGGCGGCCACCTCGTCGGAGTGGACGGGCCGGATCCGCACCGGCGCCACCCGCACGGTGTCGCCGTCGGTCGCCTCGGCGGCGATGCCCTGCCAGAACTCGAAGAACTGGGTGGCGTGGACGATCGAGTACGGGATGCCCGAGTCCTCGATCAGCTCCTCCTGCGCCTGCTTGGCGCGGAAGTAGCCGCTCTGCTGCAGTCGCTCGGTGCCGGCCACGGACAGCGCCACATGGTGCGTGACCCCGGCCTCCGCCTCCGCCTTGAGGAGGTTGGCGGTGGAGGTGCGGAAGAAGTCCATGACCGCGTCGTCCGCGAAGGACGGCGAGTTCGACACGTCGACCACGACCGACGCGCCCCGCAGGACCTCGGGCAGACCCTCACCCGTCAGTGTGTTGACGCCGGTGCCGGGAGCGGCGGGCACCGCCTCGTGACCGTGCTCGGCGAGCTCGCCGACCAGCTTGGAGCCGATGAGGCCGGTACCGCCGATCACTACGACCTTCATGATGGGGATCCTTTCCGGGGTTTCCTGTGCGTGGCGCTGTGGGGGCCGGTCACTCGGCGAGTTTCGATCGCCGGGCGCAGGCCGGCCCCGCCGGTGCCGAGGACCAGCACCATGGTGGAAAGACGTCGTTCGCTGACAGCCACGATTGCTCCGATCCTCGGTGTCACCCGGTACGACCGGACCGTCGCGCCGTTTGTGACACGGCCGGGGCCGGGCGGGCTCCGAGGCGGGGCGCTCGGCCGGCCGGGGCGTTCAGCCGGCCAGGGCGTTCACGTAGGGCCTCAGCTTCGCCGGGTTCATCACCCACATGATCCGGTCGATGCCGTCGGGGGAGACGTCGACGGCCAGCAGCGCCATGGCCTCGCCGGTACCGGAGCGGATGAGGACGGCGGGCCGGCCGTTGGCCTCCACCCAGCGGACGTCCGTCCCCGGCCAGAACCGCGGCGCGAACGCGACCAGGTACTTGGAGACGTGCGGCCGTCCGACGACCGGGATCCTCGACGCTCCGCGCATGCCGCCGCCGTCGGCGTAGCTGACGACGTCCGCGGAGAGCAGGTCCTCCAGCTTCGCCAGATCGCCGGTCTGCGCGGCCTTGACGAACACCTCCAGCAGGCGCCGGTGATCGGTGGGGCTGACGCGCTCCCTGCGTTCGGCGGCCAGGTGCTTGCGCGCCCGGCTCACCAGCTGGCGGGCGTTGGCCTCACTCGTCTCCAGAATGCCGGCCACCTGCCGGTACGGGTAGTCGAAGGCCTCCCGGAGCACATATGCGGCCCGCTCCACGGGGTTGAGCTTCTCCAGCAGGAGCAGCACCGCGAGTTCCAGCGCCTCCGCCCGCTCCGCGCCCACCTGCGGGTCGTGACTGGTGTCGACGGGCTCGGGCAGCCACGGCCCGACGTACGACTCCCGCCGCACCCGCGCGGACTGCGCCTGGTTGATGGCCAGGCGGGTGGTGACCGTGGCGAGGAAGGCGGCCGGCTCCACCACCTGGGCGCGGTCCGCCTTCTGCCAGCGCAGCCAGGTGTCCTGCACGATGTCCTCGGCCTCGACCGCGCTGCCGAGCACCCGGTACGCGATGCCGAAGAGCTTCGGCCGCGCCGCCATGAAGTCGCTCGCCGCCCGGTCGAGGGAGTCGGAGTCACCGGCGTGCATGGTGGTCCCTTCGGGGGTCCGAGTTCTCCATGCTAGTGCGGTGGCGTGCGCGCCACCGTCCTCACCGTGCGCCGGCCGATGGAGGCGGGTTCCACAGGCGGAGCTTGTCGGGGTTGAGCACCACCCAGATGCGGACGACGTGGGGGCCGGCCACGTCGAGGCCGATCACCGCCACCACCCGCCGCTCGTGGCGTACGACGATCGCGGTGCGGCCGTTGACCGGGTGGGTGTGCAGGCTGGTCAGCGGGCCGCGGGCGAGCAGGGCCAGCAGGCTGCGGGCGACCTGCCGGCCGCCGTGGACGGGTCCGGTCAGGGCGCGCACCTTGCCGCCGCCGTCGAAGACCGCCGTCACGTCGGACGCCAGCAAGGAGGCGAGCAGCGCCGCGTCCTGTGTCGCGCAGGCCTGCCGGACGGCCGCGACCACGGTGTCGTGCTGCCACGCCGGGACCGGGGAGGACCGCGGGCCCCGCGGGCCGCGGCGTGCCGGTGCGGCGGGTCCGGCGCCGGACCCCGCCCGGTCCGGGGGAGGGGCGGCGGCGCGGGTCTGAGGCCGTTCGGGCACGCCGTACCGGGCCGGCCGGTCCCGGCAGATGCCGCCCGCGACCTGCGCGAGCCAGGCGCGCGGCGCCGTGATCCCGGCCCGTGCCGGGGCGGGCAGGGCGTACCAGCGCCGGTAGGTCTCCTCGACGACGCTCTCGGCATCCGGGCCCTCGCCCAGCGTCCGGCGGGCCACCTCCAGCAGATGCCGTCGCTCGGCCAGCAGTTCCTCGATCGGCAGGACGTCCTTCGCGGTGTCCATACGGCGTCCTCCCTCGCACGGGGTCCCGGGACTGCGCAGGGGCCCGTCCCCGGCCGGGCTTCCGGCGTGGGGACGGACCGTGGATGTGCCGCCGGTGCCGGGGTGCCCGGCTCAGCCGAACTGGCCCGGCCGGTAGTCGCCGGCGGGCTGCCGGTTGATGATGTTGACGCGGTTGTAGGCGTTGATCAGCGCGATCAGGGAGATGAGCGCGGCGAGCTGCTCCTCGTCGTAGTGCCTGGCGGCGGCGGCCCACGCCTCGTCGCTCACGCCGCCCGCGGCGTCGGCGACACGGGTGCCCTGCTCGGCCAGTTCGAGGGCGGCGCGCTCGGCCTCGGTGAACACCGTGGCCTCCCGCCAGGCGGCGACCAGGTGGAGCCGCTGCGCGGTCTCGCCGGCGGCCGCCGCGTCCTTGGTGTGCATGTCGGTGCAGAAGCCGCAGCCGTTGATCTGGCTGGCGCGGATCTTCACCAGCTCCTGGGTGGCGGCCGGCAGAGCCGAGTCCGACAGCACCTTGTTGGCCGAGTTGAAGTGCCTCATCACCTTGGCCGCGAGGGGGCTGCCGAAGTAGTCGATGCGCGAATCCATGGTTCCTTGCTCCTGGTCGCTGTTGCGTATGACGTACTACTGACAGCACAGCCCGCCCGGCTGTGACACGCACCGGGCCGGGGGTTCTGGCGGAGTGCCACTGCCCGCCCCCTGGTGCCGAGAGGCGATCCCCACGGTGCCGGTGCCGAAAAGCGGTCCCCGCGGTGCCGCAAGGACATCCCCGCGGTGCCGAAAGGCGATCAGCAACGCTCCAGAGGACACTGGCACCACGGGCCGAGACCGGATGTCCGGGCGCATCCAGGTGGACCGCACCTCCGACCAGCCGCGGGCATCCGCCACAGGAGGGTCGACCATGGACATCGACGGTTCGGCAGCTCTGGTCACAGGAGCCAACCGCGGCATCGGACTGGCCTTCGCCCAGGCACTGCTCGCTCACGGGGCCGGCAAGGTGTACGCCGGTGTCCGGGACCCGGAGAGCCTGCGTGAGCCCGGGCTGACCCCGCTGCGGCTGGACGTCACCGACGAGGACCAGGTCGCCACGGCCGCACGTACCGCCGACGACGTCAGCATCGTCGTCAACAACGCCGGCGTCGCCGGGGGCCCCTCCCTCCTCGAGGGGTCCTTCGACGGCGCGCGGCGCGAGATGGAGGTCAACTACTTCGGCACCTGGGCTGTCTCGCGCGCCTTCGCGCCGGTGCTGGCCGCCAACGGGGGCGGAGCGCTCGTCAACATGCTGTCCGTGGCGTCCTGGGTGGCCAACCGGCGCCTGCCGGGCTACGCGGCGTCGAAGTCCGCCCAGTGGTCGCTGACCAACGCCTTCCGGATGGCGCTGCGGGAGCAGGGCACGCTGGTGGTCGGCGTGCACGCCGGCTATGTGGACACCGACCTGGCGACGGGCATCGACGCGCCGAAGATCCTCGCCTCCGACGTGGCGGAGAAGACGATGAACGCCCTGCGCGGCGACGAACCCGAGGTCCTGGTCGACGAAGGCACCCAGCGGGTACGCGCGGGGCTGTCGGGGGACCTCGAGACGCTGTACGCGGGCCGCTGAGCGGCGGCCCCGCCGCGCGGCGCGGTCGGCCGGCCGGTCCGCCGGCTGGTCCGGCCCCGCGCAGGGCAAGTGAGCGGGCCGACGTCAGGGCCGGGCGATCGCCGCTTCCGCCGCTGCCTTGATCCGGCCGCCGAAGGCGTCGGCGTCCTTGCGGGCGGCGGCGAGCGCCAGGCCGACGAGGAGCTTGCCGAGACCGTGCCCGTCCAGGACGTTGAAGATACGGACGCGTGTCCCGCCGTCGGCCAGTGGCTCCAGGTCGTAGCCGCCTTCGCGCACCGTGACACTGTTCTTCGAGACCTCGGCCCACCGGATCCTCGCCGGGGCTTCCAGTTCGGTGATGCGGAACTCCCTGGCGGTCTTCATGCCCGCGTCCTTGACCGTGCTGCGGAAGACCGTACCGACGGCGGTCGGGGTGTCCGGTGTCCGCTCGATCCTGAGCACGCGGGGGCTGAACTGCGGATCGTTGCGCCCGTCGGCCAGGTAGTCGAACACCGCCGCGACCGGGCGGTCGATCTCGGTCGTCGCCTCGAACCGGCCCGACATGGGCACTCCTCCATCGCACGAGCCGCAGCCTGCCCGCCACCCCACGGCAGACGTCCGCCGGTCCGCTGGACGGCGCGGACTGTCCCGCGCACGGGAAGGGGCACGCCGCCCTCCTGTCGTGGGCGGCACCGCGACCCTACGGGATCACCGGAAGTACCGCGAGGCGAGCGGCGCACGGAGAGGAAGACCCGCGGAAAAGGATGCGGCGGCGATGTCGAGAACCCGCGTCGGGCTCCGTCCCTGGGGTGAACGCGGCCACAATGGGCCGCACGAGCACCGAGGAGAGTCCACGATGGCCAAGTACCTGCTGCTGAAGCACTACCGCGGTGCCCCGGCTCCGGTCAACGACGTGCCGATGGACCGGTGGAGCCCGGAGGAGATCTCGGCCCACATGCAGTACATGCACGACTTCGCGGCCCGGCTGGAGAAGACCGGCGAGTTCGTCGACGGCCAGGCGCTCGCCCCCGAGGGGGAGTGGGTCCGCTACGACGGCGAGGGGCGCCCGCCGGTCACCGACGGGCCGTTCGCCGAGACGAAGGACCTCATCGCGGGCTGGATGATCATCGACGTCGACAGCCACGAGCGCGCCGTCGAGCTGGCCGGGGAGCTGTCGGCCGCCCCCGGGGCGGGCGGCCGGCCGATCCACGAGTGGCTGGAGGTCCGCCCGTTCCTGACCGCGCCCCCCACCGTCACGGATTGACCTCCCCCGTGGACGAGGCCGAACTCCGCACCCTCATACCGGGCGTGCTCACCGTCCTCGTCCGCCGCGGAGCCGACTTCGCGGCGGCCGAGGACGCCGTGCAGGAGGCACTGGTCGAGGCGCTGCGGGTCCCGGCGGCCGGCCCCGCCCAGGACCCCGGGGCCGGCGGGGGAGACCCCGTCCGGGACGCCAAGGGCTGGCTGGTCACCGTGGCCTGGCGCAAGTTCCTCGACGCCACGCGCGCCGACGCCGCCCGCCGCCGGCGTGAGGACCGCGTCGAAGGGGAGCCGGCGCCCGGTCCGGTGCCCGCCGCGGACGACACCCTCCAGCTGTACTTCCTGTGCGCCCACCCGTCGCTGACCCCGGCCTCGGCGGTCGCGCTCACCCTGCGCGCCGTCGGCGGGCTGACCACCCGCCAGATCGCCCGGGCCTACCTGGTGCCCGAGGCGACCATGGCCCAGCGCATCAGCCGGGCCAAGCGCACCGTCTCCGGCGTGCGCTTCGACCGGCCCGGCGACGTCGCCACCGTGCTGCGGGTGCTGTACCTCGTCTTCAATGAGGGCTACTCCGGCGACGTCGACCTCGCCGCCGAGGCCATCCGGCTCACCCGGCAACTGCCGGCCGTCATCGACCACCCCGAGGTGGCCGGGCTGCTCGCCCTCATGCTGCTCCACCACGCCCGGCGTGCCGCCCGTACCGCGCCCGACGGCAGCCTGGTGCCGCTCGCCGAGCAGGACCGGTCCCTCTGGGACACCGCGTCGATCGCCGGGGGCGTCGCCGTCCTCCAGGCGGCCCTCGCCCGTGACCGGCTGGGCGAGTTCCAGGCCCAGGCGGCCATCGCCGCGCTCCACGCCGACGCGCCCACCGCCGCCGAGACCGACTGGGTGCAGATCGTCGAGTGGTACGACGAGCTCGTACGCCTGACCGACAGCCCGGTCGTCCGGCTCAACCGCGCGGTGGCCGTCGGGGAGGCCGACGGACCGCGCGCCGGCCTGGCGGAGCTCGCGGCGCTGGACCCCTCGCTGCCCCGCCACACCGCGGCGGCGGCGTACCTCCACCAGCGCGATGGCGACCTGGCCACGGCGGCGCGGCTGTACGCCGAGGCGGCCCACCGGGCGCCCAACCTCGCCGAGCGCGACCACCTGACACGCCAGGCCGCCCGGCTGAACGCCCGCCCGGGCACCCGCCGGAGCCGGTGAACCGGCAGACCTCCGTACGCCCAGACGTAGAACTACGTACGCCCAGACGTAGAACTACGTACGCCCGGTCGTAGAACTCCGTTCGCCCATTCGGGAGAAAATCTGTCGCCGCCACAGTAGACATTGGCGCGTGGAGGCATATCATTCTGGTGTACCGAGGAAGTCGACAAGGGCGCGGCACGGACGGACCGCCGCGCACGCAGATCAAGCAGGACGCGGCCCCGAAGGGTCGTGCGCAGTACCCGCGTAATCCGTCAGTGAAGCCGAGAAACCAAAGGTAAGGAGCGAAACGCCATCAGGATCGCCCGGGCGAGGAGCAGTCCGCCCGGGTACCGCACGGCCAGGATTGGAAGGTGGTTCCCGGTCACGCACAGACGATCCCCGCAGTCCGGCCCTCCCAGGCGGAACCTGCGGAACAGAAGGCCGGCCGAGCAGGCCGGCGGATGGTGTTGAAAGCTCGGGGCCCGGGTGCCGCACGGCACCCGGGCCCCCCGACGCGTGCCCCCGAAAGAAGAGGTCGATGCCCCCTTCCCCTACCCGCCCCGTCGCCCCTCTCGACGACGACGACTACCCCGCCTACACGATGGGCCGGGCCGCCGAGATGCTGGGCACCACCCCCGCCTTCCTCCGTGCCCTCGGGGAACACCGCCTGATCACTCCGCTGCGCTCCGAAGGCGGCCACCGCCGTTACTCCCGCTACCAGCTGCGCATCGCAGCCCGCGCCCGGGCGCTCGTGGACCAGGGGACTCCCATCGAGGCCGCCTGCCGCATCGTCATCCTCGAGGACCAGCTCGAGGAAGCCCAGCGCATCAACGAGGAACTGCGTGCCCGGGGCGGCGAGCCGGAGCCGGGGACGACGACCTGACCGGATCGCCGGACGACAGCCGGACACCGGCCGTCCGCGCCGTACCCCGCGCGCGGGCACCGCGGCACGTGTCTCCGGGCGAGCCTGTGGGCACTCGGCATCCACGGGTGGCGAATCCCGTGCCGTGCGTCGCCGAGGGAGGCGCCCATGCAGATGCCGTTCCCGCATCCGCTCTTCGTCCGTCACGGGCCGGGGGCGGCCGGGCCGTCCCCGCCGGGCGGCCCGGAACCGGCCTAGCGGGTCCGTCGCAATGGAGCCCGATCATCCGGTCATGCGGGGCCCGGGGGAGCCACGGGTCGCCGAAGCGGCCGAGCGCATCGTCGCCGAGGGCCGGCCACGGCTGCACCGCACCTGGACGTCCTTGGTGGCCACGTCGCTGCTCGGGGGCATAGACGTCGGTGTCGGCGTCATGACGCTGCTGTTCGTCCGGCACGACACGGGCAGTGAGCTGCTGGCCGGGCTGGCCTTCTCCGTGGGCTTCGTCGCCCTGCTGCTCGGACACAGCGAACTGTTCACGGAGGGCTTTCTCGTACCGGTCGCCACCGTGATCGCGGGCGCGGCGACCTGGCGGCACCTGGCCCGTATGTGGCTGACGGTCCTGGTGATGAACCTGGTCGGCGGATGGGCGTTCGTCTGGCTGGTCGTTCAGGCGTTCCCGGAGCTGCGTCGCACCGCGGCCACCGCGGGCGCGCACTTCGTGGACGGCGGCTTCACGCTGAGCACCTTCTGCCTCGCCGTGCTGGGCGGCGGGGTCATCACGCTCATGACCCGCATGCACCACGGCACCGACTCCATGACCGGAAAGATCACTGCCTCGATCGCCACCGCGTTCGTCCTGGCCGGACTCGGGCTGTGGCACTCGGTCCTGGACTCCCTGATCGCGTTCGCCGGCCTGCACGCGGGCGCGTCCTACGGCTATGCCGACTGGCTCGGGTGGCTGGCCTGGGCGGTCCTGGGCAACGTCGTGGGCGGTCTCCTCCTCACCACGGCACTGCGCCTCATCCGCAGCGCCCCGCTCCTGACCGGCGGTGGCCCGTCGGACGAAGCCGGATCCGCCGCTCGCTGAACGCAAGCGCCGCACCCCCCCCGCATCCGCCGGGCCCCCCGTACCCGCCGGGGCCCCCGTATCCGCCGGGGCCCCCGTATCCGCCGGGCCCGCCGCCGGACGCGTGCAGCGGCCGAGGACCGGGGTGGCGCCCCTCTGGCCCGGAAGGGGGTCACCTTGGCTCGTCCTCCCGCGATGTCCACAGCCGCGCGCCGGACCGTGACGCCGGACCATGACGCCGACCGTGACGCCGGGTGGTGGGTGCCGGGCGCGGACGCCTCCGGCCTTCCGTGCGCGTGACGAAGGCTTGCACCGCCGCCGAGGGGTACCTGGGAAAGGCCCGGGACCCATGGAGGCGGACGCCCTTCGGCAGGAGCGGAGACGATCATGCCAGGCACATGGCTGACGGGGGAGCGACCCGGAACGACGAGCGTCGCCGGGGCGGAACCGCGCAGATGGCGCGCCGTTCTGCTCGCGATCGGTCACCGCGACGGCGCGGACTCCGCGGTGGCGGACTCCCTGGACGAGCTGGAGCGCCTGGCCGCGACCGACGGCATCGAGGTGGTGGACCGGACGGTACAGGTACGCCGGCGCCCGGACCCGGCGACGTACCTCGGCTCGGGGAAGGTCCAGGAGCTCGCCGAGCTGGTCGGGACCCGGCAGGCGGACCTGGTGATCGTCGACGGGGAGCTGACCCCGGCCCAGGTGCGCGGCCTGGAGGACCGTGTCGGAGCGCGGGTGGTCGACCGCACCGGACTCATCCTGGACATCTTCGGCGAGCACGCCCGCAGTTCCGAGGGCAAGGCACAGGTCGAACTGGCCCAGCTGGCCTATGAGTTGCCGAGGCTGCGCGGCCACGGCCGGGAGATGTCCCGGATCGGCGGCGGCCGGACGGCCGGCGGTGCGGGGATCGGCGTACGCGGACGCGGCGAGATGCGTCTGGAGATCCGGCGACGCCATCTGCGCCGGCGCATGCGGACCCTGAACGAACAGGTGCGCCGTACCGCTCGCAGGCGGGAGGTGACGCGGCGGCGCCGGCTGCGCGAGCGCGTCCCGTCCGTCGCGATCACCGGATACACCAACGCCGGCAAGTCGGCCCTGCTCAACCGCTTGGCGGGCGCCGACGCCGAGGTCGCCGACGTCCTGTTCGCCACCCTGGACCCCTTGGTGCGCCGACTGCGCATCCCGGACGGTCCGACCTGCACCCTCACCGACACCGTCGGCTTCGTCCGCCACCTCCCGCACCAACTCGTCGACGCCTTCCGGTCGACGCTCGAGGAGGTCGCGCGGGCGGACCTGGCCCTGCACGTCGTCGACGCCTCCTCCCCGCAGGCCACCGAGCACATCGCCACCGTCCACCAGGTACTGCGCGACATCGGCGCCCAGGACGTGCCGGAACTGCTGGTGCTGAACAAGGCGGACCTCGCCGAACCCGGGCATCTGGCCGTGCTGCGGCGGCTCCACCCGGCCGCCGTCGTCGTGTCCGCCCGGACGGGCGAAGGCCTGGACGCCCTCCGGGATGCCCTGCGCGACCGCCTGAACGCGCTGTCCCCGCCTCCCGCGGTCCGCACCGGCAGGCCCGCCGGCGCGGAAGGAGCCCCGTGACGCGGGAACCCGACCCAGCCGTCCACGACTGCCCGCATCCGCAGCGGCGGCGGAGCCCCGGCCGCGCTGCTCGGCGAGCCCCCCGGCGCACCCGTGCTGTTCCACGGCACCGGCCTGGCGCCCGCCCACCCCGTCCGGGGGTGGACGGGCGCTTCGGGCGTGAGGCGAGAGGACCCTCCGGGGCGGGAATACCCCCCGGGCGGGGATCTCCGGGCGGGAATACCCCCCGGGCGGAAAACGAAAAGGCAAGGAGCGCTCTCCTTGCCACTCTCAACTTATAGCGCACAGGGGGGCTTGCGGCAAGGCCCCTCCCGTGGCGCAGAATCGTCCGCCCAGCCCGCCACCAGCGGAAACGGAGCTGCGGCGGTCCGGGCGGAGTGCGCCGCCCGGCGCCGTCGCCGGCCGGTGGCCCATCGGAGGGATGAAGAGTTGAGGACGTGTCCACCACGAAGTGCCGTGGGGCAGGGGATGCCCGGGCGCCGGTCGGCCGGTGCGGGGCGAGGGCGCACGGCGGTTCCGGAGGGGGGCCGATGACCGGGCCGTACGTGCTGGATCTGCGGGAGGCCGGCGACAGCCGGGCCGCGGCTGTCGGCGGCAAGGCCGCGAACCTGGGACGGCTGGCACAGATCGCCGGTCTCCGCGTGCCGCCCGGCTTCTGTGTGACGACGGACGCCTTCCGCCGGGTCATGGCCCAGGCGCCGTCGCTCGACGACCGGCTCGATCAGCTGTCGCGTACGGACCCGGACGACCGGGAGGCCATCCGGGCGCTCAGCGCGGAGATCCGCCGGACCGTCGAGGACGTCACCGTCCCGGACGAGCTCGCCGCGGAGATCACCCGCGCACTCGTCCGGCACGGTGAACACGACGCCTACGCCGTCCGGTCCAGCGCGACGGCGGAGGACCTGCCGACGGCCTCGTTCGCGGGCCAGCAGGACACCTGTCTCAATGTCGTGGGCCCGGCGTCGGTCCTGCGGCACATCAGCCGGTGCTGGGCCTCGCTGTTCACCGAGCGGGCCGTCGCCTACCGCCGGCGCCACGGCATCGACCACCGCACGGTCCGTATGGCCGTGCTGGTGCAGCGGATGGTCCTCCCGCACGCCGCCGGCGTCCTGTTCACCGCCGACCCCGTGACGGGCGACCGGAAGGCCGCCACCGTGGACGCCGGCTTCGGACTCGGTGAGGCGCTGGTCGCCGGCTCGGTCGACCCGGACGTCCTCAAGGTGCGGGACGGCGAGGTCGTCGCCGAGACGATCGCCGTCAAGCGGCGCGCCGTCGTCGCGTCGCCGGGCGGCGGCACGCGGGAAGTGGCGATCGACTCGCGCCGGCAGGCGCAGCCGGCCCTGACACACCCCCAGGTCCTCGAACTGGTCCGGCTCGGCCGCCGGATCGAGGCGCACTTCGGCCGCCCGCAGGACATCGAGTGGTGCCTGGCCGACGACGGCTTCCACATCGTCCAGAGCCGTCCGGTCACCACGCTGTTCCCCGTCCCCGAGAGGGACGACGAGGACAACCACGTCTACGTGTCCGTCGGCCACCAGCAGATGATGACTGACCCGATGAAGCCCCTGGGGCTGTCCGTGTGGCAGCTGACGGCCATGGCGCCGATGCACGCCGCCGGAAGCAGGCTGTTCGTCGACGTCACCCGGCACCTGGCCGCACCCGCGAGCCGTGCCGCCCTGCTCGACCTCGTGCAGAGGTCCGATCCGCTGATCGCGGACGCCCTGGAGACGGTCCTGGAACGCGGCGACTTCGTCCCGTCACTGCCCGACGCGGATCCCGGCGGGCGGCCGTCCGGCGGCGCCCCTGCCCCGATCGCGACCGATCCGGCCGTCGTCACCGAGCTGATCGAACGCAGCCGGGCGTCCATCGCCGCCCTGGGGCGCGACATCCGGACGAAGAGCGGACCGGAACTGTTCGAGTTCCTGCTGGACGCCTTCGAGGAGCACAAGCGGGTGCTCGGCGACCCGCTGAACCTCCAGGCGATCATGGCGGGGATGGAAGCCACGTGGTGGCTCAACGACAAACTGCGGGAGTGGCTCGGCGAGAAGAACGCCGCCGACACGCTCACCTTGTCCGCGCCCGGAAACGTCACGTCGGAGATGGGACTGGCCCTGCTCGACGTCGCGGACGCGATCCGCCCCCATCCCGAGGTCGTCGCCTTCCTGCGCGGCGTCGGCGCCGCCGACCGGGACTTCCTGGACGAGCTGGCGAAGCTCCCGGGCGGGACCGAGGCACGCGACGCCGTCGAGGACTACCTGGACCGGTACGGCATGCGCTGCGCCGGCGAGATCGACATCACCAGGCCGCGGTGGCGCGAGCGCCCCGCCACCCTCGTACCCCTGATCCTCGACCACGTACGGAACTTCGCACCGGGCGCCGCCCGGCACCGCTTCGAGCAGGGACGACAGGCGGCACTGAGGAAGGAACACGACGTGCTGACACGTCTGCGGGCCCTGCCGGACGGCGAGCGCAAGGCCCGCGAGACCAAGCGGATGATCGACCGGGTACGGACCTTCATCGGATACCGCGAGTACCCCAAGTACGGCATCGTCACCCGTTACTTCATCTACAAGCGGGCGCTGCTGGCGGAGGCCGGGCGGCTCGTGCGGGCCCGTGTGCTCCGGGACCAGGAGGACGTCTTCTACCTCACGTTCCAGGAGTTCGCCGAGGCGGCCCGCTCGCACCGGGTGGACGAGCGGCTCATCCAGCGGCGCAAGGAGGACTTCCGCTCCCATCAGGCGCTCACCCCTCCCCGGGTACTGACCTCGGACGGCGAGTGCCTCACCGGGACGTACCGGCGCGACGGCGTACCGGCCGGCGCCCTGACCGGCCTGCCGGTCTCGGCCGGAACCGTGGAGGGCAGGGCCCGCGTGATCCTCGACCTGGCGGAGGCCGATCTCGAGCCGGGCGACATCCTGGTCACCGCCTTCACGGACCCCAGTTGGTCGCCCCTGTTCGTCGGGATCGCGGGCCTGGTGACGGAGGTGGGCGGCCTGATGACGCACGGCGCGGTGATCGCCCGGGAGTACGGCCTGCCCGCCGTGGTGGGTGTGGAGCGGGCCACCCGGCGCATCCGCGACGGGCAGCGCATCCGCGTGCACGGCACCGACGGGTACGTCGAGATCCTCCCCTGACCGGCCACCGCGCCCGTGACCGGCCACCCCGGCAATCAATTGCCGGCACGGCACGGAAGGCGTGTCCTATGATGCCCGCGTGAAGAACACCTTCTCTCGCGGATTGGGGGAATCGTTCGTGCAAGGTGAGTGCTGATGGCACATCACCTCGCGACGGACGTTCCGGCCCACCTGTTGATGTGGCAGCGCGTGCGCGCGTACGCCGTGCCACCGTCCATGATCGAGACCGCGACCGCGCGGCGTACGGCCGGTGACTGGGCGGGGGCCTGCGCCGCCGCCCGGATCGACGTCGATCTCGATCTGCGCGCCGTGCGCGACCGCCACGGCACCGATCTGACCACCCGGCTCCGTGCCGATCTGCGCCGGCTGGCGCCGGATCTGCTGCGCTGGCACATGCCCCGCGTCGCCCCGGACGGGCGGCTCAGGCCCGGCCTCACGGTCTGTCTGGCGCGTTACGACCGCTCCGGTGACCCGCCGCTGCATCTGGTGGTGCGGACCCCGCCGGCCTGGGCGGACGGCGGACAGCGGATGTCCCTGGCCCTGTGGGAGGGGCCAGGGACCGGCGGCGCCGCGCAGCGGTCCCACCCGCACCCGTACCCCGACCGGCGTTTCCGGCTCGACCTGCACCGGCACCTCTGGGACGCCCGCCGGTGCGGAGAGCTGGCGCGACGCAGCGGTGCGAGCGGGCCGCCGCCGTCCGCCAGTCCGCCGGAGCTGCCGGTTCCGGCCGACCGGGCCAATCGGGCCAATCGGGCCGACCGTGGCGCCGTCCGGGCCGATCGTGGCACCGCCTGGGCCGACCGTGGCACCGTCCGGGACGTGCCGTGGGCGGTGGACCGGTGGGCCGCCGAGGCGGAGTTGCTGCTGCGGGCCGATGGCCGCCCCCGCGGGGCGTTCACGGTGCGGCTCGGTACGCGAAGCCGTGCCGTGCTCGAACTCGTCGCCCCCGACGACAGTCACGCCCCGGCCGTCCGGCCGCTGGGCCACGTGCTGCCGCCGCAGGAGGCCGCCGCGCTGCCCGTGCTGCCCGAGGCGGCGGCCCGGGTCCTTCCGGATCTGCGGCTGCTGCGGGCCGGGCTGCTCACGGCCGAGCGGCTGCATCCGCTCGTCGCCGCGGCACTGGCGCCCTCCGGCCCGGCGGCGGCGCCCGGCGCGGCCCCGCCGGCCGGCCCCGCTCCCGAACCCGGCGACCCGCACCGGGTGGAGTGCCGCGGCGAGGTCCACCGGATCGCACTGCGCGACGGGGTGCTGACGGCCGTCGACCACGGTCCGGCCCAACTGCGCCGCGAGGAGCTTCTGGTGGCGCTCGGCGGACCCGCGCTGCCGTGCCTGCGGGCGATCGACGCGGTGCACCGCAGCCCGCAGGAACTGCCCGCGGTCCGGGAGCGGCTGCACCACGGCGACGTGGCCGGGGCGCTGGCCGTCGTCGAGGGACTGCTCGGGCCCGGCGCGATCCTGCGCGACGGGCCGTTGCGGCAGGAACTGGAGTCGGCCGTGGACCGCCGCGTCGACCACGGGCTGTTCCGTGCGGGGCTCCGCAGTCCGCACCCCGCCACCGGCAACGGTGCGGCCGGGGGCGGTACTTCCCCGGGCACGGGACACGCGCGGGCGGGCCGCCGTCCCCGGCTCGGCCGCCACACGGCCGCCGCGGCACGCCTGAAGCTCAGCAGCCGGGAGCGACCGCGCACCGGCCTGGCCCGCTGACCGGCCGGCCTCCGGCTGACCGATCGGTCTCCGGCTGACCGGCCGGCCTCCCGTTGACCGATCGGCCTCCGGCTGACCGGCCGGCCTCCCGTTGACAGATCGGCCTCCGGCTGACCGGCCGGCCTCCGGCTGACCGGCCGGCCTCCGGCTGACCGGCCGGCCTCCGGCTGACAGATCGGCCTCCGGCTGACCGGCCGGCCTCCCGTTGACAGATCGGCCTCCGGCTGACCGGCCGGCCTCCCGTTGACCGATCGGCCTCCGGCTGACCGGCCGGCCTCCCGTTGACCGATCGGCCTCCGGCTGACCGGCCGGCCTCCCGCTGACCGATCGGTCTCTCGCGACCGGCCGGCCGTTCCACCCGCTCCCGTCCTCGCCCGACCCGACACCGCGCCGCGCACGCCTCGCGCGCCCCTCGAATCCTCCGGGGACGGACCGTCCCCCACCCATCCTTCTCCACACACCAGGTGATGCCCATGACTTCGTACGCCCTCCTGCCCACCCCGCACCCGGCCGGCGGCACGCCCGCACCCGCCCGTACCGACACGACCGGACCAGGCACGGACGCCGGCGCGACGGGAACCGCCACCGGCACAGGCGCTCAACTCGCCGTCGCCGGCGACCTTCTGACGCTCCTGCGGACGACGACCACCGAGCCACGCCCCGACGAACAGCTCGAAGCACTCACCCTCGCCGTCGCGGCCGACCTGCCGGTGCTGCTCTGGGGCGAGCCGGGCATCGGCAAGACCGCCGCCCTGACCCAGCTCGCGGCCTCCCTCGACCTGCCGCTGACCACCGTGATCGCCAGCGTCCACGAGCCGTCCGACTTCTCCGGACTGCCCGTCGTGGGCGACGACCCGGCGGTGCGGGGCGTACCGATGGCGCCACCGCAGTGGGCGGTGCGACTCGTGCGGGCCGGGCGGGGACTGCTCTTCCTGGACGAACTGTCCACCGCCACCCCGGCCGTCCAGGCCGCGCTGCTCCGGGTGGTCCTGGAGCGCAGGGTGGGTGAGCTGCGACTCCCGCCGGGGGTGCGGATCGTGGCCGCCGCGAATCCGCGTGCCTCGGCGGCGGACGGCTGGGAGCTGAGCCCGCCGCTGGCCAACCGCTTCGTCCATCTGCACTGGGTGCACGACCGGGATGTGGTGGTGCGCGGTCTGGGCGGGGTCTGGCCCCGGGCCGAGCTGCCCCGGCTGGAGCCGGAGCGGCTGGCGGAGGCGGTGGCGTTCGCCCGGCGCGCGGTCTGCGGCTTCCTGGACGTCAGGCCGACACTGATCCACCGGCTGCCGAGCAGCGAGACCCGGCGCGGCGGTGCCTGGCCGTCCCCCAGGAGCTGGGAGGCCGCGTTGACCCTGCTGGCCTTCGGCACGGCGGCATCGGTCTCCCGGGAGGTGCTGGCGCTGCTGGTGCGGGGCGCGGTGGGCGACGGACCCGGGCTCGAACTCCTCGCCCACCTGGACCGGATGGACCTGCCGGATCCGGAGTCGCTGCTGGCCGACCCGGCCCGCGCCGAGCTGCCGGAGCGGGGCGACCTGCGGCAGGCGGCGCTGGAGGCGGTGGTGGCCGCCGTCGGGGCACGGCCCCGGCGGGAGCGCTGGGAGGCGGGCTGGGCGGTGCTGGTGCGGGCCCTGGAGACCGGCGCCCCCGACCTGCTGGTCGCCCCGGCGACGGCGCTCGCCGCGCTGCGGCGCGACGACTGGGAGGTGCCGGAAGCGGTGGAGCGGCTGACCGCGGTGGTCGGTCTGGCCCGCCGGGCGGACCGGTCGGTGGGCCGGGTCGCGGCGGCGGCCGGCGCCGCTCGTGGCGCCGCCGGCACGACGGGGGTACGCCGATGACGGGGACCGCCCGGCGTCCGGGGCCGCGCCCGCTGCCGCGCCCCCTGCCCCGGCCCGCGCCGCCACGCCCGGTGGGCGCCACCGTGCCGAAGCCGCCGGCCGCCGGCGACGGCGGTCCGGGCGGGCCGCCAGGACTTCCGCTGGACCTGGAGAAGCTGCTGGCCGCGCGGCTGCACGCGGTGAGGGTCCGCCCCTACCTGGCCGACGCGCTCTTCGCCCTGCACGTGGTGGAGGACCGGTCGGTCCCCACGATGGCGGTGGACGCGTACTGGCGCTGCTACGTCTCGCCCGGCTTCGTGGCGCGCACCCCGGTGGAGGAGCTGGCGGGCGTGTGGGTGCACGAGGTCTCCCATCTGCTCCGGGACCACCACGGGCGCGGCGAGCGGTATGCGCGCGAGCACGAGGAGCACGGGCCCGGCGAGCGGGACGCGGGCGGAGGCCTGGCGGCCGGCGGCCCGGGAAGACTGCGGCGGAACATCGCCGCCGACTTCGAGATCAACGACGACATCTACGGCGACGGGCTGCCCGTGCCCGCCGGTGCGGTGCTGCCGTCGCTGCTGCGGCTGCCCCGGGGGCTGCTGATGGAGGAGTACCTGCGGACGGCCTCCATGTCCGGGCTCGCCGCGGAGCAGGCCTGGCTGGACTGCGGCAGCGGCGCCGACGGACAGCGCAGGCCGTGGGAGCTGGGGCCGGCGGGGGCGCACGGGCTGAGCAGGCAGCAGCGGGACGCGGTCCGCTTCCGGGTCGCCGAGGGGATCAAGGGCCGGCCGGGCGACGCGCCGGAGGGGTGGCGCCGGTGGGCGGACGAGGCGTTCCATCCGCCGCAGCCGTGGCGGCAGCTGCTGGGGGCGGCGGTCCGCTCGGCGGCGGGCGCGCCCGGAGTGGGCGAGAACCACAGCTACCGTCGCCCGTCCCGGCGCTCGGCCGGGCTCCCCGGCGTCGTCCTGCCGAGCCTGCGCCGTACGCCGCCCCGGGTCTGCGTCGTGATCGACACCTCCGGGTCGGTGAGCGACGCGGAGCTGGGCAGCGCGCTGCTGGAGGTGGCGGCGATCGCACGGGCCGTGGGCGGCCGGCGCGACCTGGTCTCGGTGATCTCCTGCGACGCGGCGGCCGGGGTGGCCGTACCGCTCTGCCGTGCCGAGAGCATGGCCCTGATCGGCGGCGGGGGAACGGACCTGCGCTCCGGTTTCGCCCGGGCGTTGCGCTCCCGGCCCCGCCCCGACGTGATCGTCGCCCTGACCGACGGCCAGACCCCCTGGCCCTCCGCCCAGCCACCCTGCCGTACCGTCGTCGGCCTCTTCCCACGACCCGCCCGCGCCGTGGACGAGGAGAACCCCGACTACGTCCCGGACGCCCCGCCGCCTTGGGCGCGCGTCGTCTCCATCGGCTGAGGCGACCGCCGGACCGGAGAAGGCAGCACGCGCCCCGCGGCGCCCGCTCGACGCACCGGTCCGCGCCGTCCGACGGCGTTCACCGCCGCTCCGGTGGGGCCGGGTCCCATCCCGCCGCGAACGACCATGTCACGCCCGGATCCGCGGTGAAGCGCAGTGAGGCGGTGGACCGGGCCTTGCTCATGAGCATCTCGTTCAGGGCGGGAAGCACCTTGCCCTCTTCGCACCGGAGAGGGAAGGAAACCCCCGCCGGCGTCACCTGGACGTCGACGCGGCCCGCCCCCTGGCAGTTGACGGCGATCGCCAGAGTCCCGCCCGCCCTGATGCCTCCGGGAAGCGGATACGTCCCGTGTCCGGTGACGGAAGCGCCGGAGACGAGGACCCACCTGCCGTCCGCGCCGATCCGCGGCGCCTCGGTGACCGAGGGGGCGTGCGGATCATGTGCCGTGACGTGCGCCGAGGCAGGTGGGGTGCTCCGGCCCGGCGCCGCGGCGGAGGGATGCGCGACACCGGCGCTCGCGTGGGTGCCGCAGCCGGCCGGCGCCAGGATGCCCGCGAGCGCGCAGGCAGTCGTCGCGAGCGCGCAGGCAGTCGTGCGGACCGCACCGGGCGCAGCGCCGGGTGCCGTTGGACGGTTTCCCAAGATGTACCAGCCAAGTAGTGGGGGTGCGCGACCCGTGATGGTCTTCCTTGCGCCACCCCTGCTCCTCGCCGGGGCTGACGTGTGCAGATCATTCGCCGTTTCCGGCGGCCCGGTCAAGCAACTCCTCGTGCATTGAGGGAAGTTTGAGGTGGCAGGGCCCGATCCCGCCCGGGGAGCGGCACGGCTCGGATTCCCGGCCCGTCCCCTCGACAGGCGGTCCACGGGAAATGGATTTACGGTCGTGCCGTGGGCGCTGCCCCGCACCGGGACCCCGTGCACTCCCTCGCCGCCGGGTCCCCTCTCGACACACCAACAGGAGACGACCTGTTATGGCCACAGCATCTGAAACCCCGGTACTGGACACCCTCGCCGCGATGACGGTCGACTCGGTCGAGCGGTGCGGGCTGACCCCGGAGACGTTCATGCTCACGCGCATCGCGGCCCTCGCCGCGTCGGACGCGCCGCCCATCTCCTACGTCGCCCATATCGACCCCGCGATACAGGCGGGCCTGACCGCCGAGCAGGTGCAGGACGTGCTGGTCGCCATCGCTCCCGTGGTGGGTACGGCGCGCGTCATGACGGCGGCGGGCAACATCGCCAAGGCCCTCGGCATCACGATCGCGGTGGCCGACGCCGAGGCCCAGAGCCGGGCGTAGAACCGAGGCGCAGAGCCGGGCGCAGAACCCTCGGACCCGCCGGACGATGACCTCGAACCCCGCCATGGGTTCGAGGTCATGCGCTGTGCCCGCCGTGCCCGCCGGCGCGCAGCACCGGACGCAGGGTCTCGATGACGCCCGGGTCGTCGATGGTGGAGGGGATGGGTTCCTCGTGGCCGTCGGCGATGGCGCGCATCGTCTTGCGCAGGATCTTCCCCGAGCGCGTCTTGGGCAGCGCGGCCACGACCGAGACCTCCTTGAGGGAGGCGACGGCGCCGATGCGTTCCCGCACGAGGTGGACGAGTTCGGCCTCGACGTCGCCCGGCTCGCGGCCGGCGCCGGCCTTCAGCACGACGAAGCCGCGCGGCACTTGGCCCTTGAGCGGGTCGGCGACTCCGATCACGGCGCACTCGGCCACATCGGGATGGGCGGCCAGGACCTCTTCCATGCTGCCCGTGGACAGCCGGTGCCCGGCGACGTTGATGACGTCGTCGACGCGGCCCATCACGAAGACGTACCCGTCGTCGTCGATGTGCCCGCCGTCGCCCGTGACGTAGTAGCCGTCGAACGCGGAGAGGTAGGAGGCGACGTACCGGTCGTCGTCGTTCCAGAGCGTGACCAGCGCGCCGGGAGGCAGGGGGAGCTTGACGACGATCGCGCCGTCCACGCCCGCGGGCGCCGGCTTTCCCGAGGCGTCGAGGACGCGGACGTCCCAGCCCGGCAGCGGGAAGGTCGGGGAGCCGGGCTTGACGGGCGCGGCTTCGACGCCGACCGGGTTGGCGACGATGGGCCAGCCGGTCTCGGTCTGCCACCAGTTGTCGATCACCGGGATGCCCAGCAGCGCGCCGGCCCAGTGGTAGGTCTCCGGATCGAGGCGTTCCCCCGCGAGGAAGAGGTAGCGCAGGCTGGACAGGTCGTACGGCGCCGCGAGCGCGCCCTGCGGGTCCTGCTTCCGGATGGCCCGGAAGGAGGTGGGCGCGGTGAACATGGTCTTCACCCGGTGCTCGGCGACCACGCGCCAGAACTGGCCCGCGTCCGGTGTGCCGACCGGTTTGCCCTCGTACAGCACCGTGGTCGCGCCGGCCAGCAGCGGTCCGTAGACGATGTACGAGTGCCCGACGACCCAGCCGACGTCGGAGGCGGTGAACATCGTCTCGCCCGGGCCCACGTCGAAGACGGCGCCCATCGACCAGTGCAGCGCCACGGCGTAGCCGCCGCAGTCACGCACGACTCCCTTGGGCTTTCCGGTCGTTCCTGAGGTGTAGAGGATGTACAGCGGGTCGTTCGCGGCGACGGGCACGCAGCCGGCCGGGGGCGCCGCCGCGACGAACTCCGCCCAGTCGAGATCGCCGGGTCCCAGGTCCGCCCTGGCCTGCGGCCGTTGCAGGATCACACGGTGCCGCGGCTTGTGCGAGGCCAGCTCGATGGCCCGGTCGAGCAGTGACTTGTACGCGATGACGCGTTGTCCCTCGATGCCGCAGGAGGCGGAGACGATCACCTCGGGGGCGGCGTCGTCGATGCGGACGGCGAGTTCGTTCGGGGCGAACCCGCCGAAGACGACCGAGTGGACGGCGCCGATGCGGGCGCAGGCCAGCATGGCGACGGCCGCCTCGGGGACCATGGGCATGTAGATGACGACCCGGTCCCCGTGTCCGACGCCCAGCTCCGCGAGCGCTCCGGCGAAGGACGCCACCTCGTCGCGCAACTGCGCGTAGGTGTAGGTGCGTCGTGTGCCGGTGACGGGGGAGTCGTAGACGAGCGCCGGCTGGTCGCCCCGGCCGGCCTCGACATGCCGGTCGACGGCGTTGTGACAGACGTTGAGCCGCCCGTCGGGGAACCAGCGGTAGAAGGGCGCGTGCGCCGCGTCGAGGGCGCGCCGCGGGGCGGCCTCCCAGTCGAGGGCCCCGGCCGCCTCCAGCCAGAAGTGCTCCGGGTCCTTGCTGCTGCTGCGGAAGACGTCCTCGTAGGTTCCCATCGCGCACCCTCCTCGGGCACTCAAGGAGCCGCGGCCGGGCGCTGACGATCCGCGTCCCGTCGATGTCCGTTCCAGTATGCGACCGGCGGTTCCGGCACACCACATCCTGCGTCCGGGCGTCCGCCCGGCCGCAGCGGGGCGGACGGGCCCGTGCCGGGCTGCGGCGACGGGCGATGCGAGGGAGGATGGTCGGCGGGGGAGGGACCGAAACGGCCGGGGAGAGCCGCACGGGCCGGAGGGACCGCACGGCCGTGCGCCGGATGCCCTGCCCGCGACGCTGTCGAGCGAAGTGGTGCCGCTATGCCCGAACCATCGCACAACCCTGCCTGGCGGCGGATCCCCGAGGACGTGGCCGGCGCGGCCGTCTCCGTGGCGCGGGCCGCCGGGCACGCCGCCCGGCACCCCGGGTCCGCGATCGAGCGCGCACGCCGTCTGCCCGATATCGTGCCCGCGCTGGGCCAGGCGGTGAAGCCGATCCTGACCGGGCGCGTCGCCGACTGGCGCAGTGAGTACGCCTACACGCTCGGTGAGCAGGCCTTCGTCTACGGGTTCCCGTACATCTACAACGCCCGGCTCCGGCACGACTGGGTGACCCAGCCGCGGAACCCCGCGACCGTTCCGTACGCGCCCGTCAACCATTTCTGGCACGCCGAGCGACTGCTCGACGCCACGTACCGCGACGGGGGATGCCCCAACAACGACACCCTGTACTCGGTGGCCTGGGTGGACCTGACCGCCGAACCCGTCATCCTCTCCCATCCGGACATGGGCGACCGGTACTTCACCTTCGAGCTGGTGGGCATCACGTCCGACAACTTCGACTACGTCGGCCAGCGCACCACCGGCTCCGGCGCCGGCAGCTTCGCCCTGGTCGGTCCGGACTGGCAGGGCGGACTTCCCGCCGGGGTGCGCCGCCTGGAGGAGGCCCCCAGTCCCTGGGTGCTCGTGCTCGGCCGTACCCTCGTCGGCGGCCCGTACGACGTGCCGCACGTCCGGGAACTCCAGGAACACTACCGGCTCACCCCCCTCGGCCTGTTCGGCGATCCGGACGCGAAGGTCCCCGAACGCCGTGACGTCCTGACGCCGATCCCGGCGGAGGAGGACCCCCTGGGGCCGTGGAAGACACTGAACGCGATGCTGGCCGAGAACCCTCCACCGTCCCACCACGGTGTTCTCCTGCGGCAGTTCGCGGAGATCGGCATTGGGCCCGGCCTGGACGTCGAGGAGCAGCCCGACGCGGTCAAACGCAGCCTGATCCGTGCCGCGGCCGCCGGCGTGCCCCTGCTCAGACAGCAGCTGCTCAGCGGGGACTGGGCCCACCTCGTGCACGGCTGGCGCTACCCGCCCGCCGAGATGGGACGCTTCGGCGACGACTTCCTCAAACGCGCCGCCGACCAGTCGCTGGTCGGCGTCGCCTCCAACGACCCGGCCGAAGCCGTGTACTTGCTCAACTTCGACGACGCGGACGGGAACAAACTGGTCCCCGAGGGCCGCTACGAACTGCGCTTCCCGGGCGACGCGCTGCCGCCGGTCGACGCCTTCTGGTCGCTGACCGCCTACGGGGAGGACATGAACCTCATCCCCAACCCGGCCGACCGCTACTCGGTGGGCGACCGCAGCCCCGGCCTGCAGTGGGACGCCGACGGCGGGCTGACGATCCGCCTGCAGAGCGAGCCGCCCGGCGAGGGCGGGGAGGCCAACTGGCTGCCCACCGCGAGCAAGGGTGCCTGGTTCGTGGCCCTGCGCATGTACCGGCCCCGCCCGGAGGTGATCGACGCGACCTGGGAGTGCCCACCACTCACCCGCGTCGCCTGAACCGGGACCGGCCGGCCGGACGGGTACGTCCGGCCGGCCGCCCCTGGGCGCGGCGGCTCCCGGGTGCCGTAACAGGGCACACACCAACGGAAGTTGACGCCCTGAGACACGGTGTGGTCTGCTGCTGCGATGCCCGACCTCCGCATACGGCAACCGGACGGCGACGACACCCTCCGGGACTGGCAGCACGTCCACAACGTGATCATCCCCACGCATCCTCTGTCGCTGGAGGAGGTGCGGGAACGCGCCGGGCGCAACCACTTGGAGGTCGCCCACCTCGGCGACGTCCTCGTGGGCTGCAGCACGGTGCGCCCCCCGTCCGACGGCACGGCGACGGCCACCGTGATCGCCCGCGTCCTCGCCGAGCACCGGGGCAGGGGGTTCGGCAAGCAGCTCTACGCGCGCGGGCTCGCCCGTGCGCGGGAGCTGGGCGCCACGGTGATCGAGACGGTGGTGCTCTCCTCCAACGAGGACGGTCTGCGGTTCGCGCACCGGCACGGGTTCGTCGAGACCGAGCGCTACCTGCTGCCGGGGGACACCATCCCCTGGGTCGACCTGCGCCTGGCCTAACCGGCACCGGTCGGCGGTTCAGCGGGACCGCGCGCGGCTGTCGTCCGCGGCGTGGTCGTGGCCCGGTGGACGTTGCGCCAGGGCCTCGGCGCGGGTGGCGATCTCCTCCCTGGAGACGGCGCACCGGTCGACGAGCACGTCCTCCAGGGCGGCCAGCCAGTGCCGGTAGTAGCCGTAGGGCTCGTCCCGCACGGGTGCGCGCTCCCAGGCCGCGATCCGGGCGATGAGCGCGGCGCGGAACGCCGGCCAGGTGAACGCGCCCGCCTCGTGGAGGCCGACGGCCATGCCGAAGGCCCGGCTCTCCCACGGTTCGGCGAAGACCAGCTCGCCGTTGGAGCGGGGCGGGGCGGCGGACCCCTCGATGTCCAGCGGCGCGGTCACGGCGCGGCCACCTTGGCCACGCCCACCATGGCCTCACGGGTCACCAGCGGCACGAGTTCCTCCTCGCTCAGGTGCCCGGTACCGGCGGGCCGTTCGGGCAGCACGAACCAGCGCACCTCGCTGGTGGAGTCGTGCACGGTGACGCGCACGTCGTCGGCGAGGTCGAGTCCCATCTCGGACAGCACGGCGCGCGGTTGCCTCACCATGCGCGCGCGGTAGGCGGGGTCCTTGTACCAGCTCGGCGGCAGACCGAGCAACGGCCACGGATAGCACGAGCACAGTGTGCACACCACCACGTTGTGCTCGGTGGGGGTGTTCTCCACGACGACGATGTGCTCGCCCTGCGGCCCGGAGAAGCCCAGCTCCTTGACGGCGGCGGTGCCGTCCCGCAGCAGCCGCTCCCGGTAGGCGGGGTCGGTCCAGGCCCTGGCGACGACCTTGGCGCCGTTGAGGGGGCCGATCTGGGTCTCGTAGGTGGTGATGATGCCGTCCACCGCCCTGGGGTCGATCAGGCCCCGCTCGGTGAGCAGCTGCTCGAGCGCCTCGGTGCGCAGATCCGGGGGGAGCTGCCCGCCCGGCTCGTCGGCGGTGGTCATCGGGCCGTCTCCAGATAGCTCTCGTACATCTCCACCGTGAGCGCGAAGGGCTCCGACTCCGTGCCCCACAGCTCGCGCGAGTCGAACCGCACCGAGTACACGTGCTGCGGGTGCTCGCCCAGGAAGTGGGCGTTGGTGTCGGGCAGCACCGAGGCGGGCCGTACGGCCTCGACGACTCCGGTGTGTCCCCGCGCGTAGGCCGGCAGCCGGGTGTGTCCGGGCACCGGCGCCCCCCTGGCGCGCACCCGGTCGCCCGCGCCGAAGGCCGGCGCGGTGTCCACCGGGCGCAGCGATCCCGCGTCCACCGGTGCGGCGGTCGGTGCCCAGTCGGGGCGGGGGGCCGGGACCGGCGGCTCCTCGACGTGGTCGCCGCGCAGGTTGCGGGCACGGGCCCGGACCGCTCCCGGCGCCAGGGTGGCGCTCTCGGTGAGCATCGACTCCGCGGCGTTGAGCCAGCGCCCGAAGTAGCCGTCGTCGAGATAGGCGGCCGGGCTCAGACGCTCCAGGGCGTGCCGGAAGGCGTCCGGGTTGTAGCCGCCGCACGCGAGGCGGCTCGAGAGGATCGTCAGCGCGAACGCCCGGCCCTCCCAGGGATGTGCGAAGACCGGCTCGTCAGGCCTCGGCGGGCGGGCCGGCCCCCGGCCCTCGGTACCGCCCATGTCCGCGATACCGTCCATGGCACATCCCGCATGGGTGAGGAAACGTCACATTCAGGACAGTATAGAAAGCCGGTGTGACCGTGTCATGGCGGCTGTTCGCCGTCGGCGGCGCCCTGGCGGCCCTTCGACGGCACAGGATCGACCCGGGCGTCCGCTCGTACGGCGCGGATCGGCCCGCCGGCCGGCTCCCGGTGCCGTGGTGAGGCGGTGAGCGGCGCGGTGCCGGTCCGCCGCCTGACCTTGGCCGCGGCGGCCAGATGCGGTTGCAGGCGGCTGACCGCGTGCAGGTGATCGACGGTCCAGACGACGCGGACGGCGGTGTCGGTGGCGCGCCCGTGCTCGTCGCGCAGATCGCGCCGCACCGAGCCGGCGATGGCCGCTTCCGCGTCGAGGTTGCGCTGCAGCGGCCGAGGGGCCGAATCCCGCTCGGTCAGGCTCGCCGCCAGGTCCCGGAACCAGCCCGTGACCCGCCCCGACATCCCGAGGAGGGCCATCCGGGCGTCGGACCAGTCCGTCCGGGCGGACGGTGCCCGGGGACGCCGCCACAGCCCGAGGACGGCGTCCGCCGCGAGGTGGAGGGCGTTGATGCCCGTGACGAGCGTGGCCAGGTCCGCCATCGGGACCGGCTTGGGGCCGTGCTCCGCCAGATAGGCACGGAAGGCGTCGTCCAGCAGCCGGGCGGCGGCCACCGCCTGGCGGCTGTCCCGCACGGGCGCCCGGACGGCGGCCGGGCGGTCGCCGCACCGGCCGACGGCGTAGTCCACCGCCGCGTCCAGATAACGGGCGCTGTACGTGTACGCGGCGGCCAGGGCCCGGTCCACGGCCGCCGCGGCACCGCGCGGCCAGAAGAACAGCCCCACGAGCACGCTGACCCCGCAGCCGATGGCGATGTCCTCCAGCCGCGCCAGCGCGGTGTGCCAGTCGGGGGTCCGGCCGATGCTGAACAGAATGACGAGGGTGACGGTGAAGGCGGCCTGCCCGGCGGCGAACGAGATGGCGGCGGGGGCGATGCCCGCGACGAGGACGGCCACCGGCAGCAGGCACCACAGAAGGGTGCTGTGGTGGCCGATGAGCTGCAGCAGCCCCGCCCCGATGACGGAACCCACCAGCGTTCCGCCCAGCGCGCGGACCGCGTTCTGCCCGGTGCTCAGCGCGTTGGAGCGCAGGACCGACAGAGTGCCCAGCAGGATCCAGAACGAGTGCTGGAAGCTCGTGAGGTTCACCAGCACGACCGCGACACCGAGGCCGAGCGCGCCGCGCAGGCTGTTGTGCAGCCAGACCGAATGCGGATGCAGGTGGGCCGCGGCCCGCTCGCGGGCGGAGGTCAGGGGCTCACTCAGGCCCCCGGGTGCCTGGCCGGTCAGGCGTTCCCGCCACCCGCGCTGCTCGGCGGCCGCGGCCAGACGCACGTTGTCCGCGATCCGGAGCACCACGAATCCGAGCTCCTCCGCGCGGAACGACACGTCCAGGGCCTCGACGAAACCGCGGATCTCCGGTGTGCCCTCGAGGTGGCGGTGCACCGGGAGCCGGCCGGCGGCCCCGCGCTCCAGTCCCTCCAGGGCCGTACGCAGCCGGTTCACGGAGGTCCGCAGTGCGTGGGGGTCCGCGCGTGGTTCCTCGAGCAGGCGGGCGGCGTGCTCGAGGACGTCGGCCGCGGCGGCCAGCGGGAGGTGGGCGTCCGGATCGCAGTCGGCACCGTCACCGGGAGAGTGCCCTCCGTCCTCCATGACGGTGCTGAGCCAGGTGAGCTCGTCGACCAGGCGGACGATCGCGCGGGAGCCGGTGGACAGGCCGCTGGGGCGGTACGGAGTCGCCTCGAACACGGTGCGCAGCTCGGCCGCCGCGGTCGCGGCCTCGTCGGCGGCGACCGCGTACCGTTCCGCGGCCGGCGCCCGCGGCGCGCACGTCAGCCGGGAGGCGTCGGCACGCAGTACCGCGGCGGCCGCGCGGCAGACCCGGGCGGCGGGCGCGCTCAGCGGATCGCCGGCCGGCCGGGGCCACAGCAGCCGGACGGCCGGCAGGGCGGCCAGCGCCGCCAGACCCGCTCCGGCGAGGCGGTCCGGCAGCACTGCCAGGGGCGCGGGTGTGGTGACCGGCAGGATGAAGCCCAGCAGCAGCGCGGTCGTGCTGCCGGCGAGTACGGAGCTGACGACACCCGAGAACAGCACCAGGAAGCCGACCAGCACGGTGACCGCCACCGCCAGCCACATCGTCCCGGCGATCACCGTGCCGAGGCTGATGAGCACCGCCCACGCCGCCGCGAATCCCACGTGGGCCCGTAGCCGCTGCGGCATCGGACCGGTGAAGTCGACCAGCAGCAGCATGGAGAACGAGCCGAAGGCGGCGTAGGAGGCCATGACGGGTGAGTGGAGGACTTCGATGCACAGGGCGAACAGTCCCGGCATGACGATCGCGGCACGCACGGCCCGGCGGGTCGCCGCGAGTTCGGGATCGCGTACGGCCCACCACTGAAGGAGCCGCGAGGACCGGGCTCGGCCCGGCACCTGCATCTGGGTGGAGACCTCCCACGGGCGGGCCGCAGACCTGCCCCGTCGACGCCGGTGCCCCGTCGGGCACCCGGTTCGCCTCACAAGTATGTGGGAGCGGATCCGGCCGCGCACGCGCAGGTCCGGCCCCCCGGGGCACGCGCGGGTCCGGCCTTGCCGGCACGCGCGGGTCCGGCCTGGCACGGGCCGCCGGTGGCGCGGGCGCCGGCCCGCACCACGGAACTGTCATGTGCATGGGCGGAAGTATGGCTTCCGTCATAGCGGAAGTGATCGCGTACTGGTGAGATCATCCGGTGATCGGTTTCCTCGTTCGCCGCCTCCCCTTCTGGGTCCGCGAGCCCCTGCTCATCGTGGTCGGGTCCGTCTTCGGCGTGCGCATCATGTATCTCGCCGTCCATGACCGCGAGTGGGTCCCGGCCGGCATCGGCCTGGTGTTCCTGGTGTTCACCGCGGTCCGCGTCCACATGGTCGTGCGGGTCCTGCGCGTGCGCCGCGCCCTGAGGGCGGCGGCCGCTGCGGACACGGCGGCGGCCGGCACGGAAAGGGCGGGGGCCGGCTCGGACACGGCCACCGTCGGCGCGGGCACGGCGGCGGCCGCTGCGGACACGGCGGCGGCCGGGTCCGTCGCCCATGCCGACGTCCCGGCCTCCGGCGCGCCCCGGGTCCCGGCCCGGTCCGGGTCCGCGGCCCAGCCGCAGCCCGGCGCGCGGACCGCCCAGAAGGAGCCCAACGCCTGGGGGCAGGCCGTGGCGGCGGTGGCCGTGTTCGGGGCGATCGGCGCGGCGCTGTGGCTGGCTCCGGACGTGCTGCCGTCCCAGGACGGCCCGCGTCCCGCCTCGTGCCCGGGCCGCGAAACCGCGGAACTGCCGAAGGCCTACCGGCACAAGCCCGGGGTCCTGACGGGTGACGAGCTGTGCGAGGCGCTGAACCGGCCCGACCTGGCCCGGCTCCTCGGAACCCCCGGTGAGACCGCGACGTCGGTGTCCGGCACCAACAACACCGCCCTCCTGACCGACGGGAAGGTGGCCCAGCCGGAGGCCGAGGTCGAGTTCGACACGTACACCGTGCACGCCTCGGCCACCTACAACGAACTGTCGACCGCCCAGTACGTGAAGCTGATGCGAATCGGCGGTGAGAGGGACGTCAAGACGCTCAAGGTGCTCGGCCGGCCCGCGGTCCTCTCCTCGGACCACACCATGAAGCTCGAGATCGATCTCGGTGGCAGCGCGTCGGGCGGACCGGTCGAGCAGGGGCCACTGGCCAGGACGCTGTCCGTGGCTCTCGACCCGAAGGACCGGGGCGGCTCCTACGACTTCACCGTGTGGAGCAAGACCGGCGCCCTGCCGGACGACCACGTACTCGTCGACATCGCCGCAAAGGTCCTTCCCGCGCTGACCGAGCGGCCCGCCCCGTCGGCGACGTAGGGCCGAGGGCACCGTACCGGCACCCGGCGGCGGCTGCACGCCTCCGGTCGCGGCGGAACGCGTTCCGCCGCGACCGCCCGGGCCTCAGAGGGCGATGCGGACCTTGAGAGCCGTGCGGTCGTGCATCGCGCGGTAGCCGTCGGGTACGCCGTCGAGGCCGACGGTGCGGTCGAAGACCAGGCCGGGTTCGATGGCGCCGGAGAGCACATCGGGCAGCAGTTCGGGAATGTACGCGCGGGCCGGGGCGACCCCGCCGGCCAGCGCGATGTTCCGGTCGAACATGCGGCCGATGTCCACACCGGCGGAGCCGCCGTGCGGCACCCCCACGTAGCCGACCGCGCCGCCGTCGCGGGCGACGGAGATCGCCGTGCGCATCGACTCCTCGGTGCCGACGGCCTCCAGCACGGCGTGTGCGCCCTGGCCGCCGGTCAGCTCGCCGACCGCCTCGACCGCGGCCTCGCCCCGCTCGGCCACCACGTCGGTGGCGCCGAAGCGGCGGGCGATCGCGATGCGCTCCTCGTGCCGGCCCAGCGCGATGATCCGCCCGGCGCCCAGCCGGCGCGCGGCGAGCACACCGCACAGGCCGACCGCGCCGTCACCCACCACGGCGACGGTGACACCGGGCCGTACCCGGGCCGCCACCGCGGCGTGGTGGCCGGTGCTCATCACGTCCGACAGCGCGAGCAGGCCGGGCAGCAGCTTCTCCTCGCCGGCCGCCTCCTCCGGCAGCTTGACCAGGGTGCCGTCCGCGTAGGGCACCCGCACGGCCTCGCCCTGCCCGCCGTCGGATCCGACCTCCCCCCAGAAGCCGCCGTTGGGGCAGGACGTGTGCAGGCCCTCGCGGCAGTGGTCGCAGGTGCCGTCGGACCAGACGAACGGCGCCAGCACGAAGTCGCCGCGCGCGAAACCGGTCACCTCGCGGCCGACGTCCTCGACGACGCCGAGGAACTCGTGGCCGATCCGCTGCCCGGCCACCCTGGACGCCACACCCCGGTACGCCCACAGGTCGCTGCCGCAGATACAGGCGTTGACCACCCGCACCACGGCGTCCGTCGGCCGCCGCACGACCGGGTCGGGCACCTCCTCGACACGGATGTCACCGGGGCCGTGGATCACGGTGGCGCGCACGAACACTCCTGGTACTGCTCGGGAACGGGGCTGAGGCCGCCAGGGTCGCCGTTCACCCGCCCTCGTGTCCAGCTACATCTCCTACAGCATGACCTTAAGATGAGCTGATGCTCGACGTCCGACGCCTCATCCTTCTGCGGGACCTGGCCGTCCACGGCACCGTGACCGCCGTGGCCGAACTGCACGGCGTCACGCCCTCCGCCGTGTCGCAGCAGCTGCGGCTGCTGGAGGAGGAGACAGGCGCCCGCCTCCTGGAGCGCACCGGCCGCTCCGTCCACCTCACGGCCGCCGGCCACCGGCTCGCCGAGGACACCGAAACCGTGCTCACGGCCCTCGAGCAGGCCCGCAACCGGCTGCGGGCCGATGCCGGTGAACCGGCCGGGCCCCTCCACCTCGCCTGCTTCCCCAGCGCCCTCGCGCCGGTGGCCGCCCCCGTGGGCGAAGCCCTGGAGAAGGCCCACGGGGAGCTGCGCGTGCACATCACCGAGGCGGAACCGGAACCCGCCGTACGGCTGCTGCTCCAGCGCCGCGCCGACGTCGCGCTGCTCTACCGCTACACGAACCTCGCCGCACCCGCGCACCCGGCCGTCGAGACGATCACCCTGTGGGACGATCCCCTGGTCGCCGTCCTGCGCGAGGACCACCCGGCGGCCGGCCCCGAGGGATCCCCGGTCGACCTGCGCGAGCTGGCGACCACCCCGTGGATCACCGCCCCGCCGCAGACGGCCTGCGGCGAGGCCGTCCTCCACGCCTGCCGGTCGGCCGGCTTCACCCCGCGGGTACGCCACACCTGCACCGACTTCTCCGCCATGGCCGCCCTCGCCGCGAGCAGCGGCCACACCGTCCTCATGCCGCGCATGGCCGCGCACCGCCTGCCGCCGCCACTCACGGCGCACCCGGTGGCGGACGGCACGCTCACCCGCACCATCGAGACCGCCGTCCGCCACGGCACCGCGCACCAGCCCGCGATCGCCGCCTGCCTCACCGCGCTGCGCGCCCTCGACGCCCGCGCGCTCGGTGCCCCGGACGCCCGGTGGTGACCCCCCGCGCGCTCGGCGGTCCGGGCGCCGGTGACGCCCCCCGCGCTCATGACCCCCGGGCGGTCCTGACGCCCGCGCGCCCCTGACCCCCGGGCGGTCCCTACGCCCGCGCGCCCGGTGAGGCCCGCGCGTGAACGCTATGGGCGGCGCGCGGCGGTGTCGCCCCCGCGGCCGTGCGGGACCGCCGCCCAGGACGGGAGCCAGCACGGACCGGGCAGGCGCGGCAGGCTCGTGAAGTGGTCGATGACCGGCTGCAGTCGGGGATGCGGGTTCGTCCTCGGCACGATGAGCGAGATCGGGTAGGCGATGACCGGGTCCACGATCGGGATGCGCCGCAGGTCGTACCCGGCCGGCCAGAGGTAGCGGTCGCGCGCGCCGACGAGGGTGGCCACCTCGTCGGACTCCGCGAGGGTGTCGAGCAGGACCTCGTTGCCGAAGTTCGGACCGGAGGCGTCGACGCGCAGATCGAACGCCGAAACGAGCTCGTCGTAGAACTCGGCCCACTCGCTGCGCGGCGCGATGCCCGGCACCCAGATGCGGTGCCCGCGCAACTGGGCCGGCGTCAGCGTCCGCGCGGAGGCCAGCGGATGCCCCGGGCCGACGATCAGCTCGAGCGGGGAGTCGAACGCGCGCAGCATCCGCAGATCGCGCGGCAGCGCCGCGGGGTCGGTGACCGTGCGGAACGTGGCGTCGACGTCGCCCGCCCGGACGGCGGCGACCGCCGCGCGCGGATCACTCACCTTGATGGTCACCACGTCCAGCTCGACGTCGGGATGCGAGCGCCAGTACTCGTGGAGGAGCACGGCCTGCGCGGACCTCAGCCCGAGGACGTCGACGCGCAGGGGCCGCGAGCCCCTCCCCAGCGCGGTCAGGGCGCGGTCGGCACCGGTGACGACGGTCCGCGCGTGCGGCAGGAACGCCTGGCCGTCGTGGGTCAGCTCGACCCCTCGGACGGTGCGGGTGAACAGGCGGGCGCCGAGCTCCCGCTCCAGGGCGGCGATCCGCTTCGACACGGCCTGCTGGGTCACGCCGAGCTCGTCCGCCGCATGCTGCAGCCGGCCCAGCTCGGCGGCACGGAGGAACGTACGCACCGCCTCGGTATCCACCGGCCCATGGTAGGCGCGCCCGGCGGACCGGCCCGCGCCCCTCACAACCGATCGTTGTGTCTCCCCGTGGAACGGTTGTTTGATCCCGCTCCCCGCCGACTGATGTCATGCACCGGCCCGCACCCCGCCTTCGCGAAGGAGACGCATGCCCCCGCGCCTGGAACCCGGTTTCGGCCGGCTGTGGTCGGCCTACGCGGTGAGCACGTACGGCACCTGGATCGCCTTCGGGGCGTTCCCGCTGATCGCCGTCCGTGTGCTGCACTCGACACCGTTCGCCGTCGCACTGCTGGAGGCGGCCGGCCTCGCCGTCGCGGCGGTGGCCGCCGTCCCGCTCGCGCCGTGGGTCGAACGCCGGGCCAAGCGGCCGGTGATGATCGGCTCGGACCTGGTCCGCTGTGCGGCGATGGCGAGCGTCCCGGCGGCGCACCTGCTCGGCCTGCTGTCGTACGGACAACTGCTCGTTGTGTCGGTCGTCTCGGGAACCGCGGGCATCGTCTTCACCGCCGCCTCCGGCGCCTACCTCAAGCAGCTCGTCCGAGGCGAACACCTCCTGGTCGCCAACGGGAGGTTCGAGGGCACCAACTGGGCGGCGACCGCGGCCGGACCGCCGCTCGGGGGCGCGCTGACCGGGGCGCTCGGCCCGGTCGTCACCGTCGCGGCCGACGCCCTCAGCTACCTGCTGTCCGCGCTCGCGGTCCTGCGCGCCCCCGCCGTCGACGCCGCGCCCCGCACGGGCCCCGACGACTACGGCGGCGCCCGCACGGGCCCCGACGACGCACCGACCCGCACGGGCCCCGACGAGGCCACGTCCCGCACGGGCCGCGCCACCGGGCCGCACGCCCGGGACTTCCTGGCCGGCTGGCGCCTCATCCTCCACGACCGGTTCCTGCGGCGCCTGTTCCTCAACCAGATGGCCGTCAACGGACTGATCATGGCGACCGGCCCGCTCCTGGCCGTGCTCCTGCTCGGCCAGTACCACGTCCCCGCCTGGCAGTACGGGCTCGCCTTCGCGCTCCCCGCGCTCGGCGGCCTCGCCGGCGCCCGCCTGTCCGCGCGCCTGGTCGCCCGCCACGGACGGCACCGCGTCCTGACCGTCACCGGCCGGCTGCGCGCGGTCTTCCCGCTCGGACTCGTGATGACCCGGCCCGGCGTCTCCGGCGTGCTCACCGTCGCCCTCGTCGAGGGCCTGCTGATCGTCTGCATGGGCGTCTTCAACCCCATCAGCGCGACGGAACGCCTGCGCCGCGCGCCCGCCGGCCACGCCGCCCGGATGGCCGGCGCCTGGAGCATCACCAGCAGGCTGACCCAGGCCACCTGCATGGTCGTCTGGGGCGTGATAGCGACACGCACCGGCCCGTTGCCCGCGATCGCCCTCTCCGGCGTCCTGCTGCTCGCCACCCCGCTGCTGCTGCCCGCACAACCGCCCGCCCCCACGCCCGCGTACGCGCCCGACCGCACAGAGCCCGACCACACAGGGCCCGACCACACAGGGCCCGACCACACAGGGCCCGACCACACAGCGCCCGACCGCACAGGACCCGACCGCAGGGCCCTCGACTGACCCGCTCCCTCGGCTCCGGCGACACGCCCCCCGTCGGACGCCTCACCCGGCCGCCGCACCGCACCTCGCCACCATGGGGGACACCATGTGTTCCGGCGACGCGGACGGACGCCCGTCCCGTCCTCCGGGACCCATCGGACCCATCGGGAACCGCGGCGCCCCCGACGCACAGGCGGCCGTGCCCGACGGGCCGACCGGCGTGAGGGAAGGCGGCCCGCCCATGTCGTACGGCGATCGAAGCGCCCGCACACCACAGGCACGCCGCGTCACGGCACCCGGACCCCGGTGGGTCGACCACGAGGTCGACGGGATGCTCGTGCGCGAAGCGAGCGACCCGCTCGTAGCGCAGCGCGGCACCATCGTCATGATCCACGGAGCCCAGCAGGGCTGGTGGGTCTTCGAATGCTGGATCCCGGTCCTCGTCGACTCGGGCTGGACCTGCCTGGCCCTGTCCCTGCCCCACCACACCGGCTCCCGCACCCTGCCGAGAGAGACGTTCCTGTCGCTGACCCTCATGGACTACGTGGACGACGTGCTGCGCGTGCTGGACCGCCTCGCTCCAGGGGCCGTACTGCTCGGGCACAGCATGGGGGAACTGCTCGCCCAACTGGTGGCCGCACGGGTACGCACCGAAGCACTCGTCCTGGTCTCCACCGTGGGCCCCGGCCAGCTCGGCGCGATGCGCAAGACGCCCTTGCCGCCGGACGAGCCCGTCATGTACAGCCGGGACAGGATTCGCGCCTGGTGGTTCCACCGCATCACCGAGACCGCCCTGGACGCGGTGATGGAGCGCGTCGGCCCGGAACCCCCGCCCGTCGTCAACGGCTACAGCGACGGAAGCGCCCTCGTCGACACACGAGCCGTCCACTGCCCCGTTCTCGTCATCGGTCCGCAGGAGGACCGCACCCCCGTGCACGACGCCCATCGCATCGCCGACCTCTACGGGGTGCGCCCGGTGCTGGTGCCCGGCGTCGGTGACACCATGATGCTGGAGGACGAGGGCGTTCACGTCGCCTCGGTGGTCGCCGAGTGGCTGGACGCCCAGGGCGCCGGCCGGTACGACGACGGTCGCGAACCCGGTGCCACCGGACGGGCCGGTACGCCCCTGAGCCGATGGCCGCCGGATCGCAACCGCCGCAGGGCCCCGGCCGGCGTGGGGGGCCGGCCGGGGCCGCGGGTCCGACGTCGGGGTCCGACGTCGGGGTCTGCCGTCGTCGGCTCACATGACGACGTGGGTGTCGACGGGCGATGTCGACGCGTTGTAGCCGGCGTTGCCGTTGTAGCCAGCGGTCAGCGCGTGCGTCCCGACCGTCAGGCCGGACGTGGTGAACGTCGCCACTCCGCCGCTCAGCGTGCCCGTGCCCAGGAGGGTCGCGCCGTCGAAGAAGCCGACCGTTCCGGCAGGTGTTCCGCCGCCGGGCGGCACCGCGGCGACCGTGGCCGTCAGGACCACCGCCTGCGCGGGTGCCGACGGGTTGGGCGCCGAGGCGAGCGCCGTGGTCGTACTGGCCTTGTTCACCGTCTCGTTGACCGTCGGTGACGTTGACCCGTTGAAGTTCGCGTCACCGTTGTAGGCGGCGCGGACGGTGCGCACGCCCACCGGCAAGGTCGCGGTCGTCAGCGTGGCGACACCGCCGGCCAGGGCGACCGGGGCCTGCGGGATCCCCCCGACGAAGAACGTCACCGTGCCGGTCGGGGTACCCGCGCCCGGGGCCACGGCCGCGACGGTCGCGGTCAGGGTCTTGGGCTCGCCGAACACCGTCGGATCGGGCGATACGCCGACCGCCGTGGTGCTCGACGCCTTGACCACCGACTGCGTGTCCACCGGCGAGGTCGAACCCGTGAACTGCGTGTCGCCGCCGTAGACCGCCGTCAGCGCGTGCGAACCCGCCGCGAGTGACGTCGTGGTGAGGGTCGCGGTGCCGCCCACGAGTGACGCGGTGCCGATGAGGGTGGCGCCGTCGTGGAAGTCGACCGTGCCGGTGGGGGTACCTGCCCCGGGTGCGACGGCGGCCACGGTGGCGGTGAGGGTCTTCGCCTGCCCGAACACCGAGGGGTCGGGCGCGGACACCAGCACCGTCGATGTGGCGGCCTGCGTCACCGTCTGCGTGTCCACGGCCGACGTCGAACCGGTGAAGTTCGTGTCGCCGCTGTAGAGCGCGGTCATCGCATGGGTGCCCACCCCGAGTGACGTCGTGGTGAGGGTCGCGGTGCCGCCCACGAGTGACGCGGTGCCGATGAGGGTGGCGCCGTCGTGGAAGTCGACTGTGCCGGTGGGGGTACCTGCCCCGGGTGCGACGGCGGCCACGGTGGCGGTGAGGGTCTTCGCCTGCCCGAACACCGAGGGGTCGGGCGCGGACACCAGCACCGTCGATGTGGCGGCCTGCGTCACCGTCTGTGTGTCCACGGGTGAAGTGGAGGCGTTGAAGCCGGCGTTGCCGTTGTAGACGGCCGTCAGCGCGTGCGTCCCGACCGCCAGGCCGGAGGTGGTGAACGTCGCCACCCCGCCGCTGAGGGTGGCGGTGCCGAGGAGTGTGGCCCCCTCGAAGAAGCTGACCGTACCGGCCGGCGTGCCGCCACCGGGTGCGACGGGCGTGACGGTGGCGGTGAGGGTCTTCGCCTGCCCGAACACGGAGGGATCGGGCGCGGATGTCAGGGCGGTCGCCGAATTGGCCTTGGTCACCGTTGCGTTGACGTTGGGCGAGGAGGAACCGTTGAAGTTTCCGTCACCGCCGTAGACGGCGCGGACGGTCCGCACGCCCACGGGCAGGCTCGAGGTCGTCAGCGTGGCCACACCGCCCACCAGGGCGACCGGGGCCTGCGGAATGCCGCCGATGAAGAACGTCACCGACCCCGTCGGCGTGCCCGCACCCGGCGCCACGGCGGTCACCGTTGCCGTCAGCGTCTTGGGCTGGCCGAACACAGAGGGATCCGGCGACACGCTCACGGCCGTCGACGACGAAGCCTTGACCACCGACTGCGCGTCCACCGGGGAGGCGGAACCCGAGAAACTCGAGTCACCCCCGTACACGGCCGTCAGCGCGTGGGAACCCACGGACAGACCGGAGACGGTGAGGGCGGCGGTGCCGCCGCTGAGGGGGGACGTGCCGATGAGGGTGGCGCCGTCGAAGAAGCTCACTGTCCCGGTGGGGGTTCCGGTGGCCGGCGACACCGCGGCGACGGTCGCGGTCAGGGTCTTCGGCTGCCCGAACACCGAGGGATCCGGCGCGGAGGTGAGAGCGGTCGCGGTCGCACCCTGCGTCACGGTCTGCGTGTCCACGGGCGAGGTGGAGCCGGTAAAGCTCGCGTCGCCGCTGTAGGTGGCGGTCAATGGATGTGATCCGACTGCCAGGGACGAGGTGGTGAGGGTGGCCGTTCCGCCGGTGAGGGTGGCGGTGCCGATGAGGGTGGCGCCGTCGTAGAAGTCGACTGTTCCGGTGGGGGTTCCGGCTCCGGGTGGTACGGGGGTGACGGTGGCGGTGAGTGTCTTGGGTTGTCCGAAGACGGAGGGGTCGGGGGTGGAGGTGAGGGTGGTGGAGGTGTCGGCCTGGTCGACGGTCTGCGTGTCGACGGGTGAGGTGGAGCCGGTGAAGTTCGTGTCGCCGCTGTAGACCGCAGTCAGTGCGTGTGATCCGACGGCGAGTGTGCTGGTGGTGAGGGTGGCGGTGCCGCCGGTGAG